>NC_019567.1:1534074-1840889 GCF_000317895.1 Bdellovibrio bacteriovorus str. Tiberius
GATACGAATGAAGGAAATCTACGTTGGGTGCGCCGAGAGTTTGAACTCCGCTCTCAAGGCATGACGATTGAGCAAATTAGAGATCGAATCTTAAGTGAAAACTTAGTTCCTCCCTCGAAGCGCTATAGCTATTCTGTTCATGGAGTGGAGGAGCGGCTTAAAAACAAATTTTATTGGGGCTCATTCGACTGGCAAGGGATTGAATACAAGGGCAATCATGATCTTATCATCGACAGGCAGACACTTCAGTTGGTGAAGGCAAGCTTTGGTCTTAAGGGTACATACAATCGCACCAAGCATCTGCAAGCATTGTTTTCAGGTGGCTGGCTTCGTTGCTCCCATCCGGAGTGTGGTCTTCAGATTGTCTATGACCCAAAGGAAAAGAAAAACAAAAAGAAGGGCACAGTTCGTCGTTTTGAATACTATCGCTGTGCTAACTCCAGAAAGCTCCATAAAAGCTTAAAGTACGTCACTGAGGGGCATTTGTGGGAGCAGTTTGAGTCTGCCCTTGGTGGGCTTTCTATGACTCCGGAAATGGCAGAGAGAGTATCTTTGGCATTGAATGAGTATGACCTAGCCGCTAGGAAGAATGTAGAGGTTGAAGCCCGTAGGGTGCAGGTATCAATTGCAGAGCTGCATGAAAAGAAAGACAAGCTAATGGATCTTTACCTGGCTGGAGGTTTGGACTCCCAGGAATACAAAAGGCAGTCTCAAAGATTCCAAGATGAAATAACAAAGAACGAGAAGCTGTTAGAAGAAATAAAGCTGTCTCAAGACGATTCTTGGAAGATAACAGCCCAACGTGTATTCGAACTCGCTATCAATCTGAAATCACTTTGGAAACAAGGAAGTGAGGAAGAGCGACTGCAAATACTGAAAAAGCTCTATTCGAACCCAAAATTGAACGAGAAAGAGCTTTTGTTAGAACCACGGCGTCCGTTCCTAACTCTCAGTAATATAAAGGAAAAGATGATTGAAGAAGAGGTTCAGAAAAAACAAAACCCAGAGCTTTTAGACTCTGGGTTAGTCGATAAAACAAATTGGCGTTCCCAAGGGGATTTGAACCCCTGTATCCTCCGTGAAAGGGAGGTGTCCTAGGCCCCTAGACGATGGGAACGTTTAGAGAAAACAAACGAACTAAAAATGGTGGCTCGCGATGGATTCGAACCATCGACCCCTTCATTAAAAGTGAAGTGCTCTACCAGCTGAGCTAGCGAACCACTGTCCGTTTGAGGAAGTGCTAATTTGTAGTAAGAGGGGTCCAAAGTCAATACACTTTCTTGCAGTTTTTTAAATATTTTTGCGATTTTTTGATAAAAAAAAGGCCTTTGCTCAAGCTCTGAGCAAAGGCCCCCTAAAAACTGCTAACTCTGCTTAATTGTTGAACAAAGGCTTGACCCACAGTGTCTGTTCTCGGCCCGGTCCGACGGAAATTACGTCAATCGGTGTGCCCAATTGTGAGCCCAGATAGTCAATGTAGTTCGTTGTTGGGCGCGGAAGATCCGAAAGTGTTTTTACTTTCGTCAAATCTTGAGTCCAACCAGGGATCCATTCGATCACGGGTTCCACTTTTTCCAGTTCATACGGTGACGTTGGCAGATCGGTGATGATTTCGCCGTTTAGTTTGTACGCTGTGCACACGCCGATGCGATCGTGGCCCGTCAGTACGTCTAATTTCATCATCGCCAGATTCGTAATACCATTCACACGGATTGCGTATTTCAAGGCAACCAAGTCCAACCAACCACAACGACGGCTTCTGCCCGTGGTGGAACCAAACTCGTGACCGTCGGTTTGGATCTTTTTGCCGATTTCATCATTCAGTTCAGTCGGGAATGGACCGCTGCCCACGCGAGTGGTGTAGGCTTTGAACACGCCGATGACTTTCTGAACGCTGGCAGGGCCGATACCGGCACTGGCGCACGCGTTGGAGGCCAGAGTGGAAGAGCTTGTCACAAACGGATATGTTCCGTGCAGAATATCCAGCATCGTGCCTTGCGCGCCTTCGAACAGAACTCTTTTTCCGGACTTCAAACTTTTGCTGATAAACAGCGAAGTGTCCTTCGTGCGGTACGGAGCCAGTTCTTCAGCCACGGCCAGAAGATCCTTGATCAGATCATCGGCTTTGAACGTTGGGCCTTTGTAGTAGTTCTCCAGCATGAAGTTCTTTTCAGTCAGTGCCAGTTCCAATTTCTTTTTCAGATTGTCTTTGTCGAAAAGATCACCGAACAAAATCGCGCGGCGGGAAGCGCGGTCTTCGTAAGCCGGGCCGATGCCTTTGCCGGTGGTGCCGATCTTGCCATCGCTTAACGCGGCTTCGCGAGCAGCGTCCAGAGCTTTATGATATGGCAAAATCAAAGTCGCCGTATCAGAGATCAAAAGTTGTTTTGGGTTTTGCAAAAAGCCTGTGTCTTTAAGCTTTCTGATTTCATCGCGGATCGAAAATACATCGATCACGACGCCGGAGGCGATCACACATGTTGTTTCCGGGCGCAGGATGCCGCTGGGAACAAGATGCAGAACGGTTTTTTGTCCGTTCACTACAAGGGTGTGGCCTGCGTTGGCTCCACCTTGATATCTCACAACCATGTCCGCTTTTTCAGCGAACACGTCGATCAGTTTACCTTTACCTTCATCGCCCCACTGAGCACCGACTACAACAACGCCTGACATAATACGTCCCTCTTAAAACAGACCCTAGAAATGTCTCTCAAAGAGGGGATGTCAGGCAAGTTTATTCGCCCTTAAATGGAGCCGCCCCATACCAAGGGGCCCTTGGCGGGAGGGTGTCAGACGTCGATCCGTCCACAAAAAAGGCCATAAGCTTATTAGCTGCAATCTGGGAGGCTTTAAAGAACGCGTCCTCTGTATTGGCTCCAATGTGCGGAGTCAAAACCAGGTTCGGGTATTTCAGCAAATTAGAGTTTCTGTTCAAGGGCTCTTTTTCGTAAACGTCCAAACCCACCGAGCGCAGCCAGCCTTTTTCCAGGGCTTCGCACAGATCGTTTTCGTTGATGACCGATCCTCGGGATGTGTTGATCAGAACAATCCCGCGGTGGATGTATTCAAACTGCGAGCGGTTCAGCATGTGCTCGGTTTCAAGTGTTTTTGGCACGTGGAAGCTGATGACATCGGCGGTTTTTAAAACCTCTTCGTAGCTGAGGCGGGGAATGTGCAGACGTTCAAAGACCTCGTCTTCCTGATAAGGGTCGTAAGCGACAACATTCATCCCGAAGGCTTGCGCCAGTTCGGCCACGCGGGATCCAATGCGTCCCAGGCCCACAATGCCATAGTTTCTGCCGGCCAGTTCAATGCCGGTGATTTGATCGCGGTTCCATTCGCCAGCCTTCACCATTTTGTGCGCGGCCTGAATGTTGTTCACGCACGACAAAACCAAGCCCCAGGTTAACTGAGCGGCCGATTCAATGTTCGCCGTCGGTGTGTGCATGACAGTCACGCCCCATTTTTGCGTGGCTTCCAGATCAATGTGATCAAAGCCGCTGGTGCAAGTCACAATCAGCTGCAGTTGGCGGGCCTTTTTCAAAAGTTCTTCGTCAATTTTAGTGCGGCTGCGAATGATCAGGGCGTTGGCACTGACCAGATGTTCCAGTGGCAGGTGCTGGGGGTTGTCGCTGCGAACAACTTCAAATTGGCTGTGCTGCTGCAAGTACAGGAAGCTGTCTTGCGCGAAGCGGTCGGTGATCAGGATTTTTTTCTTCACGGATTTTGCTCCAGCCAGTTTTTTGCCTCGGTAGTGATATTGGAAATATGTTCTAACGACATAAAGTCCGAATCAAAGTGGCGCAGGGTGTGTCCCAGGCATTCCACCAGGCGAATCAGTTCGTGATCCTGGATGTAGCCCATGTGACCCACGCGGATGATTCGGCCTTTGGCCTGATCCTGTCCGCCCATGATGGTGATGTTGTGAACTTCCTCCAGATGCAGGCGGATTTTTTGTCCGTCCATCTGTGGTGGCACTAACAAAGCAGTCACCGAGTTGCTGGGGGATTGTGCATATAAAGTGAAACCCAGTTTCAGACCAAAGATGCGGGTGAATTCTGCGCGACGGTGAATGTCGTGGAAAAGTTTTTCCAAGCCCTGCTGGGAAATCATGGACAACACCACATCCAAAGCACGGATCAAAGCGACATTGGAAGAATAGAAGGTTTCACCGGCAGCGTTGGCTTTTTGTTCTTTGCGGATGTCAAAATAATATCTTGGTGATTTGGCATTGGGGATGAATCTCCACGCCTTTTTCGAAAACGAAAGCAGTGACAAACCTGTCGGCAGCATAAAGGCTTTTTGCGATCCCGCGACGATCCCGTCAATGCCCCAGGCGTCCATCGGCAGCGGGTAAGCACCCAGTGCGGTGATGGCATCCACCAGGAACAAAGTGTCGGGGTACTTTTGAATGATTTTACCCAAAGCTTCAATCGGGTGGGCGACGGCCGTGCTGGTTTCGCACGCCTGGCAAAGCACGGCGCGGGTGTCGGGATTTTTCTGCAGCAGTTCTTCCACTTCAGAAACTTTGACGGCTTCACCCCAAGGGACATTGAGGGTCAGAACTTTGGCGCCAAAGTGGGCGGCCATATCAGCCCAACGCTCGCCGAATTTGCCTGAAACAATGGCAATAACTTTGTCGCCTGGTGACAAGGTGTTGACCAGTAAAGCTTCCATCCCGCCAGAGCCGGTGGAGGTCAAAAGATAGACATCTTGTTCGGTCTGAAAAACAGTTTTGATCTGAGTCAGAACTTTCTTAAGGATTTTATCGAATTCCGGAGTGCGATGGTGAATCATCGGCAGTGCCAGCGCTTTGCGCACCTCAGGATGAATATTGACGGGTCCCGGAGCCAGCAAACTGTAATCGTCTTGAGTTGCCATATTTCTTCCTTGATTGCGTCGCGCAGTCACCATTTCTGTGATGACTTCCTGCTAAATTTATACTCAACTGGGGCCGTGGACGCAATATTTAAAGCTTTTCGCATCACTCTGATTCTGTCGCTATTCCTTTCGGGATGTGCTTATCGTCTGGGCAGTGGCACGCGCAGTATTCCGGGCGGCTACAAGCAGATTTCTGTGCCGATTTTCAAAAATAAAACACAGGAAACCGGGATCGAAGTGGCGTTCACAAACACACTGATTCAGGAATTCCAGCGCTCGCGAGTTGCCCGAATTGTGGACAATTCTTTGTCGGAAGTGGCAGTGATCGGGCAGATTGATTCTGTTCAGTATCTTCCTGGTGCAAAACGTGTGGCCGGGGACTCTTCCGCGCCTTATTTGCCCAATGGAACTGTTGTTGCGTCAGAGTATCGTATCTTGCTGAATGTGACGGTGAAAGTCGTGCGTCAGGCAGATGGAACAGAGCTGTGGAGTGGGTCCTTCAGTGGAGAAAGAACATACGCAGCACCTCAGGTAACGCTGGCCGGTGTTAACTCTATAAATCCGCTTTACAATCTTTCTGCGCGAAGGCAGAACATTGACCTCATGGCTTATGACATTATGTCCGAGGCCCATGATCGTATCACTGAAAACTTCTAGAAGGATATTCAACTCGTGGCACTCATCGATGCGCAGAAATTTTATCGCGATCTTGAAAAAGGTCAGACTGCGCCATTGTATTTCCTTTTCGGTGAAGAGCCTTACCTGTTGAACCAATCCGTTGAGCGTTTCAAGTACTCTGTCCTGACTGAAGGGGCGGTGGATTTCAATTACAGCCTGTTCTATGCCTCTGATGCCGATGTGGTGTCCGTGCGTGATGCCGTTGAAACTTTGCCGATGATGGCTCAGCGTCGTCTGGTGATCTTGAAAGAAGCTCAGGAACTTACCGACAAGGAATGGGCCGAGCTTGAGGCCCTGTTTGAATCCCCGGTGGACAGCACCGTTTTTGTGATTCTGGCGTCCCGCGTGGACAAGCGTAAAAAACAGATCCGTCTTTTGCTCGACAAAGCCGACTGTGTTGAATTCAAAAAGCCTTACGAAAATCAGATTCCTTCCTGGATCAACTACATCGCCCAGTCCCTGGGTTTGACGATCAGTAACGATGCCATCCTGCTTTTGCATAAGCTGGTGGGGCATCACCTGACGGAAATCGAAGGGGAGCTTAAGAAGCTGGGCGAATTCGTGGGCGAGCGCCGTATTGAAGTGGCAGACGTGGCTCAGGCTGTGTCTCGCTCCAAGGAAGAAAACGTTTTTGATTTTACCAAGGCCATCGGCGAAAACGACCGTGTAAAGGCGCTGGAGCTTTTGGTTCACTTGCTGGATCAGGGGCAGAACGAGATCGGGATCGTGTCTTTGGTGGCCCGCCACGTGCGTATCCTGCTGACTTTGAAGCGGGGAATGGAAGAAGGCCTGCATGGAGCGAAGCTTGCGCATTTCGCTCAGGTGCCGCCTTATTTCCTGGAAAGCTATCTGGATCAGGCCCGACTTTGGACTGCTAAAAAGCTGGAACAAACCCTGGTGGTTCTGTCTGAGACAGACAAGGCTTTGAAGTCCTCACCATTGTCCAGTCACATCTGGCTGGAAAACCTGGTTTTAAAGACCTGCGGCACTCAATACGCCATGTGAACTACTCCAGCGAAGCTGGAGTGCAGACAATTTCAAGTTGATAGCTGAATAGACCGATAAGCTTTGTGATGAACAAAGCCAACTCTGCATTTGAAGATAAAGGTTATTTCCGCCGCCAGTATCCGCGTCGTGCGATGAAACGCAAGATCGGTATCCTGTGCGATGGGACTTACTTTGTCTGTGAATCCGGAGAAATCGGCGAGGGTGGTATGTCCATTGTCACCGATTACGTTCTGACCGAGGGCCACGAGGTGGTGGTCAGTTTCCAGGTGCCGGGTGGGGACTTTGTCTTCCTTCGCGGCGTGGTTCGTTCGACGCAAAAAAAAGAGGGTGACCATAAAGTCACCCACGGATTGAGCTTCAATCAGATCGCGTTTTCTACAAAACGACAAATTCGCGCCTTTGTATCAGCGCGAACCCAATCAGAGTTGAATTAAACCCAATTACTTCGTTGCAGAAGCGCGAGTAGAAAGACGGCTGATCTTGCGGGATGCAGTTTCTTTCTTGATAACGCCAGTTTTTGCAGCTTTCATTACTTGAGAAGAGAAGTTCTTCAACAATTCAGGAAGAGCTTTCAGATCTTTCGCTTCGATAGCTTTAACAAGTTTTTTCTCAGCGGTTTTTACAGTGCTTTTACGAGCATTGTTAACAGCAGTTTTACGGATAGACTGACGAGCTCTTTTTGCTGCAGACTTATGATTTGCCAAGGGATAACCTCCACAGTAACTTTTATAGACGAACCAAAGGGATTAACATAGGGTGTCTCACGAAGCAAGTGGATTAAAAGAAGATCGCAAAAAGGTCCTCAAAAGCGCCTTTTTAATGGCCTCCGGGACGTTAACGAGCCGCATCTTGGGCCTTTTCCGGGATATTGCCCTGGGGGCTTTGTTCGACCGGGCGGTCACTGACGCGTGGACCGCGGCTTTCCGTATCCCTAATCTGTTCCGCCGCCTGTTCGGGGAAGGCTCCCTGGCTGTGAGTTTTATTCCCGTTTTCATGCAAACTCAATCGGAAGATCCCACCGGTCAGCGGTCCCGAAACCTGGCAAATGCCTTTTATTCGCTGCTTTTGGTGATTTTAGGGGTTTTGACCCTGCTGGGTATTGTCTACGTCGAGCCGCTTTTTCGTCTGATTCTTTCTTCAGAGTACGCTCTGGATGCCGCCAAGTGGGAACTGACCCTGCGTATGGGGCGGATCATGTTTGGGTTTGTCTTCTTCGTCTGCACTTATGCCTTCTATATGGGGATTTTGAACGCCCTGGGCAGTTTCGGGCTGCCCGCTGTGGCCCCAGCGCTTTTAAATGTGTCTATGCTGGTCTTCACCTTTATGCCGCCGCAGTGGTTTCCCGTGCATGGGGATGGTTTGGCGTGGGGCGTGCTGATCGGGGGGCTGTTGCAGGCGCTGCTGTTGGCGGTGGCTTTAAAACAGCGAAACTATCTGCCGCGATTGCAGACGATGATGTGGACCCCGGAAGTAAAAACCGTGGTGCGGGGAATGCTGCCGGGGTTGATCGGTATGGGGCTTTTGCAGTTTTCAACACTGGTGAATCTGTACTTTGCCAGCTCCCTTCCGGAAGGGTCGATTTCTTATATCTATTGGGCGGACCGATTGCTGGAGCTTCCGTTGTCGTTGATTTCCGTCAGCATCGGGGCGGCGCTTTTGCCTAGCTTAAGTGATTTCGCCAGTCGGGGACTGAAAGAAAAATTCCAGGAAACGGCCGAAGAAAGCTTCCTGATGAATCTGTTTCTGGCGTGGCCGGCGGCACTGGGGCTTTATATCCTGGCTGAACCGATCATTGAGGTTCTTTTCCTGCGGGGCAAGTTCACCGCGCAGGACGTGCAGATGACGGCGGCGATCTTGCGTATCTATGCTGTCAGTTTGTTGCTGGTGTCCTGCAGTCGGGTGTTGATGCCGCTTTATTATTCCGTCAAAAACACGAAAGTTCCCATGGTGCTGGCTTTGGTTTCATTGGCGGTGCATGTGGCGCTGGCTCCGGTGCTGATGCGACAGTGGGGGCTTGAAGGGCTGATGATTTCAGGTGTGGCGGCGGCATTAATAAATGCGGTACTGCTGATGGGACTTTTGAAAAAGTATTCCCCGGGAATCAGGATGTCTGTGCTGTTTCGTCCGGCATTGAAGTTTGTTCTGGCCGGGGCGGGGATGGTGATATCGCTGCAGGCTTACGAACTGCTGATGGCCCAAACAGGAAGAGGGCTGCAGATGCTGGCCCTCTTTATCACGATCCTGCTGGCGGTTGTCGCCTATTTCAGTCTGGCTTACGTTTTGGGTTGCGAGCAGATTTCTAGAATCCGTCGGTCGTCCCCACCTTAGCTCTTTCATCGTCATCAAATGGAATCACATCCTGGGAAGCGGACTTTTTCGGAGCCACGGCCTTCATCGGAATAACATTGGATTTTTTGTTCAAAGCCGGTTTGGTTTTCGGCTTGGACTTCGTAGTTGCCTCTGGATTTGAAGTGGCCTTGGCCACTTCGCTCGTGCCGACAACAACCTCGTTCAGTTCCACGGTCAGATTTAAGGACGTCGTTGCCAGATTGTTGATCTCGCCACTGGTTGCGGCAATCTCTTCAGCGGATGCGGCGTTGCTTTGTGCGGCCTGATCCAGCTGGTTCATGGCTTTACCGATTTGCTGGATGCCGGTGGTCTGCTCAGAGCTTGCCGCGGCGATTTCGTTGTTCAGGTCAGAAACTTTTTTGATCGAGTTTACAATGTTCGTCAGAACAGCACCGGACTTGTCCGCTGTCGCGCTGCCCTCTTCGATCTGAGCCACGGAATCTTTGATCAGGGAAGAGATGTCCTTGGCGGACGCCGCACTTCTTTGTGCCAAAGTTCTGACAGCTTCCGCCACCACCGCAAAGCCTTTACCTTGCTCACCGGCACGGGCGGCCTCAACCGCGGCATTCAGCGCCAGCAAATTGGTCTGGAAGGCGATATCATCGATCACATGAATGATTTCTTCGATCTTTTTGGAAGATTGAGAAATCGAAGTCATGGAGGTGATCAGGTGCTGGATTTCTTTTTCACCCTGTTCAGCGGAATCACGCGAGCTTGCAGACAAAGCGGCGGCTTGTTTGGCGTTGTCAGAATTCATCTGAACCATGGAAGTCATTTCTTCCAGAGCTGCCACAGTTTCTTCCAGGGAAGCGGCTGCTTCAGTAGAAGACTGAGACAAAGAGTTGCCTGCTTCGTTCAGCTGTTCAACTGCGGATGCCACTTGGCCGCCGGCGGTTGTAAGACGATCTGCGACCGATCCTACGGAAGAAGCAATCTTGGCTGCAATCCACAGAAGGACCGCAAAAACGGAAATGCCGGTGGCCGCAGACACCAAGTAAATCAGATTTTTAACGTAAGCTTCAGTGGAGCTGGCCTGCTTGACGCCATCTTTTGCCATTTGCGAATAGATGTCCGTGACAGCGATATTCCAGTCACGCACCTTTTTGCCGATTTCCACAAATCGTCCGTCCAGAAGAAGTTCGGCCTCTTTGGCTTTTGCGGGGTCAGCTGAACCGATCAAAGCCAGAACTTTGTCCATCGTTGCATAGTATTCCGCAAAAAGAGGTTTGACGGTTTGATATGACTTGTCTTCTTCCGGCGTTCTTGGAATTGGATCGTACACTTCCTGCGCTTTGCGGAATTCATCAACGCCTTCGCTGGCGGCTTTCAGATAGGAAGCAAGTTTTTCCGGCTCGTCCAGATGCTCCATCGCGGCCCAGGAACCATACAGGAATTTATTCCGGGCGGCACGCATGTCACCGACCATTTCGAAAGTGGGGATGACTTGTTCATTGGCTACATCCAATAGCTGCACGACATTCGTGATTCCGTTGATGGCGATGGATCCCAGGATCGCAAAGCCGACCACAGGCATAAATGCTGCCACGAGCAGTTTGCCCTTAATTCCTTTGAACCAGCTGGATAATTTAAATTCCGACATAGGTAGAGTCTCCGTAAAAGTCTTTAATGGTTTCTTAACAGATAATTATTCGGAATTTAAAAGAGTGCTTAGTAGTCCAGAATTAAAAATACGAATAACGGGGGAGAAAAAATAAGAAACCCCACGGAGGTCGTGGGGTTTTGTTAACAAATCTTGATGTGTTTGCGAGACTAGAATCCGTCTGTTGTTCCGACCTTTGCACGGTCATCGTCATCAAATGGGATCATGTCTTTGGATTCTTTGCGGGCCGGAGTGGCCTTCATCGGGATCACATTGTTCTTCTTGGCCATCGGTTTGTTGAAGGCCGCGACTTTTTTTGTCGCCTTTGCCGTCGTTTCAGCAGGGGCTTCAGCCAACACGCTGCCGCCACCCAGGATGATGGTGTTCAGTTCCAACGTCAGATTCTGATTGGTTGCTGCCAGGCCGTTGATTTCACCGCTGGTCGCCGCGATTTCTTCCGCGGAAGCGGCATTGCTTTGGGCTGCCTGGTCCAGTTGGTTCATCGCCTTGCTGATCTGCTGAATGCCCGTGGTCTGTTCAGAACTTGCGGCGGCGATTTCATTGTTCAGATCAGAAACTTTTTTGATCGAATTCACAATATTGGTCAAAACCGCACCGGACTTGTCAGCGATCTCGCTGCCGCTGTCGATCTGCGATACGGAATCTTTGATCAACGAGGAAATATCTTTGGCAGAGGCCGCACTTCTTTGCGCCAGCGCGCGAACTGCTTCTGCAACTACTGCAAACCCTTTGCCTTGTTCACCGGCACGGGCGGCTTCCACCGCGGCATTCAGGGCCAGCAGGTTTGTCTGGAAGGCGATATCATCGATGACGGAAATGATTTCTTCGATCTTTTTGGAGGACTGGGAAATTTCAGTCATGGAATGAATCAAAGACTGGATTTCTTTTTCACCCTGTTCGGCGGAATCACGCGAGCTTGCTGAAAGGGCCGCGGCCTGTTTCGCATTGTCAGAATTCATCTGCACCATAGAGCTCATCTCTTCCAAAGCGGCCACGGTTTCTTCCAGTGATGCGGCAGCTTCAGTGGAAGACTGGGACAAAGAATTGCCGGCTTCATTCAGCTGTTCAACCGCCGAGGCCACTTGACCTCCTGCCGTGGAAAGACGGGAGGCGATAGAGCTGACTGAATTTGAAATGCGGGCGGCGATCCACAGCAGGATTGCCAGAATGGAAAGGGTGGAAGCCACCGTCACAAACAGTGTCAGGTTGTTGATGCGGATGGAAGCTTCTTCAGCGGCTTTGTCATCTTCAGCCGCCAGGTTGTTGTAGTACTTCATGGATTCAGAACTCATCTTGTGCATGATGGTGCCGATTTCCCAAAGACGGCCGTCAAGTTGGGATTCAGCCATGGCAAAACCTTCCGGAGTGCCTGTGCCAATTTCTTCAATCACCAGATTCAGAAGCTTTTCATATTCTGCACGGTTTTGTTTGGCTGGTTCAAAAGCTTTTTCCATTTCCGGAGTGAACGGGGTGGAGGCATAGTTATCCAACGCGGCCGTGAACTCTTTCACCGCTTCTTTGGCGATGGCAAGGCGCTCGTTGCGTTTTTCAGCGGTCTTCACACTCATCGCTGCGAAGACCTGATAGCCGTACTTATTGCGAGCCTGGCGCATTTCTGCAAGGGCCTGCAGATTCGGGATGATGTTCTTGTGGGAATTTTCCAGATAGGCTTCAAAACCTTTCATGCCCTGATTTGAAATCGTATAGACAATTCCGAAACCAATGACGGGCAGGGCTGCAGCGATAAGTAGTTTTCCTTTGATCCCTCTGAACCAGGATCCGATACCGGTGGCGTTCATTTTTACTCCTCAATTTTTTATTTAGTATGCTAAAGAAATATTGACCGAGAATTTTTCGGACTTCTTAATTCCGGGGTGGAGTCCAGTTTTTCATTACCTTTGCAACGAAAGTGGATGAACGTCAGGCATAAAAAAAGGGACTCTTCCGCGGGCGGAAGAAGTCCCTGGGTGGTTCTTGAATTTATTCGGATCTGACTATTTCACTTCAGCCAAAGAGTTGTAGCTGTCGCTGATCTTCTGCTGTCTTTCAACTTCTTTGCTCCAGCGTTTGACTTCGCCCTGGTAGCCGCGCTGTTTGGCTTTCCATTCGTTTTCTTCGCTGGCCAGGCCGCGAAGTTTCTGGTTCACCTGTTCGTTTTGCTCTTTCAGATTTGCAGCGCGGGAATTCCAGATTTTCTTTTCTTCCGTCAACTGGGACATCTGCAACTGATAGTCGTTGATGTTCAGCTCACGCTTTTTCTGGTTTTCCTTGATTTTGGCAATCATGGCTTCCAGTTCGGCGATCTTCTGGGTTTCCTGCGCCATTTTGTTTTTTTCATCGTTGATCAGACCCTGAATTTCTTTTTCCTGACCACCGATGCGGCCCATGGCCTGATTGTTTTCTTCAGCCTGCTGCAGAACCTGCTTCTGCTGGTTTTCCACCTGGGATTTGGCTTTGGCCACTTCTGACAGATTTCCATCCACGGTTTTCAGGTTCTTTTCGTATTCCTGAAGGTTGGTTTTTGAATTGTTCAGATTGCCTTTGATTTTCTCAAGGCCCTCTTTGGCGGAGTTCTGCGCCATTGCGGTTGTGCCAAGACTCATCAAAACACCTAGGGACAAAGTCGTCATTGCTTTAGCGAATTTCATCTTGAAAATCCTTTCCTTATTGTTCAGACAAGCCGGCCACACTGCCGTCCTGACCTTCTTGGGCACAAACATTTTTCAAAGAAGAACGATAGTGACCCACTTCGTCCTCCCAGATTTCACCTTTAAACTTCCAGTTCAGGGATTTTTCCTTCTGAACTTTCAGCTCTGGACGCTCTTTTTCGTTGATCTCTCCACCAGCCATTTGATAGCGGATGTGTTCACCGGCGCCAGAATACAGCTCGTACTGCAGAACATCGTTCTGATCCAGAACCTTGTCCAGACCTGCCAGCATCTCGTCAAAGCGGCCTTTCAAAGCCTGGGAAGCCTGGGCACGCAGCACAGTTTTTTCTTTTTCAATACGGGCCATGCCGGTTGCACGCAGATTCTTGATGGAAGTGCGGGCTTTCTTGGCAATGTGGAACTGGATGCGATAGCTGAGCAGTTTCTGCTCGGCCTTTTGCACTGCCGCCACTGTGGATGCAGAAGGGCTGTCGCCTTTCAGTCCTTTTTTAGCGTCAGCCAGTTCTTTGTTGGCTTCGTTTTGTTTCGCAATCAGCTCGCGCTCTTTTTTTACCAGCGTCAGTGCGATGCGGTTGAATTTCACGATTTCGTCTTCATAGGCGTTGATCTGCTTTTGCACACTCATGTAAGCAGGGTGGCGCGCCAGTTCCACGATGAAGGAACGAGGCAGACCGTCAACTTCCTTCAGGTCCGAGTTTTTCAACCAGCCTTTGACAGTTTCATAGTACGCAGATGTGTCCTTGTGCGAAGTGCTGTAAGCAGCCAGTTTCTGCTTCCAAGGAGCGTATTTCTTTTTCATTTCATTCAGCACCTGCACACCGTCACCGTATTGGCACAGGTTCAGGTAGCCCACCGTACGAACCACATAGGATTCCGGAGAAAACGCGTTTTTGAAGAAATCCGTGTGCAGCGAGAACATGTTGCCGGCAGCACCTTCATAGTCCTCACCCAGGATCTGGGTCCACGCACTTTCCACCATGGCCTGCAGCCACAGAGGATTGGATTTGTCGACTTTCAGGTAAGACTGGAAGGCTTCTTTATATTGGCTTTTCTGGAACTGCATGCGCGCCAGAGTCAAAGCACCCACAGAACGCAGCTGGGATGTCTTGTCAGCATCCGTTGCCGCCATCAGCTTTTCCAGATAGATGGTCGCTTCCTCAACTTTGCCCTGGCGATAGTTGAACAGGGCATTCAGCAGCAGAGCCTCGGGATAACGCGGGGACTTTTCGCCGATAAAGATCAAAGCGTCTTCCATCAGACCCAGTTGGCCTTTGTCAGAATAATACTTTGCACGGGTGATCTGATAGTCATCATTTTTAGTGATGTCCATTTCATACTTGATCACCAAAGGATCGATGAACGCGATGTCCGTGGTTTCCAGAGTATTGATGTTCTGAACCAGAGCTTCCGTGGCTTTTTGCTGCCATTCTTTGGCTTTGGTTTCTTGCGCCACCTGAATCATGTACTGACGGAATTCCGAGTTCAGACCCAGGCCCTTGGCAGTCATGGCATAGTGGTACAGGGACTCGATGCGATGTTCCGGATCCTCGATCAGTTCCGAGAACAAACCCATCGCCAGTTCATAGTTTTTCTGGATTTCCAGGAAGATCAAAGCCTGCAGCAGTTTGTAGTCGTTCGGCTGCATATCTTCAAGTTTCGCCAGTTGCACCAGAGGATCCTTGGTCACCGGATCTGCCACCGGATTCAGAATTTTTACATCCGGAATCTTGTTAAAGGCATCAGCTGATGTCAGGGATTTGGCTGGATTGACCACGTCGGTGTAAGGCTTCAGGACAAAATCAATTGCCACTGGAGATTCACGGCGACGAGTGTCTTTCAAAGTGACTTCGCGGGAAGCGGGGAGGCGCAGCGGGCTCATGTCAGAAGCCTCGAGTTCGCGCTCTTCGCCGACATCCAGCAAAGGAATGTTTTTAACCTTAAAGACCTCCACTTTGCCTTTCACGACTTTCTTTTGATAGACATCAAAAGTCGGGACCAGACTGGATTTGACCTTCAGGCTGGCAGCCGCCGGGCGGCCGCCTTTTTTAACTTTCAGTGCGGGCTCAGCCAGAGCCGTGCCGCAAAGAAATGGAATAGTAATCAAAATGCTTAATGACTTGTTCATAAATCCCCCCACCCTGGAGAAAATTAATGCCAGTACGTGATACCAATCATCAGTGATGTATCGTTGATCGTTTCACTGCCCAGATCACGCTGACCGCCCACAACAGTACCGCCCACGTTAGTGCCGGGAGCATAGTACTTCATCTTTTCCTGAGTGGACCAGGTGTTGACCAAATCCGCTCTGATCGCAAAGTGCTCAGAGAAGAAGATCTGCTGGAACACGCCCAGTTTGTAGGCCATGGTGTCTTTGGATACGTTTCCTTCAGCCTGGGTGATTTCATAGTTCAGTGACCCCACACCGAACGAGATACCCATGTCGAAATAGATGATGGCTTTATCAACCACGCTCATTTTCGCATAGAAAGGAACCCAGATACCGGAAAGGAAATAGGACGATTTGAACACGTTGTGATCTGGAATCACGCCATAGGTGTCAACGAATTGTTTTACCGCATCGTTGTCCTTCAGGCTTGCTGAGTTGTAGGTACCCTCAAGACCCCAGCGTTCATTGAAGAAATACCCCAGGCTTCCGCCCGCGATAGTTCCTGTGCTGTAAGGATCATTGAATGGAATACCCGCCGCACCGGTCAGATAGAAACGCTCCGCTTTCACGTAACGTCTGTTCTGAACGACACTGAAGTCGTCGTCTTTGGCTGCCCAGTATTTCTGCTCCAGCTTTTTGATGTCCAGCTTGTCGCTGCCGCGTTGATCAGCTTTGCTGTCTGCCGCTTGCTGTGCAAATGCCTGAGATGCCGTCAGGATGAACATTACAATTGTCTTCTTCAACATGATATAACCCCCGCCTTAGTTTGTACTTTTGAATAAGAATGGATAAGTCACTAGCACGCGCGTTCCCCCCTGTGGAGCAGGAAACTTCCACGCGGCAACCCTATTCAATATACATCCCTCAACGGTTGCGTTCTTAAGTGTTGTGTCGCCAATAAGCTGCTGTTCAACCTGACCGGATGGACCGATCGTGAATTTCACAGCGACCTTACCGAACAGATCCGGTTTGGCACTCAGTTGTCTTTCATAGCAATACAGAATCTGACCCAGTTTGGATTTGATGTACTGAGCGATGATTTCGCGGTCCAGACCGCCGGTGATTTCACCTTCCTCTTCGATCAGACCCACGCCACCGGAACCAGTGCCGCCAGCTGCCAGCCCCCCCATGCCGGAAGCGCTGCCGCCACCGCCACGGCCGACGGTACCAACACCGCCACCGGAACCTGCACCCTCGTTGCCCCAGTCACGACCGGAGCGTTCCATGCTGCCAACCGCAGCCAGGGCACGACCGGAAGCACCGGAACCCGCTTTAACACCCGTGGCGATAACCACGTTGCCACTGCGTGCGGCTTGAGCGGAAACTTTACCCAGAAGCTGGGAAATACGACCGCCGGAAAGGGATTTCATCATTTTTGAAACTTTGCTGCCACCAGTAGGCATCTCTGCCGTTTTCTGGTTTGCCGCTGGAGCTTGTTCTTTCACAACCACCTGTTGGGCAGGGGCGGACTCCGCTTTTTTGCGTTTGGGCTTGATTTCAGTCTTTACGATGATTTTCTGCGCCGCTTTTGGCGGAGCCGCAACCACCTCAAGCTCCTGGGATTTCGGGGCGAACAAGCCCACAGTCACCAGGAACAAAGCCGCACCCAGAACGATGAACACACCTTTTTTGGAGTCTTCATCCATCAGCTGGTCTGTGGAAAGGCGGGCCATGCGGGCCGCGTCTTCCAAAGAAACGGTTCTTTGTTTCACTTCAAGGTCGCCAACCATTTGTTTGTGCCATTCCTGGGAAGGAACACAAGACACCACTGTTGGAGTCAGTGCCATGGAAGGTTTGAATTTTTTATTCATTGGCAGGATCTTGGTTTCAAGAACCTGATCGTTCTGCTTCACGATGTAAAGCTGGAACTGCTTGCCGGCTTCACGTTGTTCTTTACCGGCTTTTTCCAGACGCAGATACAAATCCGCCTCTTTCACCACCGGAGTGAACTGCAGCGTGCAATCGCCGATTGTCAGGGATTTTTCCTCGTCCAGGCGCAAAGCCGGAGAACCCTTGGCAGAGGCACTGGTGTTCATGTCCATATCGACATACCACCATGCACCGTCACGGTATTCAAAAAGACCCTGGATGCCCTTGGAATCCGGTGCGATGGAGATAACATCGGCCAGACGGGAGGACCCGAAGGTGTGTGTTGTGTTGTTGGATCTTAACTTCCAAGTTTTCGCCGTCCCGTTTTTCAGGGATTGACGTACAATCAACGTGAGCATGTGTTACCTCATGAATTAATTATTCAAGTAGAGAGCTGATTCACGGATGCGGCCATCCATATCTTTTTGCACATCGTAAAGAGGCATAAACTTGATGCCTCTTTTCTGCACAAGATAGGCGCCGTCAGGGTTCCGAATCGTTCCCTTAAGGTTCATGTCACCGAAATTGACTTCCTGGACTTTACGGACTGTTCTTTGTTTGGCAAAGCCAGTCGATGCTCCCAAGAGAATGAAAGCAACCATCGCTGTGATGATAGATTTCACTTGTACCCTCCATAACTACAAGTCTCCCGAGATTACGTGCTGACCGACTTTGTTTTGATTTTTCAAATACTGTATTTTCTTACCCAACCAGTCGCGCATTTCCAATTGCTGACTGGCTTTAAATGCTCTTTCATAAGAATCCAGCGCAAGCGTTGGACTCTGTTTGTAGGTCTCAAACAAGTGAGCCTGCTGCAGAAGGAAATCAGTGTTGTCTTTCTTGCTGCCAAGCAGGTCTTTCACCACACTCAGTGCTTTGTCGACTTCACCCTTCTGGGCGTAAGCTTCACTCATCAGAGTGCCCACGTTCAAAGTATACAATTGATCTTTAGAGATTGCAGACAAATTTTCAATTGCCTTCGTAAAATCTCCCTCTGAGAATGCCTTCACTCCAGCGAAAGTTTTCATTTCCGTCGAAGACATTTGCATGTCTAAAACTTTATCGAAAAACGGCATCGCGGAATTCATGCCGTCTTCTTTGTAAAGCAGACGGGCTTTCTGGTAAACGTAAGGTGCGGCTTCCGGCTGGTTTTTCAACGCAGCTTCAATCATCCACAGCGCTTTGTCGTTATAACCGCGGGCATCAGCACCGACGCTGGCATAGAACAGCCCCAGGGCGCGCGTGTCTTTTTGTTTCGCAAGCTCCAGACCCAGTTTTTCCACCATCTCGTACTGTCTAGAATAATAACAATTTCCTGCAACTTCGAGCGCGTTTACGTTCGCCAGCTGGCCGGTCAGAATTGCGCTTCTGTTGCAGGTTTTCGGAGTGCGGGTCTCAAAACGGGACACCTTGCCGATGGTCATATCAGAAGAAGCCGGCAGGTAAGCCGTCATCTTTTCCGGAGCAGGGTAGTGAGCCACTGGCGGAACTGTCTGATCCACACGGAAGGATGCGAAACTGCGCTCGTTCGTTGCGGCCTGACCTTTTGCTGCTGCCAGAACTTTCAGTTTGGCTTCGTTTTCATTCTTCTTGTCCTGGATCGGAGCTGTCAGCTTGGCGATCTCGCCACGCAGAGCTTCCTGATCCGCAGGAGTCAAAGACGCTGGCAGAGGCATGTTTGTCAGACTTGAAATGAAGTTGTCATAACAACGGTCAATACCGCGCATGGCTTCCAGCTGCTGGAACGGGTCTTTGGACATTTTCAGCGTGGTGTAGTAAGCCGTGTGGGCCTTGTCCAGTTTTTCAGTCTTCATGGAAAGCACCATCGCGAATTTTTCCTCGCGGGCTTTCACGCTCTGGGAAACCAGTTCCTTTTCAAGAATGCGAGCCTGAATCAGGCGGGCTTCTGCACGGATTTCCGGAGCCACGTCACGACCGTTGGCTTTCATCGCCAGATCAAATGCCGCAGTTGTTTTGCCGGAATCAAGCAAAGCTTTTGCACGATCGATCATGATCTGAGTCGTGTACGGCTCAAGCCCCTTTGCCAGGATCTGGTTCTGGATTTTTTCCAGTTCGCCAGAGCGTGGTTCGGCTTTGTAGGAATCCATCAGCTTGCCATAGATACGCTGCAAGGTTTTGTTGTCAGCCCCGTTCAGGATACCCATGTAAGCGGCGCGGGCTTCCTTGTTTTTCTTTTCCAGAAGATAGATGTCCGCCGCCAGCTCCAGGTGAGTGTTGCGGTTTTTCTTGTCCATGTCCGCGATCTTCAGAAGAGTCTCTGCGGATTTGGAGATCTGACCGACATCAGCGTAAGCCTTGGCAGCTTCTTTCAAAGCGTCCAGGTTTCTTTTGTCGTCGGGATTCTTCTGTACGAACTTCATGGAAGCTTCAGCAGCATCATAGATGCGGCCTTCGCTGTATTGCAGGCTCAACGCCTGCCACAAAGCATCCTGCGCCAGTTTCGAGCCTTCGTGTTCTTTGGCGAAGGACATCAGCTTTTCGGAAGCCTGGTTCTTGTCGCCTGTTTTTGCGAATTCCTGAATCTCTGTGAAGTGCGCTTCTTCCATCAGTTTGTTCATGTTCTTCTTGCGGCCCTCATCAGAGCTGGAAGCCATGACTTTTTTGGAGAAGTCCTTGATGCCCGCATAGTCTTTGCGCAGGTTCATCATGTCCAGGATCAGGTCCTCTGATTTTTTCTTGGTTTCTGCGTTTTCAGCCCCTTTCAGGGATGTCAACGGCATCAGCCACTTTTCAGCCTCTGGATAGTTGGCTTCTTCGTAAGCGATGTGACCGATTTTGAATTTGATCAAAGTCGCAAATTTGCCAGTCGGGTGCTTTGCCAGATAGTTGGACGCAAGCTCTTTGCGTTCAGCTTCTTTAAGCGGATCTTTTTTCTTTTCGATGCTCTTTTCTTTGGCATACAAAGCGGCATAGTGCGCATCATGTTTCATGACCGGTTCAGCGGATTTGTCGCCGACCATTTTGTACTGAACGCTGGCTTCGTCATACTTTTGCAGCTGGAACAGCAGTTCCGCGTAAGCAAAGCGCGTTTTCAGGTCCGGTTTCGTCGGGTCCTCGTTTTCCAGGATCAGTTTGAACAACTGCTGGGTCAGGTCCGAGAATTCCATGTTCTGTTTGTTCTTAAGCCAGATTTCCCACCATTTTTTTGCCATGTCCAGGCTGGTGTGACGGAAGCCTTCCACACAGGAAGACTCCAGAACGTCGACTTTCTGCATGCCTCTCCAGGCAGAGTCCTTTTTACAAAGGTCGGAAGCGTATTGCAGATGGTTGATGACCTTGTCACGTCTTTTCAAAGTTTCGTTGGCTTCCACCAGGAACAGGTGAGAGCGCACAACATCCGGACCCATCGAACGTTTATCGATGTATTCTTCCAGGAAGATGTTCATCTCTTTCTGACGGCTGTGGGATTCGTAAAGTTTTGCCAGGTCGATCATGGACTGACCCAGTTCTTCTTCGGTGGCGATGTCTTCAAAGAAAGAATAAAGCTTGTTGGCAGGATAAGAGTCACCAATGAACACCGTCAGGTCACGCATGGCCTCACGGCGCAGGTTGTGGCGATTGGTTGGAACTTCGCCGTCCTGCAGGGCTGGGTTGGTTTTTACAACCTGAACCAGTTTTTTGATGCCGTTTTCAGAATCGCGCATGTTGTAGTAAGCCCACGCGGCTTTGTACATGCCGTAGGAATAAACACGGCTGTTCGGGAATTTTTCAACGCGCAGGAAGTGTTCCAGCGCCTGGGCGAATTTACCCTGATCATAAAGCAGTTCACCGATCGCCAGCGTACCGTCAGCAATCAGCGGGGATTTTGGGAATTGAGAAAGCAGTTTGTTATAAAGAAGTTCCGACACCTTGTACTGCGCAATCTGCTGATTGGCGAAGGCGTTATTGAACAGCACCGCATCCATTTGTTTGAAACGCGGGAAGTCCATTTCAAGTTTGGTGTAAATTTTGATCGCGCGTTTGATGGCCTCAGAACCACGTTCGTTCGGCACCGGGAACGGCGAAAGCTTCATCAGGGGAGTGTCCTGATGAAGGTCAAAGAAGCGGCCGGACTTGGAGCGTCTCATGTACAGCTCCGCCAGGCGGTACCACAGATCAGCTTCGTTCTTGGCACCTTTGTTTTTTTTGATGATAACTTGCAGGGACTCAATAGCTCTGTTTTCAGAGCGAGTGATCATGATCTCGCTGCTGAAGGCCTTTTTCTCGTTATCGCTTTCACTGCCCTGGGTCATGCTGACTTCTGGAAGAAGCCCTTTGGTGTTTTTGTCGGCAGCAAAACAGTAATGTGAGAACAGATGAAATGCTAGAAGCAGAACTATTGTGCGAATCATAAACTTATTCTCCAACCATGGTGACAAGCTTCAGCTGAGGGAACCCCGCCATCGAAGCGGTGTACATCACTTTTCTCAGCGTCGCGTACGGCAGATCCTTGTCTGCCTGCAGAAGGATACGGCCCTCTTTCACGTGGGCTTTGTCCTTCTCGGTTTCGGACTTGGCAATTTTATCCAGCTCCTGGAACAGAGGCTTGATGAAATTGGAGTCCTTGTCTTCCAGATCCTGAGGCAGGAAGTCGGCATTCTTGACGTCTGCAATCTTGGTCTGGTCAATTTTCAAAGCGTCCCCACTGAGTGACAGTTTGATGGACTCTGTGGCGTTGGTCATAGACGCGGACGTTGGCAGACGCAGGTTGTTTTCCGGGATGATCTGCACATCAGAAGTTGAATAGCTCTGCAGCAGGAACACCAGCATGATGGTGAACATATCTGTCATGGAAGTGATATTCAGGCCGAACGTGGAGTTTTTCTTGGTCTTTGGCTCGTATCTGCGACGACGTGACATGTGTTAGCCCTCCATGGTGTTCGCAAAGATGATCTCTGGGAACATGTAGTTCGTTTCCACGTTTTTACCCTGTTTGGTATCGAAAACGGGGAACTTGGTGTTGGAGTCACGGGCCTGGCGGGCCTCGTCCATGATTTTCACGATGGTGTCGTAAGGAACCTTGCCGTCAGGGCTTAATTCCATTTTGAATACTTCAGGGTGTGCTTTTTTAACTTCCACCAGTTTCATGTGCAGGGTGCGCAGGTCATAGGCGCCGTCTTTCAAAGGAACGGTTTCCACTTTCTGCTGGCCTTTTTCAGTGATGATGATGCGAATGCCGTCTTTGGCATCGACTTCCATCGCCACATTGGTCGGAGTTTTTTGTTCATCCTGGCGCTGGATGGCTTCACTTACCACCTGCGGCAGTTCGGATTCGATCACCATCACCTGAATGAAGGCAGAGGAAACCAGCAGTACCGGTACCAGCTTTACCATCACGGCAAGCAGGGGAGCCAAATCCAGCTCGAACTCACTGTTATGATCAATTTTGATCTTGCGTGCGCGTCTCATAAAATCGTCCCATCCTTAGTTATGTAAGGTCCACCGCTCCGGGAAAAAGGCCTCCGTTAGGAGACCTTCTGGCCTGGGGACGGAGGCGTCACACTTGGTGCAGCAACGTGATCAGGGAACACGTTCTGGCGGGTCAGGTTCGGGATATGAGCGCTGGTCAGAAGCTCAGTCAGCTTGGAGCACTTCTCTGACATTTCCTCGATCAATTGGTTTTGACGGGCAGTCAGGAAAGAGAAGAACACCATCGCCGGAATCGCCACTGCCAGACCCAAAGCCGTTGTATACATGGACACGGAGATACCGTGTGCCAGCAAGGCTTGTTTCTGTGCCGGATCGGCTGTCGCAACCGCCTGGAACGACAGGATCAGACCGTGGATCGTACCCAACAGACCCAGCAATGTTGCCACGTTGGCAAGCATTGACAGATAGTGCAGACGTTTGGTGTACAAAGGCACGTTTTCGCTCAATGCGATATCGTGAGCCTGGAAGATCGTGTCATCATCACGGTCCGCTTTTTCAAGGATCGTTTTGAAGGCAGAGGCCAATGGCTTTTTCTCAAGTTGCGCACAAAGAAGCAGGGCTTCATCGAGCTTTTTCGCCAGAACCAGGTTCTGAACTTTGCCCATGAACTCTTCGACATTCATTCCGTATTCTTTGTAAAGAGCTTTTGCGCGTTCTGCGACAAGTACCAGAGAACCGATACCCACCACAAGGATGCACCAACCGACGAAGCCGGAATCATTCATGAACTTTAAGAATGCCATCATTTGTTTCCTCCTTGGAAACGCCACCGCGTGTCCATTTTGTTAATTGAGCCATACCGAGTTCTTGCACCGAGAGGAAACGAACAGCGTAATGCAAACCGGATTTTACGTTGAGTCTTTGCTTGGAGTAATTCTTGCGAATAATCTCACAAAGCACGTTGAATGTCTGAGGGTTCACCTCAGAAGGTCTAAAATTGAGCATGATTTTCTGACCGGGCAGAAGCAGGGGATCGTTCAAAAGAACCAGCGCCCCGTTTTCACTCACACTCAAAGTGTGGCCGTCAAAAAAGTTGTGATCATTGTGCGCATAGACTGGTGTTTCCAGATCCACGCGTGGACATTTTCTGTCTTTGAATGAGCCTGCGATATGATCCTTGGTTTCAATCAGTCTGCACAGGCGGTCTTTGGAAAATTCCTGAAGATCGCCCAGTAAAGTCCAATTTTCCAGGTGCGAAGCCCATACGAAGTTGTAATCGTAGAGCTCGCCATTTTGGATCATCGTGATCAGTGATCTGTACTCGTAGGGACCATATTTCATTTCCCCACGCAGAATATACCACTGCTGCTGATTAGTTGCTGTCTGTACCCCACCCATACAACATCCTTTTACAGTTTAATCGACTTAGGATAGAAGTCGATCGCGATATTAGCATCCGCTGCCGGCACCGAACTTCCGTGGAAGGTGATGGTCAGGTTGGATGCATCGTAAGTCCATCCGTTGACTGCGTCGTTAGGCACGGAAACTCCGTTTACCGTGATCACGATCGTGTCCTCTTGTGGTTCACGATTCAGTTTAAAGACACTGGAAAGCTGGATGATGGAATCAGAGATGAGCTCCAGAGTTGAACCAAAGTTAGAGCACAAAGACCCCTTCACACCCGCAGTCAAAGTTGCCAGTTCCGGCAGGCGGGTGGAGATCTTGCGCGCAAAACCGTCTGTAGACAGAGTGGTTTTGCAGTTGTCGTCAGGAACCGTGATGGTGCTGACGGAATAGTTACGACTGCCAACATATCCATCCAGGAAGTCCACATAGCTTTGAACTGTGTGAAGGTTGGCGTTGCCGTAGCTTTCGTTGAACGCTGCAGTGGAAGAAGAGAAGTCCTCTTCGTCACTGACGATGATCACTGCCAGGAAAGCCTCGCTGCGGCGGAATCCGGCATTTTGCGGCTCAAGCAAAGCTTCCTTGAAGCTTGAGAACGCGCGTTCATCACCGTTACCCAGCGTTCCCTGCTTGGCATTGGTAGAGAATACATCACCCAGGTTTGGAGTGTTCTTATCCATAATGAACACGCCAGAGTGAGTTTCAATTTTTGGACTGTTTTGTAGAACCGCACCATCCTTGATACGGGCTTTATCACTGCCGGAATTGAATTGTTTTTCCCAAGCTTCAGTTGTCGTTACGGCCATGTGGAAATCATAGTTGTACTGTTGGAAGCGCGAGATGAAGGACTGGAAGTTCGCCGCCAGATTGTCCTGAGATGTCTTCATGGAGCCAGAGTTATCGATCACCCAAAGGATGTCGATCTGCTTTGGAATGAAGACTGCCTGTTGCTTGTAGTCTTCTGCATCATTCAAGAGGGAGTAAGAACCAGTCCCCTTGCTGCAACCAGCTACCAATGCCACTGCTGAAGCCATCATTAGTGCTTTGCTAGCGACTGTTTTTTTCATACGGTTATGCCCTCCTGAGCCCCACCATGCTTCTTGATGGATTCAGTTTCGTTTAAAACAACCCAAAACTGAAATTTCAGGTAACTGCATGAATTCGTTTTTTAATTTTTAATTGGTCCAGTTTTGAGACACGCTAAGTGTGTGAAATAACAGGGTGTTGTGAAATCAATCAATTTTCAAAATATTTTCTTGTGTCAAACCTATAGCCAGTTTGTCAGGCTTTCCGTCGTGTTTTCCCAGCTAAGTGCGCGTCGAAATTAGAAGATACTCGGAACTGTCGAACTTCTCGCCACAACCAAGATCCTCTTTTATTACGAGGCTAAAAAGAAAGAGGACCTTCGATGGAAGATCTGGCGGGTTATTTCTTCTTCAAAAGTAATTTGGCTTTTTGCCAGTACTCTTCTTTTTGTTCCAGGTTCATTGCAGAAAAATCTTTTTGGTCTTTCGCAACAAGTTCCACCATGGTGTTGAAGCGATTTTCAAAACGTTGATTCGCTTTGCGCAAAACCTGCTCGGGTTCCATCTGCACGTGACGTCCCAGTTGCGCGAGTGAAAACAGGGCGTCACCCAGTTCGTGTTCGATCTCGGCATCAACGCCTTCATCCAAAGCTTCACGCAGTTCCTGATATTCTTCTTCCACTTTGGCAAGGACGCCGTCCATGTCTTCCCAGTCGAATTTCAATTTTTCAGTGCGTTTGCCGATTTTGTAGGCTTTCTGCAAAGCCGGCAGTGGGGGCACATTCAAGGCGTATGGCGACGGTGCGGCAGAAGAAGCCTTCTCTTGTTTTTTGATTTCCTCCCAGTTGCGAATGACCTCGGCAGTGTCGGCAACCTGGGTGTCGGCGAAGACATGCGGGTGACGGCGCACCAGTTTTTCACTGATTCCAGCAATCACATCTTCCAGAGTAAAAGCTCCACGTTCGGCGGCAAGCTGAGCGTGCAGAACCACTTGGAAGAGGACATCACCCAGCTCTTCCTTCATTTTCAGATCTTTCGTGGCATCAGAAGCGGGCAGTTCCAGGGCTTCCACCAGCTCGTGGGTCTCTTCGATTGCGTATTGAGTCAAAGATTCGTGAGTCTGCTCTTTATCCCAAGGGCAACCCCCAGGGCCGCGCAAGGAAGCAACGATCTCGACTAAGGACTCAATATGACGTAGGTTGGATGGAACGTGCGGCATGGGGACTCCTCGACTTTCTGATGGAATCTCTTTATTGCTAACACAAATGCATAGTGATTTCGACAATTTTCGCAATATGGGTTACGGTAGAAAAACTAGATATGCAACGAGGAAAAAATCCAAAAAAGGGCGAAAGCCCAGCCAAGCGGGTCAACTATGAGGATCACAGTCTGAAGTTTTTGGACTGGGTGGATTCCATCGGTTTGGAGAAAACATTCCTGGGTCGTATTGTGCAGCTCATGGAAGAAAAGTTCTTCATTCGTCGTGCTGCTTTGATCTTCCTGTATTGCGTTCTGCTTTCTTACACAATCTTCTATCAGTTCGATATTCCGTACAACTTCACTGTGGGTGATGTGGCCAAGTATGATGTCACTTCCCCCATGGGCTTTGAAATGACTGACGAGGTCACCACCGAGGAAAAACGCCTGAAGGCGGAATACACGGTGCCGATCGTTTACGACTATGACACCAGCGTCTTTGAGCGCGTGTCGGTGAACCTGATTCATTCCTTCCGCAGCATGCGTGCTTATTACCGCGAAACCAAATGGCCAACGGCGCCGGCACAGTACCGGGTGGCAGTGAAGGATTTCTTCCAGTACAAAAAGCAGTTTGAAAAAGAGCTGGGAGTGGGCGTTTCGGACTTTATGTTCGAATGGCTGATTGATCTCAGATTCAATCCGCGCATTGAAGCCATCGTCATTCGCAACCTTGAAAACTGGTATGACCGCAAAGTGGCTGAAGCACCTGACCGCTTTATTCCAGCCAGCCAGGCCGCAGTTCTGGGCCGGGTGGTGCACAAGAACAATCTGGGTAAGGAATTCCCGATCCCGCGGGAAGAAATCCTGGATCTTCAGTCCCCGGAAAACTTCGAGCTGGAACTGAAAAAAGACCTGAATCGTTTCTCTGAATCTGATCAGGCCAATATCCTTTATTTCGCCCGCTCTTTGGTTGTGCCCAACATGACCCTGAACAAGCAGGAAACGGCCAGTCGCCGCCAGTCCGCACGTGATGCGGTGATTCCGGTAACGATCACCATCAAAAAGAATCAGAACATCATCGCCCAAGGGTCGGTGGTTCAGCCGTTCCAGATGGCGGTGATCAAGCAGATTGAAAATATCCGTGCGGATAAACGCAAAGACATCATGTCGCTTTCCATGGCGCTGATGCTGTCGGTGGCGATTCTGGTGTTCTTCTCTTACCTGAAGCGTTTTACCATCAATAAAGTCAAAATCGAATTCAAAGACGTTTCCGTCATGATGCTGATCGCTTTTGGCATCATCTTCTTCACCAAGATCTACATGTTCATCACGGACGCGGCCTTTGCCTCAAAGCTGGGCCACTTCCTGCCTCCGGCGATTTTCCTGTATGCGGCTCCGGTGGCGGCGGGGCCAATGCTGGTGGGGCTCTTGATCACTTACGGTGAAATCGTATGGCTGTTCACGGCCTTCCTTTCGGTCTGCCTGGGTATCATGGTGGATTATAACTTTGCCTTTATGTTCGTGTCTCTGGTGGGCGGTATCGCGGCGGCGCGCGGGGTTTACAACTGCAAAACCCGTAACGACGTTTACTATGCGGGTGTGCGCACGGGGCTGGTGAATGCGGCGATGATTGCGTTTATCCTGACCATGACCAAGTTCGACCAAGAGGGCGGAGTGAAAGAGATTCTGCTTTCAATCCCGGCGGGCTTCCTGGGTGGTATTTTCTCGGCCCTGGTGGCGATGATGTTTGTTCCGCTGCTTGAATCCATCTTCAGCTACACCACGGATGTGAAATTGCTTGAACTGAGCAACCTGAATCATCCGCTGTTGAAAGAAATGATCGTGAAAGCCCCGGGAACATATCACCATTCCATGATGGTGGGTTCGATGGTGGAAGCAGCCGCGGAAGAAATCGGTGCCAATCCGTTGTTGGGTAAAGTCATGTGCTATTACCACGACATCGGTAAAATGGAGCACGCCAATTACTTTATCGAAAATCAGAAGCCGGGCCACAACCCGCATGATCATATTTCTCCGTTCATGAGCAAAACCCTTTTGATCGCCCACGTAAAAGACGGCGTCGAGATGGGGATGGCTTATAAACTGGGCAAGCCGATCATTGACGGGGTTTTGCAGCACCATGGAACGACGCTGATTTCTTACTTCTATAACAAAGCTCTGGATCTGAAAAAAGAAGACGGTCCGGAAATTGGTGAAGAGGACTTCCGTTATCCAGGTCCAAAACCGCAGTTCCGCGAAGCGGCTTTGTGTATGCTTGCCGACAGTATCGAGGCGGCGGCTCGTTCTTTGGATGAACCGACTCCGGCGCGTTTGCAGAACATCGTTAAAAACATCACGCAAAGAAAGTTCTCTGACGGGCAGTTGGATGAATGTAATCTGACCCTGAAAGACATCTCCAAGGTGGAGGCGGCTTTCATCCGCATCCTTCTGGGCATCTATCACCAGCGTATTGATTATCCTCGCAGTGCCGGGGGTGGTTTGGGTGACGTGGGTCACAGTACGACATCGCAGGGCTGATCATGGAAGTTTTAATCGTCAATGAATCCAAACACGCAGCTCCTCGCAAGTTTATCCAAACCTGGATGGAGCTTGTGGTGGCTGAATTGAAGCGCAAAAAAGTGCTGAAGGCCGATCAGGCCCGCCGTGAACTGACGCTGGTGTTTTTGGATAAAAAGCCCGCCCAGAAAATCAATATGGAGTTTCGCAGTAAGAACTACGCCACGGATGTGTTGAGCTTTGACTCGATGGATCCGGGTTCATTAGGGGAGCTTGTTTTGTGCCCCGAGGTTTTAAAGCGTCAATCCAAAGACCATGGGCTCACTTATCAGCAGGAGCTGGGTTACATGCTGCTGCATGGGGTGCTGCACCTGTTGGGTTATGATCATGAAACCAGTGAAGAGGACGCTCTTGAAATGTTCGGTATTCAGGATGCGGCTTTCGAAGTCCTTTTGAAAAAAGTTTCTGCCAAATAAGGCCTCTTTTCCCTCTAAAAACGACAAGAGATTTGAAATCACCTCGGAAGGACCAAAAAGGACCTTCTGCGTCCGTGGTTTTGTCTAAAGTTTGAACGATTCCATTGTGCGGACCCTGGTTTTGGGGTTTTCCCGCCTTCATTTCGCAAATAGTCAGAAGAGACCCGGTTGGCATCGCCTTTGTATTAGGCAGATGTGTGTTTCTCCCATACTTCCGCCTCCGAGAGATTTTCCCCTCCCTTCTCTCGGAGGCGTTTTTCTTGACAGACAAGGCCCTGTGATTACACTGGGCCTATGTCTATCGTTACTGAAGCCTCTGAAATTAAAAGTAAAATCGTGTCTCTCGAAGCCTTCTCTAAGGAGCTTCGGGGGTATCTTTGACTTAGATCGCAAGAAAAAACGCCTGGAAGAGATCTCCATTCAGGCTGAAAACCCCGCGCTCTGGGAAAAACCTGCTGAAATGCAAAAGCTGAATAAAGAAAAAGCCCTGCTTGAAAAAGCCGTGGGTGAATTCGACGCGTTTGCAGGTCGTTTGAGTGACGCCAAAGTTCTGCTGGAAATGGCAGAAGAAGCCCAGGATGAAGGCAGCTTCGTCGAAGTGAAAGGCGAAATTGCGGCACTGGAAAAGCTGGGTGAAGAACTTGAACTAAAACGAGTTCTGAACGGCGAGTTGGACAGCAACAGTTCGTATCTGTCCATCAACTCGGGGGCGGGTGGAACCGAGTCCTGTGACTGGGCTTCCATGTTGCTGCGTATGTACACGCGTTATGCTGACAAGCACGGCTTCAAAGTTCAAATCATCGAGATGACCGAGGGCGAGGGTGCCGGGATTAAATCCTGCACACTATTGATTGAAGGCCCTTATGCTTATGGATATCTGAAGGCAGAATCCGGAGTGCATCGTCTGGTGCGTATTTCTCCGTTTGATTCCAATGCCCGCCGCCACACATCGTTTGCGTCAGTATTTGCATGGGCGGAAGTGGATGATGACATCAACATCGAAGTTCGTCCTGACGATTTGAAAGTCGACACCTTCCGCGCGAGTGGCGCCGGTGGTCAGCACGTCAATAGAACGGATTCGGCGGTTCGTATGACGCACATTCCATCCGGGGTTATCGTAACCTGTCAGGTGGAAAGATCTCAGATTCAGAACCGTGAAAAAGCTCTGAAGATGTTGAAGGCGCGCCTTTATGAAATGGAAATCGAAAAGCGCAACGCGGAAAAAGACGCGATGAATTCCCAGAAAAAAGCCAATGAATGGGGTTCGCAGATTCGCTCTTACGTGATGCACCCTTATCAGATGGTCAAAGACCACCGCACTGACTTTGAGACCAATCAGGTCGATGATGTGATGGACGGGGATCTGGATGGATTTATCATGTCCTACTTGAAATCCACTTTGACGGCAGAAAGTCAGCCTTCGTGAAGTCGTCATTGCCCTGGCTTTCCTGGCGACTGCTTTTCTCGCGCAAAACCATGTTTGGCGGTTCGGCTCCTTTGGCCTTGCTGGGACTGGTTTTGGGGGTGGCAGCGCTGGTGGCCTCGATGGCGGTGATGAGTGGTTTTGAAAACACTCTGAAAACGGCCATGGCCGAAGTTTCCGGCCATGCCCAAGTGGTGAAACGCTCGCGCTTCCCGGATGACTGGAAAGAGCTGGAAGAACGTATTCGTAAAGCCGAACCGACGCTGGTGAACACCAGTCGCTTTGTCTTTATTGAAGCGGTTTTGGCCAACAAAGGTCAGATCTCGGGTGTGCTGATTCAAGGTGTGGACACGCAACGGGTCAATGAGGTTTTGAATTTCAAACGCCGTATTGTCAGCGGGACCGATGACCTCAATGTTGCCAGCGATGTGCCCTTGGCGCTGGTGGGTAAAAATCTTGCCAAAAAAATGAATCTGTCTGTCGGGGAAACCTTCCGTGTGGTTGTGCCGGTGGCGGACTCTGTGGATCCGTCAAAGTTCCAGCGCCGGGTGGGTGCTTTCAAAGTGCAAGGCATTTTGGACTTGGGAAAGCATGACTGGAATGAACGTTTTATTCTGTCTGATCTGAAAGCGACCCAGGAACTGGCGGATATCGGGGGTCGCTATTCGGGTTTGTTGCTGAAATTCCAGGATGTCGATCATGCCCGCGATGCGGCCTTTAATTTGAGTGCGGTTTTGGGATCCCCTTATTGGGTGCGCGACTGGCGCGATGCCAATGAAAATCTTTTTGAAGCCATCAATGTCGAGCGCCCGGGTATTTTCTTTGTGGTTTTGGTGATCACCATTGTGGCGGCCTTCAATGTGTCGGCGACCTTGTTTGTGAATGTCGTTCGTCGTTTCAAGGACATTGCCATTCTTAAAACCGTGGGTCTGTCGCAAAAAGACATTATGAAGATCTTTGTCTGTCAGGGATTGTTCATGGGGTTGGTCGGCTTGGTGCTGGGCTTTGTTTTGGGGATTGGGATCGCCTATCTGTTTGAATTCATGCAGGGGCGTTTAAGTCTGATTTCCGGCGAAGTTTATCGTCTGGAAAATATTGAGTTGCAGATTCGATTTATTGATGGCGTGGCCATCTGTATTGCAACACTCGTGATCTGTTTGATTGCCACGATCGCACCGGCCCGTCGCGGTGCGAAGCTGGAGCCAGTGGAGGGACTAAGAAGTGAATAGCGAAAACATTCTTTTGCGTGCCGTGGATATTCACAAATCCTACTCCCAAGGGGTGGGGGAGCTTGAGATTCTTCGTGGCGTCAGTCTGGACATCCGTGAAGGCGAAGCTTTTGCGATTTTGGGTGCCTCTGGAGCCGGCAAATCCACCTTGTTGCAAATCATGGGGACGCTGGATCGTCCCAGTAAGGGCGAGCTTTTCTGTGAAGGCCGTGACCTGCTGGCGATGAGTGATGATGAATTGTCCCGCTTCCGCAATTCTGAAATGGGCTTTGTATTCCAGTTCCACCATCTGTTAAGTGAATTCAATGCTCTGGAAAACGTCATGATCCCTTGCCGGGTGGGCGGGGAATCTTTGAAGGTGGCCAAAGAAAAAGCTCTGCACCTTTTGGACTTCATGGGTCTGGCGGACCGTCGTGACCATCACCCGAACCAGCTTTCCGGCGGCGAGTTGCAGCGCGTAGCCATTGCTCGTGCCTTGGTGCGCCATCCAAAGATTCTGTTCGCAGATGAACCGACGGGGAATTTGGATTCCCACACCAGTGGAAAGATCCAAGAGCTGTTCTTCCGTCTGAAGGAAGAAATGAAGTTGGCGCTTGTCATCGTGACCCACGATCTGACCTTCGCGACTCGATTCCCGAAAGTCTATCGAATGAAAGACGGTAATTGGACCACTTAAAGGGCTGATTTACTTGTGCTTTGCGGCTAAAAAAGTGGTGTTGTCTGGTGGGTGGCTTTGACAGGACCTTGGTCTTAAGTTACGATTCCTTGTCTAAATTGTAAGTACTTAAAAATCTTATAGATTTTTAAAAAATAACGGGGAATGGGAACTTTGAGTAAGCTTCTTTGTGCACTGTTAATCACATTCATGTCCGCGACGGTGGTAGCTCAGCCTGCCAAAAAGAAAAACTCCCGGGCCAAGGCGCCTGTGGTGGCTGCGGAATCTTTGGAATCTTCTTCCGGTTTGATCGTTAAAAACATCGAAGTTGCCGGAAATCGCAAAATTGAAAAAGACGCCATCCTGGCAAAGATCGTCACCAAAGTTGGAGAGCAGTACAGCACCCAGCATATCCGTGAAGATGTTCAGGCGTTGTTCAACTTGGGATTCTTCAACGACATTCAGGTGGATCGTAAGACCACAGGCAAAGATGTCACGCTGACGTACACTGTTTTGGAAAAACCTTCTGTGGTTGAAATCACTTACGAAGGCAACAGTGAAGTAAAGTCTGAAGATATTGCCGATGCCACCGGTATCAAGCCATATCAGCTTTTGAATATGGCCAAAGTTAAAGAAGCGGTCGAGAAAATTCAGAAGCTTTATGAAGACAAAGGCTTCTTCCTGGCCAAGATCGATTCTGAAGTTCAAGAGGTCACCAAAGACGAAACTGTCCGTCTGGTCTTTAAGATCCGTGAAAATGATAAAGTAAAAGTTAAAAAGATCACCTTCCTTGGTAACAACCATATGGGTGACAGCTCTCTGAAAAGCAAAATGCTGACTCAAGAGGGTGGCTTCTTCTCTGGCATCAGTGGTTCCGGCCAGTACAAGCAAGAGATGTTTGAACGTGACGTTCAGATCCTTCGCTTCCTTTACTGGAATCAGGGTTATGTTCAGGCCAAGGTCGATCGTCCTCAAGTGACGGTGACGCCGGATAAAAAGAACATCTATATCACCATCCGAATTGAAGAGGGTGAGCAGTACAACGTCGGCGACGTGGATTTCGCCGGCGATCTTTTGTTCCCGAAGTCTGAGCTGCGTGAAGTGATCAAGATCGATGACAATGGTGTCTTTGCTTACGATGTGTTGCAAAAAGACATCAGTGAGCTCACGGCGAAGTACGGGGATCTTGGTTATGCCTACGCCAACGTTATTCCGCGCACTCGTTTCAACGACAAAGAACGTCGTGTGGATCTGGTGTTTGAATTCGACAAGGGCAACAAGGTTTACTTCGGTAAAATCAATATGGTTGGAAACTCCAAGACCCGTGACAAGGTCATCCGTCGTGAATTGAAAGTTCATGAAGGGGAGCTGTACAACGAAACTCGCCGTCGTCAGTCCCTGGAAAACATCCAGCGTCTGGGCTTCTTTGAGGAAGTGAACTTCAAGACCTCCATTGATCCGGAACGCACGGAAGTGATGAATGTCGATATTTCTGTGAAAGAGCGTAACACCGGTCAGATCCAGTTGGGTGCGGGTTACGGTACTTCTCAAGGTTTCACTTTGCAGGGTTCTATCAGTCAGGCGAACTTCCTGGGTAAAGGTCAGAATCTGGGCGCGTCCCTGAATTTGAGCAACACGGGCAGTTACTACAGCTTGTCCTTCACAGAGCCGTACTTCCGAGACACGCTGTGGTCTTTGGGGGCGGATCTTTATCAAAGTGCGAACACTGGACGTGTGGACTATGACGAAAATCACACAGGTGGTGCGATTCGTTTGGGGCACCCGTTGGCTGAGTACACGCGCGGCTTCCTGAAATACAAATATGACGACACCAAACTGTCTAAAAAATACGACAGTGATGGCAAGCTGATCACGGATCCGGATCTGTTCCCATTGGAATCTGCTTCTGGTGTGACCAGCTCCATGACTGGAACTGTTGAATATGACACGCGTAATGACCGTCAGATGCCGACCAAAGGTATCTATTCCAGCGCGTCTTATGAATATGCCGGTCTGGGTGGAGATCTGAAGTATACTCGCGGAAATGCCAACTTCAGATACTACAAGAACCTGTTCTGGGATGTGGTGTGGCGAAATAACATCCAATATTCCCGTATCGACGGCTTGGATGGTCAGGAAGTTCCGTTCTCTGAACTGTACCTTCTGGGTGGACCGTACTCTTTGCGTGGTTATAGATCTTACCGCGTGGGTAAAATGAAGTTCTCTGAAATGATTTATGACGATCTGATCGCTGAAGGTAAGTCCGAAGCGGAAGCTCGCGAGAAGGCTTGGCGTTTCTACGGGGGCGTTCAGCAGGCCATGTACCAGACGGAATTACAGTTCCCTTTGGTTAAAGAAGCTGGCATCATGGGTGCTGGATTCTTCGATATCGGTGCCGCGGATGATGTCCTTTCAGACAACAACTTCTTCGCGGACGTCGGCTTCGGTATTCGCTGGTACTCACCAATTGGTGTCCTGCGCTTCGAATGGGGCTTCCCACTGAACCGCAACCCAGCATACCAAGACGCCACCGTCTTCGAATTCTCCATCGGGCCTAGCTTCTAAGCCGGCCCCGGCCGGGGAGAGCGCAGCGGGCTTTGCTCGGCTGTGCCGGGAGAGCGCAGCGGGCTTTGCCCGCGTAGCTGAACCAGTACTAAATTTTTTAAAACCTTTTAAGGAGGATTTGGAATGAAAAGAATGTTGATCGTGTTGAGCATGCTACTGACGGCATCTTTGGCACAAGCGGAAGCAAAAGTTGGATTTGTTGATATGCAAAAAGCTATTCAATCCACTTCTGCTGGTAAGAAGGCAAAAACTGAACTTGAAACAGAGTTCAACAAAAAGAAAAAAGAACTAGAGAAAAAAGAAGCAGACTTGAAAAAAATGGGTGAAGACCTGGAAAAGAAAAAGTCTGTTCTTTCTGAAGAAGCGCTTGGTAAAAAACAAGCTGAATTCCAGGAAGAAATGCTGAAGTATCGTGATGTGGTGGGCAAAAGCCAGATCGAGATTCAGAAAAAAGAACGTGAGCTGACTGCTCCGATTCTTGAGAAAATGAAGAAAGTGATCGCGAAACTTGCGAAAGACAAAGGTTACACTCTGGTGCTGGAGAACTCTCAAATGGTTCTTTACGCAACAGCGGATGCGGACCTGACAACTGAAGTAATCGCGGCCTTCGAAAAAGAAAAGTAGTTGATAAGAAAACGAAAGGGCCTGCAAAGGCCCTTTTCTAGTTTAGGAATAGAAGTTCATGGCAAATTATAAAATTCATCCAAGCAGTGTTATCTCTCCAGACGTGCATATCGCCGACGACGTTGAAATCGGCCCTTACTGTTTGATTCAAGGCAAAGGCTTTATTGGCAAAGGCACATTCGTCGAAGGTCATGTGACACTGGGTTCCCGTCACGGCATCATCGAAATCGGCGAAAACAATCATTTCTGTCCCGGTGCTGTAATCGGAGGGGCTCCTCAGGACCTTTCCTACAAAGGTGAACCAACCAAATTGATTATCGGTAACAACAACACATTCCGTGAATTCTCCACCGCCAACCTTGCGACCAGCAAAGGTGACGGTAAAACAGAAGTCGGCAACAACGGTTACTTCATGGCTTACACGCACATCGGGCATGACTGCAAAGTCGGCAATAATGTGACCATTGCCAACAACTCCCACTTGGGTGGGCATTGTGAAGTCGAAGACGGTGTGACTATCGGGGGCGTTTGCGCCTTCAATCAGTTCACTAAAGTGGGTCGCGGTGCTTTCGTGGCCGGTTCTTCCATCGTGAACAAGGACATCCTGCCGTTCTGCCGTGCTCAAGGCACTTACGCGACAATCCGCGCGACCAACAAAATCGGTCTGGCGCGCAAAGGCTTCCCGCGTGAGGAAATCGCAAACGTGCACAAAGCCATCCGTATCATCATCATGGGTTCTCACACTGTGGAAGAAGGCATCGAACGCATTCTGAACGAATGCACGATGAGCCCGAATATCGAGTACTTCGTGAACTTCATTCGCTCTTCCAAACGCGGTATCGCCGTGGACAGAAGCCCTAAAGGATGGCAGGACGATGAGTAAGAAACTTCGTGGCGCGGTTGTCGGGGTTGGATACCTTGGCAACTTCCACGCCCAGAAATACAAAAACAATCCGAACGTGGAGCTGGTCGGGGTGTGTGATCACTTCCCGGCACAAGCCGATAAAATTGCAGCTCAGCTGGGGGTGAAAAGCTTCCACAAGCCGCAGGATCTTATCGGTGAAGTGGATCTGGTGACGATTGCTGCCAGCACGATGAGCCACTTTGAACTGGCAAAAATGTTTCTGGAAAATGGCATTCACGTCAACGTGGAAAAGCCGATCACAGCGACCGTGCCGCAAGCTGAAGAGCTGCTGGCGCTGGCTGCTAAAAAGAACCTGAAAGTGGCCGTGGGGCATATCGAAAGATTCAACCCCGCGATCAATGATCTGCAAAAGCATCTTAAAAATCCTAAATTTATCGAATTGAACCGCATGGCGCCTTATAACAAGCGCGGTTCCGATGTCAGCGTTTTGCACGATCTGATGATCCACGATATGGATCTTTTGTTCTGGCTGACAGGTTCTGAGATTGAATCCATGGTGGCTTCCGGGACCAAGCTGATCTCCAAACATCTGGATACAGCGTCGGCCTCTTTCAAAATGAAAAACGGTGTGCACGTGGTGATCAATGTCAGCCGCGTTTCACCGGTGGCACAACGATCCATTCGTGTGCTGCAGGATGATTGTACGCTGTTTGCTCAGACGGGCACTTTGGAAATTGAAAAAGTGGTTCCCGGCGCAGGCGGTGACGAGTTTATTTCCGCCAGCAAATGGTCTGTTGAAAAGGCCGATGCCCTGCAGAGGGAAACCGACGCTTTCATCGACTGTGTATTAAATGACAAACAACCTGTCGTCACAGGTCTTGACGGGTTGAAGGCCCTGAAAGCCATCGAAGACGTGCAGAGAATGATTGAGGGCTGATGGATCAGGTTCTGATTGTGGCGGCGGAAGCCTCCAGTGTGACCTATGCCCAAAGAATTCTGGAAGCCTGGAAAGCCCAGGGCCGCAAGGTTCATGCTTTCGGAGTGGGCAGCCAGGATATGGAAGACATCGGCTTTGAGCGCCTTGGCAAATCTGAAGAGATGGCCGTTGTGGGCGCAGCCGAAATCATCAGTGCTTATTCCCATCTGAAAAGTGTTTTTGACAACCTGGTGGCGGAAGCTGAAAAACGCCGTCCAAAGGTGGCCATTGTGATGGACTATCCGGAGTTCAACCTGATGCTGGCGAAAAAGCTGCACGCATTGGGTATTCCGGTTGTTTACTATATTTCTCCGCAGGTGTGGGCATGGCGCAAAGGCCGTGTGAAGACCATCAAGAAATACTGCAAAAAAGTATTCGTTCTATTCCCGTTTGAAGTGCCTTTCTATGAAGAGCACGGCGTACCGGTGGAATTCGTAGGGCATCCTCTTTTGGATGAATTGGACGAGCGTCTGATTGATGATCTGGCTTACCGCAAAACTCATCGCAACCAGTGCGGCATCCGTGACAACGAAATCGTGCTGGGTCTGATGCCGGGCAGTCGTCGTCTGGAAGTTAAACAGCATTTGGACATTCAGCTGGATGCGGCTCGTATTCTTTCCAAGAAGTTCCCAAATCTGAAAGTTTTGATTCTGACCGCGCCGACGTTCACCAAAGAATATATGCAGGACCGTCTGGAAAACTTCCGACTGCCTTATATGTTGTTGAAGGATGAGCCATTCAGAATGATTCATCTGGTGGACATGATGCTGGTGGCCTCAGGAACGGCGACCCTGCAGGTGGGCCTGCTGAAAAAACCAATGGTCATCATGTACAAAATGAAGTGGTTGACCGGTGTATTTGCGAAGCTCTTTGTTCGCGGGACCAAATATTTTGGTCTGGTGAATCTGATTCTGAACAAAGAAGCGGTGCCGGAATTGTTCCAAAGCGAAGTTACTGCCGAAAATTTGGCGGCAGAGCTGGAACGCTACGTTCTTGATAAAAAGTACCATGACTCGGTTGTTTCTGACCTGGGTCAGGTTCGTCAGTATCTTGGCGACAAAGGGGCCACCCAGCGTGTGGTGAAAGCCCTGGAAGAGTACTTCGTATAATGAGAGCTTATCTTCGTCCATTGTCATTCTTGTATGATCAGGTCGTGGGGGTGAAAAACAGCCTCTTCGACCGCGGTGTTATCGGCATCTATCAGGCGCCGGTGCCGGTGATCAGTATCGGAAATCTGACAGTGGGCGGGACGGGCAAGACACCAATCACGGATTATTGCCTGAAGGCCCTGGTGGCTGATGGCAAAAAAGTGGCGGTGATCAGTCGCTCTTACCGCGCGGATGCCGATTCGCCTTGTCTGGTGGATGTGGATCATCCGTTTGCCGCGCGCTATTTTGGTGACGAGCCGGTGTTACTGGCTCAGGCCAATCCCCAGGTGAAAGTGTACGTGGGCCCGAGCAAATGGCGCACAGCCCGCTATTCCACTGAAGTTCATAAATACGATGTTCTGATTGTGGATGATGGATTCCAGCACCGCCGCCTGCATCGTGATTTGAATATCGTTATTCTGGATGCGACCGAAAGCCTGTCGAACTATGAAGTTCTGCCGGAAGGTCGCGCCCGTGAATCGTGGGCGGGGATACAGCGTGCTGATGTTTTGATTCTGTCCAAATGCAATCTGGCGACAGAGGATTCTTTGAAAGCTCTGGAAGCCAAGCTTCCCAAAGACAAGGAAGTCCTTTATTTCGGTTACGAAATTCAGCAATGCCAGAATGTCAAAACCGGACAAGTTCTAAGTCGCAGCGAAATTCAGGGTAAAAAACTGTTCCTGGTTTCTGCTATTGCCAGACCCGATGTCTTTGAAAAAATGATGGGCGAAATCGGTGAGGTCTCAAAGCAAAGCCTGCACTATCGCGATCATCATCAATACACGGCTCAGGATGTGAAGAACATCACTGAGGCCTTCGAGCTTTCAGGGGCGGATATGCTGGTGACCACCGGCAAAGATGCCGTAAAGCTTCGTCATTTGTTCAACGACTCCTCCATCCTGTGGAGCACTGCTTTGGAAGTGGTTGAAGCAGGAAAGAAGGGACGCCTTCATGAGATTATTACTCAAGTTCTTCGTTAATCTGATGGTCTTTTTCAGTTCCCTGGTGCCGCGCCGTTGGTTGCGCAAATCCGGATCCTGGGTGGGATTTTTGTGGTTTGATGTCTTTGGTTTTCGCAAAAAAATCGTGCTGGATAATCTGAAGCTGGCCTTCCCGGAATGGACCGACAAACAAAGAAAAGCTGTCGGGCGCGAATCTGTTTACCAGTTGGGATACAACTTTGCTGAATTCTTTTTCATTCCGTCGGTAACGCCTGAGTGGATCGCCAAAAACGTGGTGTTTCACGGCTGGGAACACGTTGAAAACGCCCGTGCTGCCGGTAAGGGCATGTTCTTTCTGACATTGCATCTGGGGAACGGGGATTTGGCCTGCAACACGATTGTGCTGAACGGGCAGAGCGTGAATCTGATCACGAAAAGATTCAAAACGAAATGGTTTGATGATCTGTGGTTTTTCATTCGTGGTGCGAAGGGTGTTCAGTACATCGATGCGCACGCGCCCAATAACGCTTTTGAAATTTTAAAGGCCCTGAAAAAGAACTCGGCCGTGGTGTTTGTTCTGGATCAGTTCATGGGTCGCCCCTTCGGGATTGAGACGTCTTTCTTTGGGAAAAAGACAGGCACAGCCTATGGTCTAGCTCTGTTTGTGCAGAAAACCAAAGCACCTGTGCTTCCGATCTATACCTACGAGGGGAAAGATAAAAAACTTCATGTCGTTGTCGAGCCAGCGATGGACACGGCTTCATGTGTGACTGATGATAAAGACCAGACGACTCTGAACCTGACGCAAAGTTATTGTGACAAGTTGGAAGAGATCGTCAGAAAGCACCCCGAACAATGGATGTGGGTGCATCGACGTTGGAAGGATTTCCGGTGAATAAACTGCTTCTTGCTGCTTTCGTTTCATTGTTTTTGGTTTCTTGTTCAACTTCATTTTTGAAGTACGAGAAGGCCGATCAGATGAAAAAAAACGAAGAGTTCGAAGGAGCCGTGACGATTGTAAAGCCGCAAGCAGAGACCGCATCAGAAGGTGCGGCTGAAACGAGTGCGGCAGAGCAGACAGCGACGAAACCTGAAGCTGCCGGAAAGTCTGACAAATCAGCCACCAAGACGGGTGCCAAATCCACAGGCAAAACTTCCGCAAAACCGACTGAGAAAACCTCCACAAAAACCGCTGATAAAGCTGCGGTAAAATCCTCTGCTAAAACAGCAGCCGCTCCGGCGGCCAAAGCTCCGGCAAAGACCACGAAGTCTGCGGCCAAAACAGAAGCCGCTGCGGCAGAACCCGCAACCCGTCAGCCAGATATCGAAGATTCCGAAGGATTTAACGGACGTCGTCCGGTGAATGACCCGTTCCGCGTGGGTGAGGAAGTGGTGCATGACGTGCATTACTTCAAAGTCTCTGCCGGGGAGCTTCGCATGAAGGTGGAGCCTTTTGCCATGGTCAACAACCGCAAGTCCTATACTTTCGCGGTTGAAATCCGTACCAGCTCGCTGTTCAGCTCTTTCTATAGTGTTGAAGACCGTGTCGAGACCTTCGTGGATTATGAAGATCTTGTTCCTCGCGTGTTCCAGTTGCACGTGAAAGAATCAGGTCAGTTGCGTGAAGCCAAGATGCTCTTTGACGTCGAGAAAAACACGGCGACCTTCTGGGAAAAGAAGGTGACCAAGGATCACGGCGAAGAAGAAAAAAAGCAGAACTGGGAAATCCTGCCTTACACACAAAACGTGTACAGCGCGATTTACTATATGCGAAACTTCAAATGGGAAACGGGCAAAGAGTATTCCTTCCGCGTCGGGAACGACAATGAGAACCTGGTGTTTTCTGGTAAAGCCCTTCGCCGTGAAGTCCTGAACACCAAGCTGGGTCCGATGAAAGCCATTGTGGTTCAGCCCAAAATCACTCTTAAAGGCAAATTGAATCCAATCGGCGACAACTTCATTTGGTTGTCTGACGATGATCGCAAGTTCATCCTGCGTATTGAATCCAAAATTAAAATCGGCACTCTGGTTTCCGAAGTCGTTGAAATCAAACCGGGTCGCTGAAAATAGCGGCCCTTAAGCTGAACTATCTTTTGCGGTCGGCTTCGAGTCTTTGGGCGGCGAGAGTTTCGATTTCTTTGGCCAAGAATAAATTTTGAGACAGAACTTGATAGAAGTTGTTTTGCTGGATTTCCAGCAGAATGGTTTCTTGTTGGGTGGTCGCCGTCGCCGTTCTTTGACCGCCGCTCATTAGCAGCGAGATTTCGCCGAAGCAGGCCCCTTGGGCCATGACGTTGATGTTGCGGCCTTGTTGACTGATTACAACGCTTCCTTGGACTACGATGTAGCAGGTGTTGGCGGGTTGGCCTTCAGCGAACAGTCTTTGATGGGCTGGGGCTTTCACCAGGCGGCCCGAAAAGATCAAACTGTCCAGACAATCACCGGGTAAATTCTTAAACACGTTGGAAGACTGCAGGGCTTGTAAGATCCAGAAGCGCTGTTGCAGGCTTTGGGCCTTGTCGCTTTTGATCAGTTGATCGAACTCGGGTAAATGACGAACCCTCAGGATTTCACTGGGGGCCAGGGTGATGACGTCAGCGGTGCGCGGTTGATTCAGCAAAAACCCACTTTCGCCAAACAGTGCGCCGGAATTGAGGGCTGCCACCATTTGGCGTTGCTGATTTCCCAAAACACGGTAAATGCCGGCCTGACCTTTTAACAGAATGAAAAGATCACGGTCGTTCTTGCCGGATTGAATGACTTTGATGTTGGCAGGCACCTGAAAGCGTTCAGAACTTTGCATCAGATGCTTCGCCAGTGCCGGATCCAAAGAACGGAAGAAGGGCAGCTGCGATGGGTTTAGCGAGGCGGCTTGCTGGCCTTGTCCGCTCAAGTGTCCTTGTTCTTGCATGGTTTGTTGCGCACGATTGAAGTAAGCCTGAATATTGGGATTCTGCAAAAGGCCTTGTTGAATCAAAAACTCCAGCAAGGCTGAAAGTTCACGGAAGCTGACCAGCCATCCCTGTCCCAGAAAGAACTGCACCAGTCCTTCGATCGAACCGCCGTTTTTAAGCACGTCCATATACGAGTATTGCAGGGGATTCAGACGATAGCTTTTGCGGGAGGAAAGAACCATGAAGCTGCCGCCGTCAGCGGAAGGCTGCATTTGCAGGGCAGGAAGTTGCAGGGGTTCTTTCTCGATTCTCATTCGAGGGCTTATCGGAATATTTCGGCTTGCTTTCAACAATACAAAGGTCCTGAAATCCCGCTCTGGATCTGCGCCATCCGTGGGCAACTGACATAGAATAAAAGGATGGCTATGATCAACTGCAGACACTTTTCCGGTTACAAACCCTGCTCCAAAAATTCGGCGTGTGACGCTGCCTGCGCGCAAAAAGACGTGCCGACGAGTTCTGTGTTGATTGTTCATCTGGGTGCATTGGGCGCCGTGGTTCGCAGCACCAGTTTGCTGAAAGCCATCAAACGAAAATACCCGGGATCCATGATCACCTGGGTGACGGATGCGCCCGCACATCATCTTTTAAAAAATCATCCTGCCATTGACCGTGTTCTGACCACCAGCGAGGCGGACCTGTTGCAGCTGTCCACTTTGGAATTTGAAGTGGGCTTTGTCATTGATAAGTCCCTGAAGGCCTGTGGGGTGGTGAAGCGCACTCAAGTCGATCAGATCTATGGTTTCACTGTTCAGGGATCCAACGGAGCGATTGTGCCGGCGACGGACGCTGCTCAGGAACTGTGGGAACTGGGCTTGGACAATCATAAGAAATTCTTCGTCAACCAAAAGCCTGAAACACAGTTGATGATTGAAGCATTGGAGCTGGGTGAATATCAGCGCGACGACTATTGGCTGCCGCTGACTGAAAGCGAAGACCGGGAAGCTCGTCGTCGCAAAGACGCGTGGCTGGCTGAAAACGGCAAGTCGCTGGTGATCGGTCTTAACACCGGTTGCAGTCCGGTGATTCCCTATAAAAAACTGACGGTGGATTATCATCGTCTGCTGATCGAACGCATTCAGGCAAAATTTCCGTATGCGGAAATCGTGCTGCTGGGTGGGCCTGAAGACACCATTCGCAATGGTCTGATTCAGCAGGGTTATTCCGTGATTTCTTCGGAAACTGAATCCGGGCTTCGTGATGGTTTGATCAGCGTTGCGGCCTGTGACGTGATTGTGACCGGGGACAGTCTGGGAATGCACATGGCGATTTCGCAGAAAAAACAAGTGGTGGCCTGGTTTGGTCCGACCTGTGCTCATGAGATCGACATCTATGACAGGGGATTTAAGCTTTTGACAAAAAGCCCCTGCAGCCCGTGCTGGAAGAGGACTTGTGAAAAAGCCATTATGTGCTACGATCAGGTCTCGTTAGAGGAAGTTATCGATGCCCTTGAATCTTGTTGTGCAAACCGCCTTTCTGGGCGATCTACTGCTCTCAATCCCGCTCCTTAAAAAATGCCGGGCGTTGTGGCCTGACCACAAGTTGGGATTGGTTTGCCGTAAAGGGCTGGGCGACTTCTTCGTCAAAGCCGGTATCGTTGATCACGTCTATGAAATCGAAAAGGGCAGGAAAGACACCTATGCCCGTATTATCGAATCCCTGCGATCTGAAACTGTTGATCATTTGATTTCTCCGCATGAATCCATGCGCACGGTTTTGTTTTGCGCGCAGATTAAGGCCGCTCATAAAATCTCTTATAAAAACGCCTGGAACTTTCTGGCATTCCAAACCCGTGTAAAACGCGACGTGCGTCTGCCGGATGCGATGAGACAGCTCAGCCTTTTGGCGCCGTTTGATCCTGAATTGAAAAAGAACATCGAAGACTATGTCAGCCGCGCGAAACCTTATTTGCCGGCCGATCACGGTCATTTGCCAGCGCCGCCGGAATGGGCGTCCATGAGTCAGCGTGAAAAAGTGCTGGCACATTCTGAGTTGTTTCATCAGTTAAAATCCAAATTCAACCTTCAGGGGTTTGAAGACGGTAAAGCCGTTTTAATCTTCCCAGGCAGCGTGTGGGCAACCAAACGCTGGACGGAAGAGGGCTTTATCGGCGTTGGCAAGGCGCTCAAAGAACAAGGCTATGAAGTCTATGTGATGGGTGGCCCCGGCGAAGAAACCCTGTCAGAACGAGTGGCAGCGGGTATTCCGGGTTCGGTGTCCTTGGCTGGTAAAACCAAGATCATCGAGTCGGCCCAGTTGATTGCACGCGCAGCTTTGCTGGTCGGAAACGACAGTGCTTCCACGCATTTGGCAGCGGTGTGTGAAACACCGTTGATTGCGGTGTTTGGTCCAACGATTTTGGAATTTGGCTATCGCCCGTGGTCAGCACAGTCTTTTGTCGTCCAGAAAGAGGACCTGCGCTGTCGACCTTGCGGCAAGCATGGCCACAAGGTCTGTCCGATTAAAACCCATGTGTGTATGAAGGACATTCCCGCCGAGGAAGTCCTTCGTACGGCCGGGTTTATTCTTCGTTAGTGTATTCTTTCACATTGATACCGTACTTGCGGATCTTGCGCAGCAGGGTGTTCTTCGGAATATTCGCCTGGGCCACGGTCTGATTGATACGACCGTTGTTGGCTTTCAAAGCACTGACGATAAATTCCTTTTCCATCTCTTCTTTGAAGGCGTCAAAGTCCAGCGGGCCGGAATAACCAACACTCGCAGTTTTGTCAGCTCCGTCTTTCGGCGCAAGCTTAATGGAATCCGGCAGTGAATCCACCGTGATCTGGTGGCTGTTTTCCACGATGAAAGAGCGCTCGATGATGTTTTCAAGCTCCCGGATGTTTCCCGGCCAGCGATATGATTTCAGCATGTCCAAAGCTTCCGGAGTGATCGCGGTGATCTGACGGCCGTGTTGTTTCGAGAATTTTTTAATAAAGTTGCCAGCCAGCGCCTCGATGTCGTCAGAACGCTCACGCAAAGGCGGCAGGAAGATTGGCATCACGTTCAGGCGATAGAACAAGTCCTCGCGGAATTCGCCTTCTTCCATCATCTTTTCCAGGTTGCGGTTGGTGGCGGCAATAATACGGGTTGTGGTTTTGACTTCACGGTTGCTGCCCACCGGGGTGAACTTGCGCTCTTGCAGAACACGCAATAGTTTTACCTGCATGTCGGGGCGAAGCTCGCCGATTTCATCCAGGAACAAAGTTCCGTTGTTGGCCAGCTGGAATTTGCCGATTTTACGTTCCACAGCACCAGTGAAGGCCCCTTTTTCGTGGCCGAACAATTCACTTTCCATCAGGCTTTCAGGGATCGCCCCGCAGTTGATGGCAACAAAGGCTCCGGATTTTCTAGGGGAGTTGAAGTGAATCGCGCGGGCGACCAGTTCTTTGCCGGTTCCGTTTTCACCACGCACCAGAACCGTCGTGTCGACTTTGCACAGACGGTAGATCAGGTTGAAGACCTCTTTCATTTTGGAAGAGCCACCTACGATCTCGGATTCAATATCGTCGTCGAACACGGGATTGGACATCGCCAAAGATGAAATCAGATCGCGCGCCTCAAGGCTTTTACGCACGATTTCGGCCAGTTGCTGTGGTTGAACTGGTTTTTCAACATAGTCGTAAGCGCCTTCTTTGATCGCCACAACGGCGTCATGAAGGTTTGAGTGTGCCGTCATCAAAACGACGAAGGTGCGAGGATCGTGTTCCTTGATTGCGGTCAACGCTTCAAGGCCGTTCATTTCCGGCATCTTCACGTCCATCAGAACCAGATCCCACTGCTGAAGTTTCACCTTGTCCAGGGCCTCTTTGCCTGTGGCGGCCTCTTCGATGGTGAATTCAATTTCGGGCATGGTGGATTTCAGGATCGAAATCACCGAACGGCGCAGTTCGGCCTCGTCATCAACAATCAGTGTGTGGAGCTTATTGATCATACTAACACCTCGTCTTCTTCAGCATCCAGCGGCAGGGTGAAGGCAACAGTGGTCCCAAGGCCCACTTTACTTTCCATCGTCACTTTGCCGCCATGGAGTTCAATAAAATATTTAACCAGATAAAGCCCAAGGCCGGTTCCCTTGGTGCGCAGATCCTGATCGGAACCGCGCGTGAATTTGCCCCAGACCTTTTCCATGTCCTCGGGCTTGATCCCTTCTCCGGTGTCCTTGACCAGGACATGCACGAACTCTTCGGATTCGTGCGAGATCACTTCGATCTGACCGCCTGCGGGCGTGTACTTGATCGCATTTTCAATCAGATTGATCACAACCTCTTTCAAAAGGGTGGTGTCAAACTCGACAGAGAACATTGGTTCCAGAGCCGTGTGAATCTGGATGCCTCGTTCCCGGGCCAGTGGGCGCAGGTGCTGCAGGGCCTCTTCGATGATCTCGTTGATGTCGGCGACCTCTTTGTTGATTTTGAAGTCACGGGACTCGACACGCAGAACCTTCAGGATGGACTGGATATAACGATTCAGTTCATCACTGAACAGGCGCAGGGATTTTAGATCCTGTCCCAATTCAGTTTCCTGCGCATGCTGGGTCATCAGGCGGTCGACGATGGCCTGAATCTTCGCAATCGGGGTTTTCAGGTCATGGGAAATCAGACTGACGAAGTTGTTTTTCAATTGCTCCAGCTGCGCCAGATATTCCTGCTCTTGTTGCAGGTGGAAGTTCTGGCGTTCAATCTTGGTGGCCTGATAACCGATGAAGATGATCCAGCTTGTTCCCAGCAACACGAAAGGCGAAAACGCCGGGGACCAGAAATAGAATGTGTCAAAGACCCAGGCTGACAACGCCGCCAGCAACGTCCCGATCCAAAGAATAAAGAACAGCGCCACGGACTGCGGATAGGTGGTGATTACAAAGACCGCCATCAGCATCAGTACAAAGAACCCGGCGGCATACCAGACAAAGCTTAAACGTTTGATCCACTTGTCACCCAAAACGGTGTCGGTGATATGAGCCAGAATTTCCGTGCGCGACAAAGTCCCCATCGGGGTCATGTAAACGGGCGCGGAAGAAGTCTCTGCACCGATCAGGATGATCTTGTCGGTGAAGGCATTGGCGGGAAGCTCGTCATAAATGATTTCGCTTAAAGAGTATTGTTTAAACACGCGGGCCGAGCCGCGATAGTTGATCGCCAGTCCCGCCAGTTGGGTCGGGAACTTCTTACCCGTGATTTTTTCCACCAGGTGAGGCATCTCGGCACGTTGCGGGAACACGCGACGGACCACTCCGTCTTCGTCTCGGCGCAATTCATTGCTGCCCAGATTGTTGTGGTCGCGGTTGGTAAAGACCGGGGTCAGGATGCGTTCCAGGGAATTGGTGGTCGAGGCCCACACGATACGTGGATCCAGGAAGATGCGCTGATCTTCCGGAGTCATGCGAACGGTGCCGACGTTGTCGCCAAAGTACAGGGTCACACCGACAGATTGTGGATTCTGGCGCAGGATACGCAACAGCAGTTCAGACCACAGGGGTTTGTTCCAGAAGAAGCTGTCGGTGATGTCGGTGACTTCGCTCATGTTGTCGAGGAAGTTTGTCCGGGCATCATAGATCATCGCAAAATCGGATTGTTTGATGGTGATCAGAACGATCTGCGGGGAGGTCTTTTGGTCTCCGCGCAGTTGGAAGCGCTGGTCGTAAGACGTGATTTCATCGTTGGATAAAGCCAGGCATCCGATAAGCCAGCACAAAAGGCAACGCAGCCAAAAACCCCGGCGACGGGAGAAGAAACGAAGCAGGACTTCGAGTCGGTATAAGAGATGAGGAATGAGGCCCTTTTGCACGCGTCGCAACATAGCAAATTTATTGAAAAATTCAACGATTAAAAGCTCTTACCGGGAGGCGTAGAAACAGGTATATTGAAAAATATGCAGGTTTATCAAGGTGCCAAACATCTGAGCGCTCCCTTGGCGGCTTCTGTCGTCACTATAGGGAATTTTGACGGGGTCCATCTGGGCCACCAGCAGCTCATAGAGAATGTCGTGCGTGAGGCTCAGTATTTCGGGGTCCCGTCGGTTGTGTATACTTTCCATCCTCACCCCGTGAAGGTTCTTCACCCTGAAAGGGCCACCTATCGCCTTTTTGACCTGAAAGACCAGCAGGAACAGTTTGAAAAACGCGGGATTGAAAACGTCATTATCGAGGAGTTCACCCGGGATTTTGCCAAGGTCACCCCGCAGGAGTTTTTGGACAATTATGTGCTGAAGCAGCTTAATCCCAAAACCCTGGTGGTGGGGCATGATTTCAACTTTGGTGCTGACCGCGCCGGAAATATTCCATTTCTGGAAAAGTACTGCGCCGAAAAAGGCATTCGTCTGATCATTATTCCTCCATTCCAGTTCGAAGGCTCGGTGGTGTCGTCCACGCGCATTCGTGAAAACCTGAAAAACGGCGAAGTGCAGAAGGCCAACGATCTTTTGGCGCGCACTTACTATTTGCGTGGTCACGTGGAAAAAGGCTTTCAGCGTGGGCGCACGATTGGTGTGCCGACGGCCAATGTTCATCCGGATGTCGAGTTTATTCCGCGTCAGGGCGTGTACTGCACGCTGACTAAAATCGGGGCGCATCTGCATCCTTCAATCACCAATATCGGTGTGAATCCGACCTTCCAGGAAAGTGGCAGGGGCCCGGTGAAAATTGAAACTCATCTGTTTGATTTTGATGCCCAGCTTTATGGCATCGAGGTTGAAGTGTATCTGCTGAAATTCCTGCGCGACGAAAAGAAGTTCTCGGGGATTGAAGAGCTGAAAAATCAGATTCAAAACGACATGGCTGAAGCCAGAAAGTATTTTGATGAGCATCCTCATTCGTGAGATCCGTGCTGATGGCACGCCCGGACAGTTCATGCGTTTTATGCAGGCCCTTGCTGGTGAAAAAGGCTGGGACTGGCAATTTGAAACAGTGACTGAATTTTCCCGCGAGGTTTTTCAGGGTGCGGCCGCTGTTAAAGTGGCGTCCGCCTTGTCTGCTGAAATTCTGCCGCAAATGAAAGTGCTGCCCACGCAAGTGCGTGCGGTGCAGGTTCTGGATACTTTCTTTCCGGAAGATGGCTCCTGGTATCCTCGCGTGTTGCTGCACGAGGCTTTGCGCATGGTTTTGGTGGCGGAAGCCCGGGATCTGGATATTCGCGCACCGGCCTTTGTGATCGGTCACAGTGAGGAAGCTCGTGTCGTGGCCTCGGTTCTGGCATTGATGGGGATTTCGGATATTTATCTGGTCGGGGAATCAGCCGGGCTGGAAGAGCACCAGCAGGCCTTGATGCGGTCCCATCTGGGGATCCATTTTCATATTCTGCCCATTGATGAACTGACGATGCAGGCGGTGAGTGCCGGTATCGTGGTGAACACGGTGGATTTGTCAGGGCAGCAGGCGCTGCTGACGGATCTGTCTTATTTCAATTATATGAAGGGCACTGGTTACGCCCTGGACCTCAACTTGTTGTCGCTGCAAAATCTTTTGCTGGAAGAAGCCGAAAAGGCTGAACTGCGCGTGCTGCATCCGGTGCTGGTTGCGGAAGCACTGACTCGTCTGTGGTTGGAACGTCTGCGTCCGGAGCATAATTTAAGTCACGAGGATATTCGCGAAAGCTGGACCCGCTTTTTGAAACAAAACTCATCCTCGGTCTAGTTACAAAAAATGGCACCCTGGAGTAAAGTTAGTCCAGGGGAGTCCTAATGTCTTCACTCAAAATCGGGGAAATTCTAGTTAAGCAAGGTTTGCTCAAGCCTGATCAATTGGCATTGGCCATGGAAGAGCAGAAAAAAACCGGGCAGCGGCTGACGAATTCCATCATTCAACTCGGGTACTTAAAAGACAATCAGATCCTTCGCGCTGTTGAAAAACACTTCGCGGTTCCGGGGGTCGAGGTCAACACGTTTGAAATCGATGCAACCGTCATTGCAATGATTCCCAAAGATGTGTGCGAGAAAAACACATTGATCCCTCTGCAGAAAGCCGGGAACACCCTGGTTGTAGCGTTTGCGGATCCCTCTAATATTATAGTCAAAGAAGATTTGCGTTTCATCACTCGTTGCCGCATCCAGGCGGTAGTGGGGACGGAAAGTGCCATCATGTCCGGTATTGAAAAATACTATGGCGGCAGTATCAGCACCAAGTCTTTGAACACCATGGGCGTGGGTGATGAGGATGACTTTATCCTCAGTGCCGGTCCAGCGACGGAAGTCATCGATCAGGATGGCGGGTCGGAAGACGCGCCGATCATCAAGTTCGTGAACTCGATCCTGGCCGATGCGATTCGTAAGAAAGTGTCTGATATCCACTTTGAACCTTACGAGAAAAAATACCGTGTGCGTTTCCGTATCGACGGTAACCTGGTGGAGGCGACCGCGCCTCCGGCAGGGACGGCGGCAGCGATTGCATCTCGTATTAAAATTATGTCCAAGCTGGATATCGCTGAAAAACGCCGTCCGCAGGATGGTCGTTTGAAAGTGCGAACCAAAGCCAAAGAGATGGATTTCCGTGTCAGCGTTCTGCCGACTCTTTGGGGTGAAAAAGTTGTTTTGCGTCTTTTGGATAAATCGAATTTGCAGCTGGACATGACCAAGCTGGGTTTTGAAGAGGACGATTTGAAAATCTTTAAATCCACCATCAATCTGCCGCAAGGGATGGTTCTGATCACGGGCCCGACGGGTTCGGGTAAAACGACAACGATTTATTCCGCCTTGGCGGAACTGAATCAGCCGGATGTGAATATCTCCACCGCGGAAGATCCAGTGGAGTTCAACCTGGAAGGTATCAATCAGGTTCAGATGAATCCGGATATCGACCTGAATTTTTCCAGCGCTTTGAAATCCTTCCTGCGTCAGGATCCGGATGTCGTGATGGTGGGGGAGATTCGTGACCTTGAAACTGCCGAGATCGCCTTTAAAGCGGCCTCCACGGGTCACTTGGTCGTAAGCACCCTGCACACCAACGATGCACCGGGAACGGTCATTCGTCTGACCGAAATGGGTGTGGCTCCGTATATTATCACTTCGACGGTAAATCTGATCGTGGCTCAGCGTCTGGTCGGTAAAGTCTGCGAATCCTGCAAAGCGCCGGTGGAAGTGCCAGCACAGACCCTGATGAACCTGGGCGTGCCTCAGGCTGAAATCGGAGACTACAAACTGATGCGTGGAAAAGGTTGCGCCAATTGCAACAACACCGGCATCAAAGGCCGTCTGGCGATTTACGAATTGCTGGCAATGACCGAGAAAATGAAAGAGGCCATCTTGAAAGGTGCCTCGACCGGTCAGCTTCGCTTCCTGGCCCGTGAACAGGGGATGAGAACCCTGCGCCGAAGTGCGCTGTTAAAGTTAAAACGTGGCGTAACAACTATTGAAGAAGTGCTCAACGCATCAGTGAAGGACACCTAATGAGTCTGACCGAGCTCCTTTTGCAGGCCAAAGCCAAAAAAGCGGAAGAATTTTTGTTTGTTGTCGGCAGTGAGCCGCGTGCTCGTCTGGCCTCGGGCTGGACAAGTCTGCGCACGTCACCTGCGTTGATGACGGAGTGGAATCTTTTGCAGCAAAGCCTGCTCAGCACCCAGCAAAAAGCGGTGCTTGAAACCACGGGTGTGGTTCAGGGGGAAGCGGCGCTGGATACATTGCGCATTGGTTTTTCCTTCTTCCAGCAGGACAGCACCATGAAAGCTGTTTTGGACATGGATCTTGACGGTGGAAAGCAGGAGGTGGCACTGCCGCCTTCTTTGCTGGAAGCGTGTCTGCGCATGAAGGGCTTGGTGCTGTTGTCCGGTCCGGGTGAAGCCGGGCAGGTGTGGGCACTGCACAGAATTCTGCAGAAAATCTCTGATGAAAAATCGTTCCTGGGTGTGGTGTTCTCGCGCAAGGCGTTCCCGCAGGTGCGTGAATCCAAATCCTGTTATTTGTATCACACGGGTGAATTTGCGCGCCCGGAAGAAAAAGAAAGTCTGATGGCGGGTGTGGACATGGTGGTCTATGACGGCTTCCATGACGAAGATTCTTTGCTTGAAGCCCTTTCTTTGGCCGAGCAGGGTGTGTTTGTGATTTATTCCATGAAAGCGCCCTCTGTGACGAATGCCCTTCGTCGTGCGCTGTCCACATTGGGTGATCGCTTTGGTGAACACGGGGCGCCTCGTCTGGCGGAAGTGCTGACGATGGCTTCCGGTCAGTATCCGGTGGCGGGCCTGAGCGGCGAAAAGGTTTTCGCCCATGAGGTGCTTTTGATGAAACCTCAGGTGCGTGGTCTGATTGAAGATCAGGATCTGAAGTCTTTGGAAAATCTTTTGACTCAGGCTCCGGAAAATTCCGGCATCCTGACTTTGAATCAGTCTTTGTTGCAGCATCTGATCCGTCGTCGTGTGGATTTGAAAACCGCGTTTGAAGTGTCCCGCGACCCGGACAACCTTGATCAGCTTCTTAAGAAGGTAGGTATCTAAGATGGCAAAATTCCAGTATCAGGCCAAGAATGCCTCTGGCCAAATGGTTCAGGGCGAGATCGAAGCGGCTTCCCAGCAGGAGGCCATCATCCGTCTGCGTGCCCAGCAGCTTTTGCCGGTTCGAGTGGTGGCCTTTGGTGCTTCACGTGCTTCTGCGGGGAAAACTCCGAGTTTGTTTGCTCCGACCGTAAAGGGTAAAGACCTGCAGATTTTCACCCGTCAGTTTGCAACTTTGATCAACGCCGGTATCCCGGTGGTGGATTCTTTGAAAATCCTTTCAGAAGGTTTGCGCCCGGGTCTTTTGAAGGAAGCTTCTGCCCAGGTAAAAACCTCGATCGAGGGCGGTCGTCGTCTGGCCGATTCCATGGCGCAGGTTCCAAACGTATTTGATAAATTGTATGTGAATATGATCCAGGCGGGCGAAGAAGCCGGTATCCTTGACGGGATCCTGCAGCGTCTTGCGAGCTATATGGAAAAATCCGAGAAAATCAAAGCCCAGGTAAAAGGGGCCCTGGTTTATCCGATGGTCATCATCTGCGTGGCGATGATTGTCATCGCCGGTATTCTGGTTTTCATTATTCCGAAGTTCATGGAGTTCTTCGCCGGATCCGGTAAAGAGCCACCAATGCTGACGTTGATGGTGGTGAACCTCAGTAACTCGATGATCAACAACTGGTATCTTTACCTGGGTGCGATGGTGATCGGGCCGATGGCCCTGATGCAGTGGCTGAAAACAGATGGCGGTAAAGACGCCTTTGACCGTTTCATCATGAAAGCACCGGTGTTCGGTGAAGTGGTGCAAAAATCCGCGATCGCGCGTTTGACACGTACATTGTCGACGCTGCTTTCTTCGGGTGTGGGCCTGATTGAAGCGATTGAGATTTCTGCAAAGACCGCGGGTAACGTGGTGATTGAGCAGTCTTTGCTTCGTTGCAAAGAGTCAGTGACTGCGGGTCGTACTTTTGCTTCTCCGTTGGCGAAGGAAAAAGCTTTCCCTGAGATGGTGGTTCAGATGATCTCTATCGGGGAACAATCCGGTACGATGGATATCATGTTGGGTAAAATTGCAGACTTCTATGAAGATGAAGTTGAAACAGCAGTTAAAGCGATGACCTCTTTGCTGGAGCCACTATTGATGGTTGTTCTGGGTGGTATCATCGCGGTTCTGGTTGTGGCGATGTATCTTCCGATCTTCAACATGGCGGATGTGGTTCAATAGATGCGTTTAAGTTTTGCTTTGCAGAACAGTAAAAATCAGGGGCTGACGGTGGAATTTACCCGCGTCAGCCTTTTTGCGTTGATTTTGCTGATCAGTGCGGTTTCCAGTGTGTTTCAGGAAGGTTTCATCAACTGGCAGATTCTGGGTCCGTTTTACGCGATCCTGAGTGTGGCCTTTGGCGCCCATGTGTTGTGGTTCTCGACGTGGGACCGGCTGCTGCAGAAACCGTGGCTTTTGTTCGCGGGCTTCGTTGTTGATTCCCTGCTGATTTCTTTTTTGATTTATTATTCCGGGATCAATCAGTCCCTGTTCTTGTTCCTGCACCTGGTGAATATCCTGCTGGCGGGAATTGCCTGTCGTGGTGTGGGGGCGGTGACGCTGGCCCTGTTCACGAGCATCTTCTTTACGGTGGCAGCGCTGTTCTCGCCGGAAATGAAGGCGTTGAACTTCTTCTTCCTGCTGGCTTTGAATAACATCGCGTTTTTCTCGGTCGCGGGGCTGTCTGGATACCTGAGTGAGCAGTTGCAATCCGTCGGGAAAGAGCTTTCCGAAACGGGTGCAAGTCTTCGTTCTGCTCAGGAATTGAATGAAGTGCTGGTCGAAAATATTCCGACGGGGATGGTGTCCTTTACTGAATCCGGAGAGGTGGTGAAAGCCAACTCTTCTGCGGCCGAAATTCTGGGTTATTCTGATCTGTCCACTTTGAACTGGTATGAGCTGTTCCCGGAAACGCGCCGATCTGAAGGGCTGTTCAAGGGCGATGTGAAGTACACGCCCAGGAACGATGCCAATGCGAAGATTCTGGGTATGACTTTGTCAAAGATCTATAGTCCCGAATTGAAAGCGCATTTGTCCATCGGGCTTTTTGATGATCTGACAAAGATTCGCCAGCTTGAATATGCTGCCAGACAGAATGAAAAGCTCGCAGCCGTGGGTGGTTTGGCGGCGGGGATTGCCCATGAAATCCGCAATCCATTGGCGGGTATCAGTGGCAGTATCGAGCTTTTAAGTCAGACGGTGAACAATGACGATGACCGCAAGCTGATGAAAATCGTTTTGCGTGAAATCGACCGTTTGAACAACCTGATCACTGAATTCCTGGATTACGCACGCCCGGAAGTTCCACCGACAGATGCCGTGGACCTTTCCGCGTTGCTGACAGAAGTTCTGGATTCGATGAAACTCAATGCCCAGGTCCGTGCCGACACTGAACAGGTGCGTGAGTTTGAACCAGGTCTGCAAATCCTGGGTCGCCGGGACAAGTTGAAGCAGGCTTTCCTGAACATCATCATCAATTCCTATCAGGCTATGAATGATTCTCAGAAACCGCAGATTGCGGTGAAAGCTCTGGTCACTGACAAAGAGGTGCGCGTGCGCATTCGCGATGCCGGCTGTGGCATGAGTGAGGCAACTCGCAAGAAGATGTTTGAACCTTTCCATACGACCAAACCCAAGGGCACAGGCCTTGGTCTAGCTGTGACTCATAAGATTTTAGAGGGTCACGGGGCGCAGGTGTTCGTGGAAAGTGAAGTGGGCGTAGGTACTGAGTTTATTTTGACTTTCCCCAGAGCACACTGAGAGAATAGTTTTTAACACAAGGACGTGGGAGCACATAAATGAAGTCGAGAATTCTTGTTGTCGATGACGAAGAATCAATACGCGAGTTTTTAGAGATCATGCTGAAAAAAGAAGGGTATGAAATCACTTTGGCTGAAGACGGCCAAAAGGCGAAAGACCTTCTTGCGAAGAAAACATTTGATATGATCATCTCAGACTTGCAGATGCCCCATGTGACGGGGATCGAGCTTCTGAAGCACGTCAAAGAATCCTATCCAGACACTGTCTTCATGCTGATCACAGCATTCGGTACAACCGAAACTGCGGTGGAAGCGATGAAGATGGGTGCGTATGACTATCTGACAAAACCATTCAAAATTGATGAAGTTCGTCTGAACATCCAGAACGCACTTCGTTCCCGCAATTTGGAAGTGGAAAACAGATCCTTGAAAAAGGAACTGGTAAAAGAATACTCCTTCCAGAACATGGTGGGGAATTCCCAGGCTATGCATGCGATCTACGATATGGTGAAGCGTGTCTCCCAGACGCCAACCAACGTTCTGATCACAGGGGAATCCGGTACAGGTAAAGAGGTTGTTGCCAAAGCCATTCACTATAACGGTCCGTTGAAAGACCGTCCGTTCGTAACGGTGAACTGCGGTGCCATCCCTGAAAATCTGATGGAATCAGAAATGTTCGGTCACAAAAAAGGCTCTTTCACCGGTGCGGTGGCTGATAAAGCGGGTCTTTTTGAAGTGGCTGACGGCGGTACCTTGTTCTTGGATGAGGTCGGTGAATTGCCACTGACGATTCAGGTAAAACTTCTTCGTGCGATTCAAGAGCGTGTGATCCGCCGCGTGGGTGCGACGGAAGACATGAAGGTGGATGTGCGTATCATCGCCGCTACCAACCGCAACCTGGAAGACATGGTTCAAAAGGGCGGCTTCCGTCAGGATTTGTTCTATCGTCTGAATGTTATCAATATCAAAACGCCGGGCCTTCGTGAGCGTCGTGATGATATCCCGCTGTTAGCGAATCATTTCCTGAAAAAGTACAATGAGCGTCTGAACAAAAACATCGGCGCGATCAGTGCTGATGCAATGGAAATCCTGAAAAAGTACGACTATCCAGGGAACGTGCGTGAGCTTGAAAATATGATCGAGCGCACTGTGGCTTTGGAAGGCGGCGCAACGATTCTTCCAGAATCTTTGCCACCAATGGTGAACACTTCTTCCGGTCGCAAGATGGCTTCCTCCAATGAAATCGAAATCGGTGACGATGGCGTTGATTTGGACAAGGTGATGGGTCAGATCGAAAAAGAGCTTTTGATCAAAGCCATCCATTCTGCCGGCGGTGTGAAGAAAAGAGCTGCAAAGCTGCTTCATATCTCTTTCAGATCAATGCGATATCGCATTGAAAAATATAATCTAGGCGTAGTCGGCGACGACGAGTTGGACGACGAATAAAAGGTGCCTGGTTGTTTTTTCTGGCTATACAGTGTCAAACGAGAGGGAAGCGAAAGCTTCCCTCTTTTCATTCGAGAAACCGTCGTCAAAGGTCCTGTCTAACTGAAATCGAAAACGATTATCAAGTTTGATTATTCTCAATACGTTTTCATTTGTTGCTTTGGCTGCCCGATTCTGCAATCATTCGGGGGGTGGAGGTCTTATGACTAAAGAAAACAAAAAAGTAGTAGATCTTTTGAATGAAATTATCGAGATGGAGATCTCTGGCGTTGTTCGTTACTTGCACTATGCATTGATGGTGAAAGGTCCGAACCGCATTCCAATCGTTAAATGGTTCCATGAGCAGGCTAACGAAGGTTACCAGCACGCGTCCCTGATGGGCGAAAAAGTGACAGCTTTGGGCGGTCACCCAACTTTGCGTGTGTCGGCGGTTCCGGAAACTAAAACTCACAAGGTTTTGGACATTTTGAAAGAAAGCCTAGAGTTCGAACAAGCTGCTTTGGCGAAGTACAAAGGCGTACTGAAACACTGTGGTGATGACGTTGCGTTGGAAGAACTGATCCGCTCAATGGTGCGTATGGAAACAGAGCACATTGAAGAAGTGGTTAAAATGCTGGACACCACTCACTAGAGTGATCTGACATTCAGAATTGAAAAAGCCCGCGGTGATGCGGGCTTTTTTTTTAGACCTAGCGGCAGTTCAGATTGTGAACCAGGTCGCTGGCATAAGAATAGACCATGTCGTATTCGCCGTCGAACTCTGGGCGCTGGAACATCAACGAAGCCACCAGATCCGTGACCTTCTGAGTGTCACGCAGTTCAGGCAGGCTGATGTCTGCAACCCGGAACGTGTTCGTCATTTGCCCTGTCAGTTTGTACTTTTTGTTGCCCGGAGCTTTGCTGACCAGGTCATCGTATTTGTGAGGCTTTTTGTCCCCCAGCGTGACTTCGGCATCATCACCATCCTGAACGATCTTCAGGGTGTGAGTGCTGGATGCAGAATCACACTGAGTGATTGTGACAAACGAAGCATTCGCGCTCAGTGCGGAAAAAACGATGGCAAAGGAAAGGGTCAGCTTCCACATGGTAAGGCCTCCTGATTTATTTGAGACCTTAGGTTGTAGCAGAGGGGATTCGCACCCCTCCAGCTTCTTTTTCTTTATGACAGTAACTTAATCCTGACCTTAGAATTCTGTGTCGAACACACCAAGAATCATGGCTTTAAAGTAGTTCCTTTTCAGGCGGTCGTCGATCAGTCGGGAATCTTTTTTATACTGATTGTAGATATCCGTCATTTCGCGGTTATAGGCTGCGCCGTAAATCATTGCCCCGTTTTCCATGTCGTGGATGAAGCTGCGCTTGTTCAAATTGACCGACCCCAGGAATGAATACACGTCATCAATCAAAACAATTTTTGAATGCAGAATCACCTTCGGTTCAGTGTACTCATAGATGGCAAGCTGGTGGAACAGGCGGTTCACTGCCGGTTTGCTCGATTCGCTCAGGATCCAGTCGACAGTGTCGCCCTTCAAGTCCAGACGGGTGATCACGGTGACCTGAACCCCACGGGCCGCGGCTCGTTCCAGTGCTTCTACGATAGGGGTCGGCGGGCGGAAGTACGGCGTGGAGATCATGATTTTCTTTTTCGCACTGTCGAGCATTTCCACATAGAACTGAATCAGACGTTCGTCGTCCTTGTAAGGAACCGACATAAAGTGACGCACCAGCGGTTCGCGGTTGTTGAAGTAGGATGGGCTGGTTTGCGCTGCCATCGGCACGTTGACGTTGATGCTGCGGAATTGCATCGTTTTATAATCACGATCCCACAAGGTCAGGAAGTGCGCCGCCACTTTTTCGGTAAAATCCCTGTCGTGAACTTTGAATTCAAAATCACGCCAGTGCACGAAGCTTTCATCGCCCTTCACATAGTTGACCATTTCCGGGCGGGGATAGTCGTAAGCTTTTTTAAAGATGAAGCCATCGTGAATGTTACGTCCCCCGATGAAGGCCACGTTGTTTTTGGGCTCTTTCTTTGACAGCGTCAAAAACAGCTTCACGTGCATTGAACGGTGCAGGCGATCGAAACGGTCGCTGAGGCTGCCGCCGGATGGAACTTTGTATTTCAGTTCCTGCAGCTGGATGTTCGGATTCTGAGCTTCCAGCTTGCGCAGCAGAACTTCGTCTTTATCCAAAGTGATCACTCCGGCCACCAGGATTTTTACTTTGGTGCCGCGTTTGGCGTGGAAATCCAGCAGACGCGCCATGAAGGTTCCATAGTAGTCCGCACGGAATACCAGGTACGACACATAGATACTATCAAGGTACGGAGCCTTGGAAAAATCCAACGGAGCATAAGGATCGTGCAGATCCATGAAGTGAGACGGAAGCGGCTGACCCAGCAGAGCTTCAGCTTTGGATTTCAGCGAGTCCACAGCTTCGGGCAAATTCACCACCGCCGGAACCGCCTGAGGGCAGGTCATCGAGGCGTATTTGTCAGTCATGAAGAATTTTTCGATGCCAGTCAGATTGTCCGTGCGAGGCATCAGGCAGCCTTCAACCAGATTGTGCAGATCGAGATATGGATTTGCTGGTTCAACAAAGCGAACGCCGAACTGGGCTGGGACACCTGTCGGGCCGGCTTTCAGTTCGCATGTTGTGACAGAACTTGCCGGGAGCAGGCGCAGGTTGTCGCCATTGTACTTGCTGTCGTACATCCGGAAGGTGGCTTTTTGGTTGGCCACAAATTTTTTGTCCGAGAAGGTCTTTTTGATGCGGAAGGGACCATCACAAGTCACGGTCGCCTCGAAGTGTTCGTTCTTGCGCTGTTCATTGGGATCATCAGTGCTGATCAGATAGTTCTTGATCTGCACCTCATAGTCTTTTGCATGCATGCGGTCGAATTTGAAAATGCGCTGAATCTGGCCGTTACGAAGAGCAAATTCCGCAGCGGAATTCATCTCAAGGCGCTGCTCTTGGGTGCGCCAGGATTCATTGTTGCTTGTTAGAACTGAAACCGGAGTGTCCGCGCGAAGTGCATTGATGCGTTGCTGAGTCAGGGCAGAGCTTTGATTCACGATTTGCAGCTGACGTTCCTGACGGGCGCTCATTTCTTTGTAGGCGCGTTCTTCCCGGGTTTCCTGAGGGAAGGAATCTTTTTTGTGTGGATGTGGAGTGGTCTGCCGTCTTTTCAGAATCAGCAGCTGTTCCTTGTTCAGTTCGGCCTGCAGGTTGTCGCTGTAAAGCTTTTGCACGTACGGGGCCACATCCGGTGGGACCTCGACAGAGCTGGGATTTCTTTGTGCCGGAGTCTGGCAGGAAATCAAAGTGAAAGAAAGAAGCAAAACACCAAGCAGCGTTCCAAAGTTTTCAGTCTTTTTCATTCTGAATTTATCGGAAAAACCTGACAAAGACATAACATTTCCCGGGATTACCAGAGCTTTATCTGTGTCTTCGCAGTCGCTGTATCAAAGTGAGACAAAACCGGGGCATAATGGTCCTGTTTTTCGGAGGATCCGTGTTTCAGAATCAGGGACTGAAGGCCATAGCATTGTTCGAGGGAACGAAGGGAGTTTTCGTTTTGCTGGTGGGCTTTGAACTTTTTCATTTGTTGGGAACCGACGTGCAAAATCTCAGTCAGCAAATTGTTCATCATCTGGGATTGGATCATGGTGCGCTGGCCGGCGTGTTTCGACGGATGCTTGAACAGGTCAGTGACTCCAGCGTTCGGATGATGGCGGTGGTGGCTTTGCTATATGCGACGTTAAGGCTGTTGGAGGCCGTGGGGTTGTGGCTTGCCAAGCCCTGGGCGGAATGGCTGGCTATCGTTTCGGGCAGCCTTTATATTCCCGTTGAAATGTACAAGCTGATTCAGCATCCCACATGGATTCGGATTCTTATCACGTTAGGGAATGTGGCCTTGGTCTATTACCTGATTCGGATACGCGGGGGTCGTCGCTCTAATTTGTCACCCTCTCAGCCTTTTTAACAGGGGTGGGGGCTTTAAATGAACTATAAACCGCTTTACCCGGGCAAGGGGCTTGCAATAAGGGGTGGGTGGTATAAACCTTTGGAGGCTTTATGAAAAAGTGGATCTTGTTTTCTTTGATGTCGGTTATGGCTTCTTCGGCGATGGCTGATGGAACGATCACCTGCAAAGGTTTTGATGCTGACAAGAACAAGACGGAAGATGTGTTGGTGATTGAAGCCGACATGGCGATTCTTCTGTCGGCTTCCAATAATGAAGGTTTCCTTTCTCCGCGCTGGAAAAACGGAGAGGTGAAGGATTACGCCAATGACCTTTACGTGGTGACGGTGGATCGCAAGGCCAGCACCATCACGACGGATGATCTTAGGGCCGGCACCCAGAAGGTCCACACGGACGCCAAGTGCCGTTATAACGGGGAGCCTGACGAAGGCTACTAGAAACCTCTAAAGCATAGTATCCCATCTCCAAATCCGAATGATCCTCTATCGCAGTGATGGTGGCATTCGGATTTGTCGTTACTACGGTATCTGTCGTCACGCCATTAATGACTGCATAGATGTAGTATGTCTCGTCTATGGCCAGTTCTTGTTCTTCAAAACTGTTATTCAAAACAACTGACTGAAGTGGGCTTCCATCTTTGCTGATAGTGAATGTCACCGGATTCAGACCGGTTTTCTGGAAGCTCAGGGTGTTTGGTTTTGAACTGGGCATTTCAACAACATTGAATTCATATACTCCTTGAGCCTGCACCTGTACCACCTGGGCAAGGAACCCCGTCGGACCAGAGACCGACATTGGCGCTGATGTGTATGTGTTGCCGTCAATAACGGCGGAGGCCACGACTTCATAGGTGCTGCTGGTAGGAATTCTCATCGCCGCTCCGGGAGCGATGCCGGGCACGCGTGCAATGATCTGGTCGCCTTTCCGAACCATATACTGGGCGATATCTGAAGTGTTATTAAGTAATTTGAGATCCGCATGGCTGAACAAAGGAATGAACAGGACAGTGGCGATCATGTTCAGATTCAGATGCTTGAGAAATGCTTTCATAAAGTTCCCCGTTATTCGGTGTGTGTTATGACTTATGAATAAAGCATCGACCGTGCCGGGGTGAAACGACCTTCAAATCAACTATAATACGACGTGGAGGCGGGGCTGCCGGGTTCCCGGCAGGTGAGTCTGCCGGAGCCTTGGCAGCTGCCGAAAGCGCGGCAGCTGAAAGATGGCCGAAAATGATTAAAGGGCGCGTTGCAGGGGACTTGCCAGAACCGGCCAAGTGGATTTCTGAATTACCGGGCGGCCTTTAAATACCAACACACCGAAAGTTCCATAGTGGGTCAGGCGTGACGCCCACTCGGCAGGGTTGTTGTCAGCGCTCCACCGCACCCACACCACGGTTTGTTGTGGATGGTTTTTAAGGCGCGCCACCAGAACTGTACTGACTTCGCTCAGATTGTACTTCTGACCTTCAATGGAAATGGTATCAGCCGTGATCTGCAGGTTCTGTTCAGCCAGCTGGGTTTTCATGAAGTTCACAAAGTTCTGCTGATCACCCACAAAGACCATGGATCCTTTAGCCGGGACATCCAAGGGCTCACCGCTATAGTGAAGGACATCATTGCCTTCTGTTTTCTGGGACCACACCTCAACAAACTGCTTTGCCGAGGCGTCGGCCGGGTCAAAGTAATAGTGAATCTCAGCAGACCCCAAGACGCTGGACAAAGTCGCCGGGCGCTCTTCCGTGTAGAGACGACGGAAAAGACGGAAGTCCGGATCAACTGAAACCTTCACCGGGCGGGACGGAGACGTCAAAGAATAGAACTGGATTTTGTCGGAAAGACGGGCCAGCTGGCGAATCTCTGCGCCGGATTCCAGCGTCCAGATCACCGGGATGTTCAGATCATAAAGATCCGCCTGCTTTTGGCTGAGCACATAGGTGGTGCTGGTGGATCCGTCGTGCCATTTCATGATGCGCACATCACCCAGTTCAATTTCTGGCGCGCCTTTGCGGTCCAGCCACTGGCTGAAGAATGTTTGCAGATTCTGGCTGGTGACGGATTCGAAACTGTTTTGAATGTCGGTGAAAGAGGCTTTCTTAAACAGATTGCGAGTATAGAAGTCCTGCAAGGACTTCTGAAAAGCCTCTTTGCCAAAACGGAATTCCAGCATATGGAACAGCATCATGGACTTGCCATACCCCACGGCCTGAGAGCTGGAATTGTGACGTCCGCGGAACTGACGAAGCGGGAAATCTTTTTCCGGGTTGCTCGCAACAAAGTCCATATAGTTCAACAAGGTGTTCATGCGGTAGGTGCGCTCGCTGCCGGCTTTTTCCTGCTGCCAGTAATCCGCCATGTAAGTCGTAAGACCTTCACACCAGTTGCCTTTTTCATAGTCCACATAAACGCTGTTGCCCCACCAGTTGTGCAGAACTTCGTGCGGCAGTGAAGAATTCAGGATAAATGGCAGACGCAAAACCGTGGGCCCCAAGAGCGTGAAGCTTGGCATGCCATAGCCGGTTTCCCAGAAGTTCTCAACCACGCTGAAAGATGAATACGGGTAAGGCGCAATAATCTGCGAATAGTGCTTGATGTATTCCGGAACCAGACTCAAAAAACTCTGCGCGAGCGCCGGATCTTCTTTGCGCAGCAGAACCTGCACCTTTTTTCCGGACGGAGTATCGACCTGATAGTTTTTGAAGGGACCTGCCACCAGATAGATTTCTTCCTGGGGATAAATTTCGACAAAGCGGGACGTGCGAATCGAACCTTCCACCACGGTGCTGGCGATCTGACCCTGCACCAAAGACATCCAGTCGCCGGGGGTCTGTACAGTGACGTCAAAACTTTTCTGCGTGTCCAGGAAGAACGGATACCAGTAAGTGCTGCCAAACAGGGTGGCACCTTCCGGAGCAATCAGACCGTTGCTGCTGTCGTTCAGAACCGGATCAAAGATCACACCGAAGTACTGCAAAGTGACTTTGCTGTCGATGTTTCCCAATGTCAGGCCGTATTCAGCATAGGGTTCTTTTTGGGTTGCCGGGTGAAGTAATACGACAGAATCGTCACTGCTGGTCACAGAGACTTGCAGATCCTTGTGCAGCAGAAAGCTGACTTTACGGGGAGATTCCTTGGGAAAAGTCAGAGTGTCCTGTGCCTTGATCATCTTCAGGCCCGGATAAAGCTCGACATTCAGTTTGTGATGCAAAGTCTGGCCGTGGGACTGCATGGAAACGAGCAAAATGAACAGCAGACCGACTACGATCAACAACTTGTTAAGCGCTTGCGCTTTGGACATGATTTACCTCTGAAAACGGGGTCTGTATTTACGCCCGTCCCAGGGTAACGTCAAAGGGATTTCAGTTTGCTTTCGGGCGGGAGCCCAGGATCAAACAGAAGTTGAATTTTCTTCCATTTCTCGCAGTGCGGGGCCTCGATAGAGACTTTTTCGCCACTCCAGGGGTGAGTGAACTCCATGCGCAGGGCTTTTAGGCACAAACCCTCGATATCCAAGTGGTTTCTGAAGAAACGGTTGTGGTGGGAATCCCCGTGAACGGCGTCCCCCAGCAAGGGATGGGAGATGCGATTGAAATGTCGGCGGATCTGGTGGTAGCGGCCGGTGTGGGGGATGACCTCTACCCACGAATAGCGGGCGGTGGGGAACTTTTTACCGACAGCCACCGGGAATTCCACGGTCGCCAGGCGTTTGAAGCTGGTCCGAGCGTCCACCAGGTCGCCGGTGGAATCCAGTTCCAACGGCAGCTCTACTTCACCTTCTTCTTTCACGTAACCGCGCACCACAGCCTGATAGGTTTTATGGGTCGCGCGTTCGGTGAACAGGCGGCACAGTTTGCTGGCGGATTCCGAAGAAAGTGCAAACAGCAGCACGCCACTGGTGCCGGCATCCAGGCGATGCACCGGATACACGTGCTGTTTCATCATGCGGCGGGCATGGTAAAGACAGATTTTATCGCGGGAAACACGGTGCTGGACATTCTCGTGGGGATGCACGTGAAAGCCTGAGGGCTTGTTCACGGCAATAAAGTATTCATCTTTGTACAGTAGCTCCACGAGGATCCTTAGTGTTGATGTGTTCTTAGCGGCCATGTTTACCACTGTATTGCGCTCAAATCGACAAAAAACAGGCTGGCGATTTCGGGATGAACTCGTCTAGACTGAGGCAGGAGGCCCGGAATGAAACACAAGGCGATTCTGTACAGCGATTTTAATTGTCCGTTTTGTTATGCCCTTGAAGAACGCCTGGTGGGACTGCGTTTGGCGCCATCTGTCGAGTGGCGGGGTGTGCAACACGCGCCACAGATGCCGGTGCCCATGCAGCTGGCGAATCTGGGGTTTGCGCAAAGTATTGAACGCGAAGTGGTGATGGTGAAGGACCTCATGCCCGAAATCGACATCGCTTTTCCTATTGGAAAACCCAACACTTTGAAAGCCATTCAGTATTCGATCGCAGCCTCCCGTCATGAGCCGCTGCTGGGTTTGGTGTTCAGGCATACTCTGGCCCGGGAATTCTGGGTGAATGGGGAAGACATCTCCGATGAGGCTTTTATTAAAACTGTGGCTCATCAGTTTCAGTTTGATTCTTTGAGGGTCGACAGTGCCGCTGAATCCGAGGCGGATCGCTGGCAAAGAGAGTGGCAGCATCTGGGCACCGGCTCGGTTCCCACACTGGTCCGGGATGATGGCGAGATTCTGATGGGTTTGCAACCCGTGGAAGTGTTAAAGGCCTTTTTCGGCGAATGACTGTTGATTTGCACTTGTGCCGGCATAGCTTTGAGTTCGCAAGCCCCCTTTGAGAAGATAGGTTTATTGCGAAGGAGGAACGGCCATGAAAAGCCACAAAGTGCTTTTTGTTCTGACCAGTACCGAGCAGCTTGGCGATACCGGCCATCACACGGGCGCTTATCTTTCTGAAATCACCCATCCTTACGATGAATTTGTGCGTGCAGGATATGACGTCGACATGATCAGTCCACTGGGGGGAAAAGTGCCCCTGGACGGAGTGAAAATGGACGATCCCCTGAATGCCACGTGGATGAATGATGAAGAGTTTTTATCCAAGGTGGAAGGCACAGTTAAACCCTGGCAGGTTTCAGGTCGCGATTATTGCGCGATCTTTTTTGCCGGCGGGCACGGGACGATGTTTGATTTTCCCGAAAATCTGCAATTGCAAAAACTGACTTCTGAAATCTATGAAAACAATGGCGTGGTCGGAGCTGTTTGCCATGGCCCGGCGGCCCTGGTGAATGTGCGTCTTTCAGATGGCCAGTATCTGGTGAAAGGCCACGAGGTTTCCAGTTTCACCAATGAAGAAGAAGAATTCGTCGGTATGGAAAAGTCCGTGCCGTTTTTACTGCAGACACGTTTGCAGGAACGGGGCGCGCATCATACGTCTTCGCCGAAGTTTGCCGGGCACGTGGTGAAAAGCGGCCGTCTGGTGACCGGGCAAAACCCCGCGTCGGCGGCCGGCGTCGGCAAAGCGATGGTGGAGGTTCTGGAATTCATCGAAGAGGGGCGCATCGTGCCAGAGCAAAACTGGTGTGAATGGCATGAACCACAGCAGCACCAGCGAGGTGCTTTGTGACGGCCGATTCACGCATCATTGCCAAAAGCCCCCGGTTTCTGGAAGTGCTGGATCTGGCCCGTCTGGTGGCTGCCAGTTCCGCCAATGTGCTGATCACGGGGGAAAGTGGCACGGGCAAAGAAGTCATCGCCCGGCTTATCCACGATCAAAGTGCCAGGCAGCGCAAAACCTTTGTGCCCATCAACTGCTCGGCCATTCCAGAACCTTTGTTAGAGTCTGAACTTTTCGGTTATGCCCGTGGCGCTTTCACCGGCGCGATGAATGCCCGTCAGGGCCTTTTTGAAGAGGCCGACGGCGGGACGTTATTTTTGGACGAGATCGGCGATCTGGATCTGCACCTGCAGGCCAAGCTTTTGCGAGTGCTGCAGGAAAAGAAGGTCAAACGGGTCGGGGAAAATCATTACCGGCCTTTGAATCTGCGAATTGTGGCCGCGACTCATAACGATCTTGAAGGCGACGTGCAGGACAAGCGCTTTCGCGAGGATCTTTATTTTCGTCTGAAAGTGGTGTCGATCAAGATTCCGCCACTGCGGGAGCGCAGCGAGGACATTTTACCCCTGGCGCATTATTTCCTGGATAAATTCACACGACGTTATCAGATGCCCGAAAAAAAATGGGGTCGCGATGTGGAAGAGTTTCTGCTGACTCGTCCTTGGATGGGAAATGTGCGAGAACTGGAAAACACCATCGAACGTGCCGTGGTGTTAAGCCCTGCCGGTTTGATTTCATTGAAAGTGCTGCAGGATGATTTACAGGTCCGTGAATGCAGTCTGGATCAGATTTTTGAAAAGCTTTATCAGGCTCAAGGCCGCTTTCTTTCTTTAGAAGAACTCAGCAAAGCCTATATTGAGTTTGTTCTTAAAACGAATCGGGGAGCCCGTGAAAAAAGCTCCCGCGATTTGGGAATAGACCGTAAGACGCTGTACCGTAAAACCCACGCGCCTCTTCAGTGAAGATTTGCTGACGGGCGCTCGGCTTCGGCGCGGGCACGGTGCAGTTCGCCTTCGGTGCTGGCTTCGGGCGTTGGTGATGGACTGCTGGTGCCGCGCTGGGCGCGACGCAGTTCACGCTCCCGGACAAAATCCATGACCAGGGCCGACAAGGCCGATTCCAAAGATCCTGCGTGCAGTTCCTGCTGGCGCTTGAATTCAGCTTCCGCAGCGTCACGGCGTCGATCTGCGGCACGCACTCCCGGCCAGGCAAAGAAGTAAACATAGCTTAAACCGCCGACAGCAATGGCCGTCAGACACAGGCTTGTGATTAAGGTGGAGTTCCAGAAGATTGCGCCTGTGCGGTCGTATTGACCGGTGGCTTCGGTGATAAACATGAAAACACCGCCACAGACAAAGGCGATGGCACCCAGGCCGGTCATGGACAGAAAAACTGCCGTGCGGCTGCGGATGGTGATGGCATCGTAAATTTCCAGTGCGCTGTCTTTCAGGCTGCGACGGGGCTTATGGCTGCCTTTGCCAAAGTTCATGATGAAAGGAAGTATAAATCCTAACCACTTCATAGCATTCTCCTGGGTGAACAAAAAGGCCCCTTGCGGGGCCTTTCCGATTTTAGTGTTTGCGGTTGATCAGGGCTCCGGCCACAAAGCCTACTGCGGCGGCTCCGAGGATGGCATAGAAAGGATGGGCCTTCACAAGGTCCTCAGAAGCCTCCACACCTTCTTTCACTCTGGATTCAACGGCATGATAGCGATCGCTCCATGCGCTTTTTTCAAGCTCCTGAGCCACGTTTTCTTTGATGTCGCCCATTTTCTTTCTGAATTCGCCTGTAGTAGCTTCCATGGCATTTCTCCTTTGTCTCATGGTTAATAGTACGAGCAATGCAACTCAAAGTAAGACGGTAGCAGCATTGGTGCCATACTCAGCTTCAAAGAGCTGGCAGTACACCGACTTTCAGAGGCAAATAGTCCCCGCTGGACTGGAAACTTGCCCCGCACCCGGTCTTTGCGTTAGCATGACGGCATGATTAAAACCTTCGTACTTGTTTCTGTTTTTTCTGCAATCGCGTATGCGAATCCCTGTCATGAAAACCGCGCTGCCCTGGATCTGGGCTCTGGCACCACCAAAGCCTATGTGGCGACAGTCGACACCTGTGAAAAGAAAATCGTGAAGGTGCTTTTCGAGGACCGTTTGCCACTGGCATTCAATGAAGCTCTTGAAAAATCCCCGACCAAAGAAATACCCGCAGCCACCATTCAGGAATACACACCACGGATTGAACTGCTGCTGCAGAAAGTGAAAACCTACAACGTCAAACGCATCAATGCGGTGGCGACCTCGGTATTCCGAGTGGCGAAAAATGGACAGGCCGTCGCCAGGGGTATTTCCAAAAAACTTGAAATCCCGGTGGAAGTCATCAGTCAGGAACAGGAGGCTGAACTGGGTTACTGGTCAGCTTTGGCGCAGCGGAGAATCACCGACACCAGCAATCTGATCGTGTGGGATATCGGCGGGGGCTCGATGCAGATGTATTCCCGGGAAAAAGGCAAAGTGCACATCTTTGAAGGAAATCTGGCGTCGGTGACTTTCAAGAATCAGATTCTGCAAGTGCTGCAGTTTAAAGATCCCAAAAAAGAATCTTCGCCGAATCCATTCGCCCGGCAGCGCGAGGCCGCCTTGCAGCTGGCAAAAAATCATGCCTATCTGAATGTGCCTGCTTATTTCAAAGCCAAAGCACCCACTGCTCGCTGGGTCGGTGTGGGTGGTGTGATTTCCATGTCCGTGCAAAAACAGGTGCAGGCGGGGGGATCTGAATTCACCCAAAGTGCTTTGGAAGAAACTTTGAAAAACAGATCCCAGCTGAAAGATTCTGAAATTGAAAGCGAATACCGCATTTCTGATATTTCAAATCTGGCACTGGTGCTGGGTTATATGAAAGCACTGAAGATCGAAAAGGTCGAAACAGCCCAGGCCTCATTGGGCCAGGGCCTGATCTTTAAGAGTTTAAAATAGCCGCCGCAGGCGACGGGCTGGGCATGTCCTCTTTGGACAGCACCACGACTTCGCCCCCGTGGCGGATCACTTCACAGGCGATGTCATCCAGAATGTCGTCATCCTTGGCATTGATTTGTTTTTCGTGGAAGGTGATCTGACCGCTTTTGCGGTGCAGTTCACCCCAGATCTCGCTGTTGTTCTGTAAAAACAGCGTGCGCACATTCCCGTTGATGGCGGCGCGGCTGATCTTCACCAGATCGTCGATGACTTTTTTCTGATGATTCATTTTTTCCAGTTCATACGCGGACAGATTGCGCTGTTGCGCCAGTTCCTTTTTGACGTGAACCTGGGCCTGGTGAATCAGGGATTCCATGCGTGGCGCGGTTTTGGACGGATCCAACTTAAAGAACACGGCAGTGGGGTGCAGGGTGACCTCTTTGTAGGTGTGAAACAGATTTTCGCTGGCAAACACAAACAAGGGCACCTGTTTGTAACCCGGCTCCTTGCTGATTTTGGCTTCGATCCAACGCAAGAACAGCTTTACGCCTGATTTTTTCTTGCACTGATTGTCGTCAAGGCCCCGGCCGCGCATATGGCTTTTCAGGTGGGGGATCTGCGAGGTTTCGGTTTCATCCAGATGTTTCCAGTGAATGCTGTTGCTGTGCTGCCCCTGATGGAAAAGAAAATTATGAATTTCAGTGCCGCTGCCGCCATCACAATGAGTCAGTACGGCCTCCAGCGGAGTCAGAGTCAGAATGTGATAGCTGCTTTCACCCTGCAGGTCTTCAAGCAAAGGTTTCAGGTGGAAACTTTCAGCCACCACCACTTTGGACGGGACGGTGTGAGCGGCCATATAGAAACCCCGCCAATGTTTGTTCACAAAGATAGCCATACCAAAATCGGAGCGTTGCAGATGCTCGGCGGGATTGAAAGTATACAGGGAATCCAGCAGGGCTTTTTTCTCGCCATTTTTGGCGTCCAAAGAAAGCAGATGAGCCGCTCGTCGCACCAGTGTTTCGTATTCTAAAAGCAGAGTCTTATCAGGCATGCCGGGGATGTAAATCGAAATACACGGACCCTCATTCACAGAGGTCAGCATCAATAAATCATCGTGGGTGAGTTTTTCAAGCATGGGAACTCCTGGGACGAAGAAGGGAATCTCTCTATAATCTGCGCTTTTGAGAGTGAACTCAAAGTGTCTTGTGACAGTCCAGTGTGATGGGTCAGCTTGTGACACACAGGTGCCAGCCTTATAGTGAAAGAAGAATCCTCAACTTCCAAGAAAAGAGGACAGTCATGAAAACATGGATTGTAGTCGTCAATCGAGTTGAAGCAAAAGTTTTTGAAAGCGACGGTAAAGGACACAAAGGGGATGTGAAGTTCGTCCAAAAGCTTGAAAATCCCCGCGGACGTCTGAAATCTCAGGACATCAATGCGGATAAGCCGGGATTTTCTCCGGGTGTGGCAGGGCATGGGGGCACCAAAGAAAAAGCCCAGTCACCGACGGACCGTGTGTCTCAGATGTTTGCAAAAAGGGTTTCTGATTATCTGGAAGAGGCCCGTCACGCGAACTCTTTTGATGAAGTTGTGCTGATTGCAGCGCCGCAGTTTCTGGGACGCATGCGAAGCATGTTCAGTGGACCTTTAAAAGAAGTGGTATCCATGGAAATCCCGAAAGATCTGGGCCCGGCCGTCACCGGACCGGATTTGCGGGACAGATTATGGCCTGCTCCGGAGGTGCGACATGAACTCTGACTTTAAAAAACCGATACAGAATCAGCGCGGTAAGCTGGGTTGGATCTTCCTTTGGTTGGTCGGTATCCCAGTTCCCATTCTGCTGATTCTGTTCCTGATTCGAGGTTGCACTTAAAGTGGGGCATTCCAAAGCTGGAAGTACATCTTGCGGCTTTGCAGAAGCTCTTGATGTGTGCCGCTTTCCACTACGCCACCCTGGGCGACAACATAGATGTTGTCCGCCTGAGTGACGGTGGACAGGCGGTGCGCAATCACGATGGTCGTGCGACCTTTGGTGGCTTCGGCCAAAGAGGCCTGAATCACCGCTTCGGTTTCATTGTCCACTGCGGAAGTGGCTTCATCCAAAATCAAAACCGGCGGGTTTTTCAAAATCACCCGGGCAATTGAAATGCGCTGGCGCTGGCCGCCGGACAGTTTCTGCCCGCGTTCACCAATCACCGTGTCCAGTCCTTCCGGAAGTTTTTCGATAAATTCCATTGCATGGGCTTTGCGTGCGGCATCCAGAACAGCTTCACGAGTGGCACCCGGGCTGCCATAGGCGATATTGTCATAAATGCTTCCGTGGAACAGGAACACGTCCTGACTGACCAGACCGATCTGGGAACGCAGATCTTTTGGATCACAGTCGGCAGTGTTCTGACCACCGAACAGAATTTTTCCTGCCGACGGTTTATAGAACCCCAAAAGCAGTTTTGTGACAGTGGATTTACCAGAACCCGTAGGGCCGACAATCGCCACGGTTTTTCCTGCTGGCACCTGGATATTGACGTTATTCAATACCGGCACGCCATTGCTGTATGCAAAATCAAGATCAGAGAATTCAATGCCTTGGGCATGATCAAACTCCCGAACAGCTTTGGTGGATTCCAGATTCACTGGCGTTTTGATCAGATCCAAAACGCGGTCGGCAGAAGCCATGGCACGTTCAAACAAATCCACCGTGTCAGCCAGGCCCGTCAATGGCCACAACAGACGCTGGGTCAGGAAGACCAGCACGCCATAGAATCCGACGTTCAAATCTCCGCGCAGGGCCATTTGTCCGCCCATAACGAAGGTGGCGATAAAGCCCATCAACACGGCCATACGAATCAAAGGATTGAAGGCCGAAGAGACTTTGATCGCCTCTTTGTTGGACTGAAGATAAGTCATACTGTCATTGGCAACTTTTTTGGATTCCAGCAACTCGGACGTGAAACTGCGAATGGTCGCCATGCCCGAAATATTGTTCGCCAGACGAGATCCGATCTGACCGGCTTTTTCACGCACATCCAAATACAAGGGCGCCGCGCGTTTTTGGAAATAGAAGGCACCCCACAAGATCACCGGAATCGGCAGGAAGGCAAAAATAGCGATACTTGGAGCCAGGACAAAGAACACAGCGCCAATCAGTACTACGGACGTGAAGACTTGAATCAGACTGTTCATGCCGCCGTTAAGGAAGCGTTCCAATTGATTGATGTCATCATTCAGGATGGAAACCAGGCCGCCGGTGCTGCGATCTTCAAAGAAGGACATGTCCAGTCTTTGCAGGTGATCATAGGCTTCGGTGCGGAATTCATGTTGCAACGACTGGGCAAGTCCGCGCCATTTCAAAAGCAGCAGATATTCAAACAGGGATTCACACATCCAGATCAGCAAAGTCAGAACAGACAGCAAAATCAGCTGATGTCCCGGGTCTTCCACGCCCCATTTTGCCAGAAAGGATTTTTCCTGATTGGCGACGACGTCAATCGCGATACCGATCAGAATTTCCGGCGCGATGTCGAAGGTTTTATTTAGAAACGAGAATAGACTTCCTAAATAGAAGTCACGACGGTGTTTCTTGGTGTAAGCAAAAAGGCGGGCGAAGGACGTAAATGATGAAGAGTGTGCCATGGCGAATTGTCTACACCTGTCCGCACCCTTGGTCCATCTCAAAATGCCGTCATCGTCATAAGTGAAAGCTCAATGAATGACGGGCCCGCGATTACCGTGCGGGCAGGGTGTTTTGCAAACGGTGCGAAATCTGTGAAAGTACCGCGTGATAGTCCCCTGAGTCCGTCACAATGGTTTGGGCATGCCTTTTAGAGGGTTCTACGAACTCGTCATGCATGGGTCTGACCTGAAGCTCGAACTGCCTTTTGACGCCTTCCGGGGTGCGCCCGCGTTCATGCACATCGCGGTGCAGACGGCGTTGAAAGCGCAGGTCTTCGGGGGTGTCAAAAAAGACGGCCTCGTCCAGCTCGGCTCGGACCTCGAGCGAGTGCAGGATCAAGATCCCATCGACGATGATGACCTTTTTGGGGCTTTCCAGCAGGGTTTCGCGTTTACGCGAGTGGGTGACAAAATCATAAATCGGCACATGCAGGGGCTGGCCCATTTTAAGGGTCTGAAGGCCCCGTGCCAGCAGGGCAAAGTCCAGAGCGTGCGGGTGATCGAAGTTCACCGAGCCCCCATCACCATCAAAACGATCGGACTGGTCGATGTAGTAATTGTCCTGATAAAGAATGCTGCAGTTTTCAGAGCCCAGCATCTTTTGCAGTTCTTTGGCGAAGTATGTTTTGCCAGAGCCGCTGCCGCCAGCGACTCCGATAATGTGGGGACGACTCATAACACCTACTTGGTTTGGAACAGACGGTCCCCGGCATCACCCAGGCCCGGCACCAGATAACCCATTTCATTCATCTCGGTTTCAATGTTGACCGTATAGACTTCAACATCCGGATGATAGTGATGAACTTTGTCCAGGCCCGTTTGGCTGGTCAGAATGCTGATAACTTTGATTTGACCGACGCCATAGTTCTTAAGACGGTCAATTGCGGCAATCATGGTGTCGGCGGTGGCGATCAAAGGATCACACAATAGCACGTCCTTGCCTTTGATGTCCTGAGGCATCTTGAAATAGTATTCCACCGTGTTGTGGATGAATTTGTCGCGATAGATGCCGATAAATCCGGTGCTTGCAAATGGCAGCATGGAAAGGGCGCCATCCAGCATGCCATTTCCAGCACGCATGATGGAAACCACCACCGGCGCGCGCACAATGCGCTGAGCTTCGGTTTTGGCGATCGGGGTTTCAATGGCGATCTTTTCCAGGTGCTGCCAGTCGCGCATGGCCTCGTAAACCAGAACTTTCGAGATTTCTTTGACGATCTCGCGGAAGTCCTGGGAATAGGTGTTTTTATCGCGCAGATAACCCAGCTTGTGACGAAGCAGGGGATGGTCGATGACTTTGACTTTTGAACTCACAAAATACTCCTTAAAAAATAAACCTTAGAAAACAGTGCCGTCGCTTTCAATTTTCAGCGGAGGCGAACTGTCCGCACGCAAAGCTTTCGCGGCCTTGCGACCGGCCCACCAGGTACCACCTTCCAGAACTTTTGCCAGCGGGAATTCAGACGGGGACTTGTTCAGCTTGGTCTGAACCTGCTGACCAATACGATCCAGCAAAGACACCGTCAGGCCACGCCACTCAATGATCAGCTCTGAATCCGGACGATGGCTTTGTTCTGCCATGCCGGGATCTTTCAGTGAAATCAGACCGCGATCCAGCAGCAGACCGCCATTGCGATATTCAGCAAGTCCGGTCAGTTTTTCGACTTCGGTGATTTCAAAGCCGGCCTCCAATAGCGGTTCAATCAAAGAATAGGTCATCCACTGAGACAGTTTGTGGAAGGCGGCAAGGCCCCCGGGAACTTTGGAATAGTTCCAGATGTCGCCCAGATTCACGCCCGCCACCTTCACACGGCCGGGCCAGATTTCACACAGTCCATCCAGCACCGCACGCAGCAGCTGAGGTCCGGTCAATTTCTTTCCATAGCGCAAATGCAGATAGTCCACCAGACTGCCGGGACGTCCACCGGGGAACAGGTCTTTTTTGTCAGTGATGGTTTTACCCAAGTTTCGTAACAGGGACAGTCGACCCTCAACACCCACCAAAGGATTCTGGGGACTGACCTGGAACACTTCTGAAATCTTTTGCGCTGTCAGGTTCTGCAGACCCTTGGCCGTGGCTTGCAGGGGTTTGTCTGCGTTGTCAGAAAGGGCGCCTTCCATGAAAAGATAGAAGCTCGCAACACCCAGTCCTTCCGAGCGGGCAAAGTCTTTTTGCGTGCTCTGTTCATGGAAAGACCAGACGTTTCCGGCGCCGGCATCCAGCAACACCGACGTGATCACCAGATCCAGCTTGATGCGGGCTTTTTCAAGGGCGTCAAAGTTTTGAATCTGCTCTTGCAGGATTTTCACGCGATCAATGCCACCAGCGCGGAAGTGCCCCCAGCGTGAATGGAAAGGGATTTCCAGGGCGGGGTAATTTTGGCGGATCACTTCAATCACATAGTCCACAACGGGTTCAAACTGATCATCGTGATAGTGGAAATGCGTCTGGCCTGATTTGGTCAGTTCTAAAATCTTTTCTGCACTTTGACGGATGGCCAAAGGGGACAGCAGAAAATCCAGATCCTGGGCCGAATAGGTGTGAGAGTTATTCATCGATGGGTCTCCCCAGAACTGTTTCAAGTTCCTTGGTAGTTTTGGTTTCGCCCGGATTGAAATAACCCGCGGCTTTCTTGGCTTCGATTTCTACTTGCGCATCGGCCGGAATCAGTTCAGCCGGGATGGAAATGCGGTTGACGACTTCAATGCCGCTTTTCACGATGGCGTTGTATTTCATGTTGCTCATGGAATGCAGGTTGTGGATTTTGGTGATGCCAAAGAAATGCAAAATATCCGGCATCAGTTCCTGGAATCTGGCGTCTTCAACCCCGGCCACACATTCGGTGCGGTGGAAGTAAGTGGACGCTGAATCGCCACCAACCTGACGTTTCCGGGCATTGTAAACCAGGAACTTGGTGACTTCGCCCAGGGCGCGGCCTTCTTTACGATAGTAAGCGATCAACCCCACACCGCCGCGCTGGGCGGTTCTGGCGGCATCTTCAATGCCGTAAATCAGGTAAGGTCGGCAGGTGCAGATATCTGAACCAAACACATCCGAGCCATTGCATTCATCATGCACCCGGCAGGTCAGTTCGATTTTTTCATTCGACAGATCCTGCGGGTTTCCGAAGATATAAACAGTCGTGCTGCCGATAGGTGGCAGCATGACCTTAAGATCCGGACGGGTCACCAGTTCCGGGAACATGCCTCCGGTTTCCTGGAACAGGATCTTGCGCAAGTCGCCTTCGTCAACATTCAGGCGCTTGGCGATTCCTGGCAGGTACCAGACAGGCTCCAGAGCGACCTTGGTGACCTTGATGTCTTTGTTTTCCAAAACGATTTTGCCATCCACTTTCAAGCGGCCGGCATCAATGGCCTGATGGATTTCGGGAATCTGCAAATGGGCTTGAGTCACCGCAATAGTCGGGCGGATGTCATACCCAGCTTCGTAAAGATCTTTGAAGTGAATAGGAATATCCAGTCCCCAGGGATCAATGGACACGATTTTGTCCGGGTCGGACCAGGACGGGAAAGGCCCCATGCGCACCGGACTGTCGGTGTTGTGCAGATCAGGTTTGTGAGTGGTTGAATAAGACCCTTGCGCAATGGAAAGCGCACGGTAAACAGCATAGGAACCGCTGTGAGTCCCGATGGCATTTCTTTGTTTCACGTCGGTCAATGAACCAATGACGGGACCGCGGTGCATGGGGTTTTTGACTCCCCAGTGAATTGGCAGGCTGTCCTTGAACACCTGGCTGGAATGAGAGGTCAGAATAACGTGGGCTGCTCTTTTCATCTTATAAATCCTTTTTTAAGACATCCAGTTGTTGTCGTCTTGTTTTTCCCATTTCATGGTTACTTTTTTGGTGTTGGACCAGAAATCCAGGGACTGCGTGCCCGTGATATCGCCATGGCCGAACTTGGAGGCATTGACGCCGCCGAAAGAGAACGGTTCACGCGGTACGGGAACCCCGACATTCACACCCACCATGCCTGTGGAGGCCTGGCGAATGACTTTTTCAGCCAGGCTGCCGCTGGAGGTGAACACCGAGCAGGCATTGCCATAAGGATTGCTGTTTTCAATTTGCATCGCATGAGTGATGTCGCGGCAGCGGATGATACTAAGAACCGGACCGAAATATTCCAGGGTCGCGGCTTCGCTGTTGGGAGCGACATTGTCCATGATCGTCGGACCCATCCAGTGACCCTGATCCAAACCCGCCGGAGCCGGAGTGTTTCGGCCATCCAGCAGGATCTTCGCGCCTTCTTTTTCGGCGCGGGTGATGGCGTCTTTTAGGAATTGCACCTGGGATTTGGTGATGATCGCCCCCATGTCTTTTCCCAGAACCAGGGACTGTGCGCGCTGAATGATTTTTTGAATGTGATGATCGACGTCACCCACGGCCAGAACCACCGCGGCGGCCATGCAGCGCTGACCCGCGCATCCGGTGAACGAGTCACTGATGCCAGGTCCGGTCAGATCAGGATTTGCATCCGGCAAAAGCACGATGTGGTTTTTAGCGCCACCCAGGGCCAGCACTCGTTTTCCCAGGGCTGTGCCACGCTGATAAACATGCTGTGCCACTTTTGTAGACCCGACAAAGCCCACCGCCTTGACTTGCGGGTGATCAATGATTGCATCCACCGTGTCTTTGCCGCCGTGAAGCACCTGGAACAAACCATCCGGCAATCCGGCTTCCTGAAGGGCGGCAGCGATTTTCATCGACGTCAGCGGGGTTTTTTCAGAAGGCTTCCAGATATAGGCATTCCCCAAAGTCAGAGCAATAGGGATGGTCCACATCGGAACCATTGCCGGGAAATTGAACGGAGTGATATTGGCGATGACGCCCAACGGTTCACGACGGAATTCGCAACTGACTCCGCGAGAGACTTCCATCTTTCCACCCAGATCCATGTTTTGCAGGGACAGGGCAAATTCGAGAACCTCGATGCCTTTCATAAGACCGGCTTTGCCTTCAGCGAAGGTTTTTCCGGATTCAGAACTTTTCAGGTGAGCGATTTCATCCAGATCTCGCATCAGAATCTGGCGGAAATTGAACATGATTTTAGTGCGTTCTTTCAACGGTACGTCCGCCCAGGATTTTTGCGCTTCGTGAGCTTCCCTGACGGCCTGATCAATGTCTTTTGCGGTGGAGGCATGAAGGCCGCCGATGATGTGTCCATTATAAGGACTGACGACATCCATCGCAGGGCCGGAACCTTTTAGAAACTTTCCGCTGACAAAGTTTTGGCAGGGGATCGGAGTTGTCGGAATTTTTACGCTCATGAATTTCTACCTCTTTGCAAAAATGAAGCAGAAACTCTAAGTCAAAAGAGATGAATTGAATAATTACAATGAAGTATTAATCCCCATGGATGTGAAAAAGTGCGGACGAAAATGAACATTACAATGTGCGATCGATTAGGGGGTTGTTCTTGTCACCAGCGGTGAGCAGATCCGAAATAGTGTTGATCAGTTCAGAAGTTTGCACCGGCTTTGCGATGTGCACATGGAATCCGGCAGCCAGGGCGCGTTCATGTTCTTCGGGTCGTGCATGGGCGGTCAGTGCCACGGCCCACAGGTTTTCGGTGTTGGGTAAAGTGCGAATCATTTTAAGCAAACTGTAGCCGTCAATATCCGGCATGCTGATGTCGCTGAGTAGAATCTGGGGATTGAACACCTGATAGAGATCAAACGCCTTTTGGGCCGAGTCGGCGGTGACGACATTGGCGCCTGATTTTTTCAAAACCACGCTTAATAAATTTCGGGTGTCGGCGTCGTCATCAACAATCATGATGCGGACTTCATCCAGAGTTTTTGGATGTTCAGGGTTGGTCTCGACAAAGTTTTCGTAACCAAAGTGACTGGTTGTGAAACCCTCGTGCAGTTGTGCTGCAAGCACGGGTAAAGACACTGTGAATTTGGCCCCTTGATTAGGACCGGCACTTGTCGCAGCCACCGTGCCGCCATGGCCTTCGACGATATGACGAACGATCGCCAGCCCCAGCCCCAGGCCGCCATAGCGGCGCGTGGTGGTGGCGTCTTCCTGGCGGAAGCGTTCAAACACATAGGGAAGAAAATCCGGATCAATCCCTTTGCCGTTGTCAATCACATCAATCTGTACGCGTGATTCCACATTGGAAAGTTTGACCGTGATGTTGCCCCCTTTCGGGGTGAATTTGATGGCGTTGGAAAGCAGATTCCATAAAACTTGCTGCAATCTTTCAGGATCTCCACCGACGGCTTTGACGCGTTCAGTTCCCTCGACGCGGACTTTGATATTTTTGGATTTGGCGGCGATCTGCACACTTTCATAGGCAGCCTCCACCACAGACTCGACATCAATGGGTTTCACATGCAGCTGCAGTTTGCCGGAAATGATGCGAGAAACATCCAGCAGATCGCTGATGATCTGCACTTGAATCTGGGCGTTGCGGTGAATGGCGTTGATAGAGGCTTGCGCTTCTTCAGTGGAAGTGGCGGGATCTTTCAGAATATCACTGTGTCCCAGAATCACATTTAAAGGGGTGCGCAGTTCATGTGAAACCGTGGCCAGGAATTCGTCTTTGAGCCGATTGGCCGTTTGGGCCTGTTCGTACAGGCGCTGGCGGATGTTGGCGTCCTCTTTCAGTTGTTTGTTTGCCAGGGCCAGCTCTTGAGTGCGTTCTTGCACTCTTTGTTCCATTTCCTGATATAAGTTGCGGACCTTGGATTCAGTAGCTTTACGTTCCGAGATATCATGCAGGAAAGAACCAAACAGGTGTTTTCCTTTATGCTCGAACGGGAAGATGGTCATTTCAACTGGAATCTCGTGGCCTTCACGGTGAAGGGCGGTGATTTCCATGCGTTTGTTCAGAACGGGGCCTTCGCCTGTGTTCAGATAGTGCGCCAGTCCTTTTTTGTGAGCTTCACGGTATTTGTGGGGGATGACGATTTCAGAAAGCTCTTTTCCCAGCACCTCGGTGCGCTTCCATCCGAAGGTTCTTTCCGCCTGAAGATTCCAGTCAGTGATCAAACCTTCGCTGTTCATTCCGATAAAGGCATTGTAAGTCGAATCCAGAATCGTGCGCGTGCGTTGTTCACTGATTTCAAATCGATCCAGCAAAGTCTTTTCGGACTCTGAAAGAAAGTACCGCGCGCCTTTATTCCGAAACCATTCAAAAAGCGTCATGCGCTTTCAGAATAACTTGATTCGGTTAATCCCACGTTAGTTTGATCAAAAATTGACCAAATATGAATGACTTCACTGTGGCTTTACATGGTTTTGCCATCAGTCTGTGTTATTTCTAAGGAACAAACAGCTTTTCACAGCGGTTGGACCAGGGACGATAGCCACGCCATTTTAGTTCACGATAAATGTCGTCAGGGGATATGCCCAGTTCTGTCGGGGCAGTTGAATTCCGATTTTTCCAGATGCTGCCAGAAAATCGCATGGGTGTCGGCGGCAGATTCAGAATCTGTGCTAACAACTTTGAACAATATGTTTTATCTTTGGCTGCCCAGGAATAGGATGTGTCGTATTTTTGATGGAGATATTGTTTGATGTCTTTTTCGGTCAAGTCGGGTGCTGCTTCTTGGGTGACTATCAAGGCAGGATCGCCAATGTCACTGAGTAAGTTCACCAGTTGTACACCCCAATAGGGATGTGCATGCAGCCACTTGTCTCCGACGGAAATGGCGACATGTAGATAGCGTCCGCCTTTTTCCATCGTGACCAGATTTCCCTGAGCATCGCGGGCTTCGAAGAAAGCGATCTTCGGGGCACTCAAGGCGGTGGCGCCCCAGAACAGGCCGGTTGTCAGCACCTTAATCACTTGTACCTCGGCGGGACAAGGCAGAGGCCGTTGCCGCCGCCAGGGTGTTCTTCAAAAGGTCTCCGGGTAGAAAAGGCAATACGCCAAGTGCCAGGAGCTGGTTGAAGGGAACGAAGAATGACAGACCGAGTGCTCCGACAGTAAAAACCAGGAGCGATCCCAGATACGCCGAGGCTAGCGCGCCTTTAAATGTCTTTGTGTAGCCCCGGTCCGCCATGCCACCCACGAACCACGTGGCCAGAAGCATTCCCAGTAGATACCCAACGGTAGGGCCCATGGTTAAGAAAGCCTTACCTTGGGCAAATACGGGAAGTCCCGCGGCACCTTCAACTAGGTAAAGAGCCATGCTGGCCGTCGCAAGCTTTCGTCCCCACAGCAGTGACAGCAGTGCAACTCCAAAAGTCTGACCAGTGATCGGCACCGGGGTGAATGGGAGATGGATATTTATTTGTGCTATGAGCGCCAGCAGGACAGATCCTGCCACGGTCGAGGTGATTGCTGCGGTTGTTGGGTTTGTAAAGAGCTTTGATGATATCTGCGGCAACAGGGCCATGCTGTGAAGTTTGGTCATGAAACAAAGATGCCACTTTCTCCTGGTGAAAAGAACAGCAAATAAGGTTTCAAGGCTATTGTTTCATATTGAATAGTTTAATATGAAACAATATATTCGATCCATGAAGATAGAAAAGTTCCTGAATCAGAACCCGAGCTTTCAGATTGTTGTTGCTGGCAATGCCATTTTTCAGAAGGTCAGCGAGGGCCTTGCCGGCCATGAGCTTGGAATGATGGACGCCCTGATTCTGGTGGCGATTTTCTTTGAAAACGACAAGGCTGCGCGCCCAACCCAGCTGAAGGAAGCCTTTGGCATTCCCAAAGCAAATGTCAGCCATAGCATTCGTGCGCTTGAAAAAAAGAAATTGCTGAAAAGGTCCATCCACGATTCAGATGCCAGAGGATATGTGCTGGATTTAACCCCGAAGGGGGCACGGACTGCGGTGGAAGTGATTTCTTACTTTGATAAACTGCAAGGGCGGATCGAAAGAAAGTGCGATGCGAAATCACTGGATTCATTCCATAGAACCCTGGCAGCGCTTGCATCAGTACATTAGGGAATTATGGAGATTATTCATCCTTGCCAAAGTTAAAACCTGACCCAGGTTCCAAAGAGAATATGTTCGAGAATATCCAGATTCTCCCCGCTGCAAAACCATTGTTCACTTCAAACTTTACTGAGGCTGGCTGTCCTGTCTTAGAATAGGAGATCAGAATTTCCTGGGGAACCAAGGCCGACATGCCATATTCATCTTCGGGTTGTGGGGCCCAATAGGAATACCGGACTGAAGATTCGTTGGTAACGATGTTCCTGGTTTTAAATCCCAGGCCGCTTTCCGAGACAGGAAGCTGAAAAATGAACGAAGCCTCACCGTTTCGGATCACAACTGACTTTTTGTCGGCGCTTAAATGAAGTGAGCATTTCTGTTCCTTCTCGGATTTGTTTTCCAGATCTTTGTTGACGCAGGTTTCTTTGATATTCTTGTCTTCGATCCAGAAGATAAGATCTTTCAAATCTTTGGCGCCATTGTCTTCCGCCATGTCCATTCGCAGCGCGGAACCCATGATTCTTTCGTCAAAGCCAAGACCGATCAGATGTACGAAAATCTCGTCCGAGGTTTTCTTTGACGATGCATCCATTAGAAGGTGAGTCGCTTCTCGGATGACGGGATAGTCGGTGGCAGTCAGGACCGAGTACAAAGATTTGGGTTTGACGGTGAACGACTCGCGACACAGATCACGGTCAAAGTAGTGATCTTTTATGCGTGAGCAGAAGACTGTTTTAAAAGCCACGAATTCTTCCGGATTTTTATCCGCAATTTTACGCACTTTGGATAACACGTACAAGTCCATGATGGTCTCATGGAAAATCAGATAGGCTTGGGTTTCAGGGGACAGGGTGTTGAAGGCGGAAGAGTCGATCCAGACTTCACCTTGAGTTTGAAAGGCATACTGTTCATAGTCCTTGGCTCGGAATTCCATCCCCATTTTTTCGGCGTCGATGCGATTTAATTTCTGGGGCACAAAAATCCAGGTTTTCTTTTGCAGTACATTCAGCAGAGCCGGATTGAGTGATGTGGTTCTTTCCAGAACCTTGCTGATTTCTGTTTTCCAGATGTCCAGGGTTTCAAGTTTGGTGATGTACTGTTCGTACATTTTGGAGTTAAATCCGGTGCCGCCTCCGCCATCGCCGGTGTTTCCGCCGCCGCCACTGGTTTCAGTAGGGCCGGTGCTGGTGTGATCACTGGGTTGACAGGCGACGATAAACGTCATGAAGCCGCACAGAAGCCAGGACATAAGGCGCAAATAGAATTTGTTTCGTGATGCTTGCACGGTCATATTCGACTCCTGCCGGATTGAGGAGCAATCACCGTGCCTCACCAAAGGTCCCGAAATCTCAAGATGAGACAGGAGCAAGGTCTTGATTTTTGGCTGAAAAGCCGAAAAACAGGTCGGGCTCTGTTTACCGTTAGTAAACTGGCAGCATGCTGGATATTTATAACTACGACGACTACAGGCTTTTCTTTAAAGATGTTCTGCAATCACAGGAGCGCACGGACAAGAAGTACCGCGGAAGACTTGTTGAAGCCATGCGAATCAGCACCTCGCTGTTTTCGCAGATCCTGAAAGGTGAAAAGAATCTTTCTTCCGAACAGGGGTTGGAAGCTGCGGCGTTCTTTGGTTTTGGCGACAAAGAAACGGATGTTTTTATGCTGATGATCGAGCTGGGACGGGCAGGCTCGGTCAAGCTTCAGTCGCGTATCAAAGGCAAGATCCAGGTGCTGCAGGCAGAAGCCAAATCCATCAGTGCCCGGGTTCCCAAAGATGTGGTTCTGAGTGATGTGGACAAGGCCACGTACTATTCTTCGTGGTTATATACCGGAGTCCGTAATCTGCTGCCGACCCCGGTGGGAAAAGAATTGAAAACCATCGCTGAAAAGCTGGGCGTGCCTTTGGAAAAGGTGGACACGGCCATTCAGTTTTTGATCGAAGTGGGCCTGTGTGAAAGAAAGAACGGGCAGCTTTTTTATAAGCAGGGTTTTACGCACCTGGATTCCACCCATCCGATGATTCTAAGGCACCACCAGAACTGGCGACAGCGAGCCATTTCCAAGATGGATTTTTACAAAGACCCCCATGTTCACTATACAAGCCCCATGTCCTTGTCCGCCGAGGGGGCCCAGAAGATCCGGGACTATCTGCGTGCAAACATCAAGGAAATCATCAACTTATCGCGCGAGGGAAGTCCTGAAGTCGGCTATTGCCTTAATATAGACTGGTACGAATACTGACTTTACCAAAAGTAAACTGAAACCCATCCGTTTTAACCAACCGGACTTCGCGGATTTTTTCTGAATTCTGTAAAAAGCTTCTCATGCGAAATGAATCGTATGAGGAGTTTTTATGAAGTTTTCCAAATTGATCTTCGGGTTGTTGGTTCTGACTCAGGTGCAAGCCTACTCAGCGCCCTTGTGTCTGAATGACCGGTACCAATCGAAGTGGACAGCCGAAACCTTGGCTGAACAACTGCCGTTCCTTCAAGAGCGTGCCAAGGCTGCAAAGCCTCTGTGGGCCGGTCTTCAGGGCGAGGATCTTCTGATTAAGGAAGACACACTTTTGGTGCTGCCTGAAAACCCGTCTCAGTACCTGGCGGAAATCGGCAAACTGACGGTTCGAAATAACGCCCTGATTTTCTATGCTCAAAATGCGCGTCTTGTTGTGGCCGAGGTGATGAAATCCTCGCGCGTGCAAATGCTGGATGTGGCGGCGCTGAATCTTTCAGCGGAAATAGATCACGCAAACCGGATTGTTTCCCTCACAGAACTAAAAAACAATCCTGATCAAGTGGAGCCATTTAAAAGATGCACTTTGATGACTTGTGCCGGTGTTTCTGCCGCCAATGGCAGTCATGGTGGCGCCGGGGGCAATGGCCGGGATGCCGGTGGAAAAATAAAATGGGGAATTCCAAAATCCACGCCCAGCTCTGATGGTGGCGCAGGGGCATCCGGCGGAGCCGGGGCGAATGGTCGCAACGGTGACAACGGGGCTCCCGGGGTTGCGGGACTGAATGCCCATAAACTTTTCATGCAATTTGAAAGTGTGGACCTGTGCAGTGGGGTGGAAATTGTTGCCAGTGGTGGTGTGGGATTAAAGGGACTGAAAGGTCTGAATGCTCAGGACGCCGGACAAGGTGGCAATGGTGGTAAAGGCGGCCGTGGCGGCGGAGCAAAGTGGGATCGCAAAGCCAGTCGTGGTGGTCACGGTGGCGCGGGCGGTGCCGGAGGCAACGGTGGTAACGGGGGCTTTGGTGGAGATGGAGGCAAAGGCGGTGACGGCGGTCTGGTGGTTGTCGTGGTGAAGCCGCGCTTTATGGACATGGTGAAAGTAAACGACAACATCAATGTGCTGGTTGCTGGTGGTAAGGGCGGACCGGGCGGAGCCAAAGGCCTTGCAGGCAAAGGTGGCCGTGGTGGCCTTGCCGGTGACGGCGGTGATGGTGGAGACGGTTCGGTCTTCAGTCACGGTGGCAGCTCGGGCCTTGTTGGCAGTGCGGGAATGCAAGGTCAGGATGGCAAAGATGGTCAAGAGGGCCGTCCCGGTGTTGAAGGCCGCGAGGGGCTTGTTACCAAGGCAGAGATTTATATTTCAAACGATGTCTCGATTGAGAGCTTTCAATTTTAACAGGGAAAATGACTATGAAAAATGTTTTTAAAAATTTGATACCTTTGGCGGCGGTAGTGACTTTTGCGGATCCTGCATGGGCCCGGATTCTGGGGGACCCTTCCGAAAGAACCCGCGTGCTGCTGGAAGAGCAAAAATTTCTTTGCGGTCAGGATGAAACGCTCGTGATCAACGGTGACGTGGAATTCACTCGCAAGAATGAGGACCTGCGCCAGGCGCCTTTGAATGTTGATTTGATCTGCAAGCGAATTGAATTCAGAAACGGCGGAAGAATTCTGACTCAATCCAATTTGCAGATTGTTGCCGATTCGATCGACGGCTTTATGAATGTGGAAAGCATTCGCGGAGCAAAAGGGCAGCAGGGGGAATTTGCCCCGGCCGTGCTGGTGCTTGCCAATGATGGTTCTGCCGGTGCCCGAGGGGGCAATGGCAGTGGCGGCAGCCTGACGGATTCTCCAGAAGACGGAGGCCGAGGTCAGCATGGTTACAACGGGATGGATGGCCGTGATGGTAACAATGGTGCTCCGGGTGATTCGGGTGTTCATGCTTCTGATATCGTTTTGAAAATCAACCGGATCGAAGGAACCATTGGCTTTCGCATCCGCGCTGTTGGGGGTGAAGGCGGAACTGGCGGTAAAGGCGGCCGAGGCCAACAAGGTGGTAACGGTGGCGTCGGTGGCGATGGCGGTCGCGGTGGGAATCAGAAATACGCTATTTGGAATCGCTCGGGCGATGGCGGTGACGGTGGTGATGGGGGACACGGCGGCAATGGTGGCAATGGTGGCGCGGGTGGTGACGGGGGCCGAGGAGGCAACGGCGGTAAGATCGCTTTGTATGTGGCTGAAATCTTCAACACGCTGGAACTGACCGGAGATGAGTTCGACAACCGCGGAGGCCCCGGAGGTCAGCCAGGCATGGGTGGCGAAGGTGGTGTCGGTGGCAAAGGGGGCGATGGCGGTAAGGGCGGCGCTTCAGGTACGGCGTTGGTGACCTCAAGTTGTCAGATTCCCCCTTGTGAAGGTGATAACGGTCGCCATGGCAAGAGAGGTCTTGATGGCAAGCCGGGACTGGCAGGTCCACAAGGGCGCCTGGGGCAGGACGGTTTGGCTGGCGTCAAAATTCTGGATCCGAAATTCAAATTTGTGAAATCGGTTCCTGAGGACTATTTCGACAAGCTGCCAGAGCTGGGAACAGAAAAGAACCTGAAAATCCTCAGAATGAAACTTCCGTAAAGGACAGGACAAAATTTATGAAAAAAATTATTTTTGTGGTGTTGTTGGTATCGATGCAGTCGTTCGCGCAGACAATCAGTTACAGTGAAAATGGTTCTTTGAGGCTGGGCGCCGGGGTGGATATGGATCACCCCGACAGAGCCAAAGCAAACTGTGTTAAAAGCACGGATCGTGAATGGCTGGATGGCAATACGCCGGTTTCTACCTCGTTTGATCTTAGTATGATTGAGACTTCCAGTGAGCTGGAAAGAAAAATGAATTTTGATGTTCAGCTGAATGCGGCGGGCACAATCAAGGCCGTGAATTTTGACAGTCAGAATTCCTACCGGGTGATTCATAAGTTTCTGGAAAGCAAGAACAGTCTGAATTTTGCGCTGACGGCGGAATTTTCCTATGGTCGCAAAGGCCTGACAGAAGAATCCCTGAAGCCCGAGTATCAGACTTTGCTGGATAACGGCAAATGGCAGGAAGTCTTAAGAAGATGCGGAACGCACTTTGTTTCTGAAGAGATTCACCGATCCAAGGTGGTGGTGCTGATTCACGTGAAGAACTCCCGCACTGAAGACATTAAAGAACAGATTCTGGATCTGAAGAACAAACTGAAAGTTCCCAAACTGAATTTCGGCGGGGATCTGAATGTTCAGTACAAAGAATTCATCCGCAAGCTGGACAAGATTGGTTCGGTTGAAGTGAAGGTGGTTTCGGTCGGCGGGCAAGGGGCGGATGCGCTGGGTGTTTTTGCCAGTGAAATCGCGGTGGATGATCTGCAAAGCATTAAAAATGCCGCAGAGAAATACTTCCGAAGCTTTACCATCGAGAATTCCCCGGTGTTTGCCTATGTGGTAAAGCCCCTGGATATTTTCGAGGGGGCAGAAAACATTCGTCCAAGACAGAAAAAATGGCAGCAGTTGAAAGTGCTGGCTGACTGGATTTTTGAGCACGAAGAACTGCTGACCGAAGTCAAAGGCATGCAAGCCCGGGTCAGCAGAGCGCTTTACACGGTGTACTTTGAACCCAAGGCCGCAGCTCTTGAAACCAGGATCAGCGAGATCCGCTCGCGAGCAGAAGAGTGTCTGGACCGCTACAACTGCGACAACCTTCCTGCGGTCGCACCATTTTCGATTTACGTGCCATCACGCGCTGTCAGTGCGGTTTCATTGAGTACGCAGTGTGGGTATCTGCCAGTCAGAAATTCGAACATGCAGATTTTAAGTGATGTCCGCGTGGGACTTGATGTGGATGTGATGTATGCCAAGGATATTGAAAATATCGAATTGTTCCGTCTGGATCAGAACGGCGAATTTCAGAATGCCAACTATGGACAGAATGAAGAGCTGACGATGGCGAACAATATTCTGGAATCCGAAGTGGGACGCATCAGAAGATATCAGTCGGTGAACGAGTTTTCCGCCAACCACGTGCTCTCAGATCGCGCCATCCTGTCAGCGCAAGACAGTGTGGTAAAGGCCCAGGAAATCTTCAACGCCGCCTTCAACTCAATTTACATCATGAAGATCCGATTTAAAGAAGGACAGGATCTAACCCAGATTCTGGGCACCCCTCCGATGAAGAATTGTTCTGTTTCAAGGTAATAATCAGAAAATCGTTCAATCAAAGCGGGGACCACGTCCCCGCAAACCGAGAGCCCCAGCAACCCAATCTTTCCCCTTTAAATTCAAGTTCCACAGCGAAGCAAAACGCCAGTGCGAAGCCAGAATCAAAAAGCAAGAGCGAGGATGTGTCCGAAGAATTTAAAGGGGAAAGATTGGTGCGGGTGGAGGGACTTGAACCCCCATGCTTTCGCGGAAGATTTTGAATCTTCTGTGTCTACCATTTCACCACACCCGCAGTGAGACGTCTTTTGTATTGAATTTGCCCGGAACTGACAAGTTCTTTTTAAATAAAAAATGAAAAAGGGGCTCAAATAGCCCCTTTTTGCTTAATATTTGAGCTAAGTCCAGCAGAAGTGCCGAGGCACTTCTGCCTCCTCGGCAGAGCCGATTACAGAGATCGGATTTTTTCGTTGATCCAATCCAGGTGTTCGCGGACGTCTGTGAACAGGGCGACGCCGTGGCAGACGCGGACTTTCTTTTCGTCGGTGGCGCGGTTGTCGACACCCATGGAGGTGATTCCCACCAGGGTCAGGTCTGAACCCACTTGATTGTAAAGCGGACCGCCGGAATCACCGGTGCAAACGCCGGTATTGGCCTGGTCAACGATGATGGTTTTTGGAACAGAAACCGTTTTACCAACCAACGCCAGATAGAAGCTGGTGCCCAGAACATTGGATGAAGGGGAGGTGGTGAAGCGCAGGGTGCCGGAATCTTCACCTTTTTCAGCGGTGGTACCATAGCCCGTCATAACCAGGCGGTCGACGTTGGCTATATTATAGGATTTTGTCGGCAAGGAGCGAACTTCATAACCCTCAGGAATGCTGCCCGTGAATTTCAAGACAGCCAGATCCGTTGATGCATTGTTGAAGTCTGTTTTGTTCCAATAGGAATAAGCATCAGGTACCGCCGTGTCCGTCACCGCACGAACCGTTCTTTTCGGCGCAGAAGCCGCACAGCTTACACTGTTAGAGAAGGCAATAACCGTCTGGCCGCCAAAGGAGGAAATACAGTGAGCTGCTGTCAAAACTTTATTCTTTGCCACCAGAGTCCCGGTGCAAATGCTGACTTCCTCTTTATAGTTTCTATGAATGACCATGACAGTTGATTTGCTAAGTTCATTCCCGGACGCCAGGGTCTGGCCATTCACGATACCGAAAGACTGACCGGATACTTCACAGTTCGAAGGTTCTGCTTTTAGTTCACTGCCGCCGCCAGATCCGCCACAGGCACTAATAAGAGAAAGAGACAGAAGAACTGCAGAGGAACGAAGGAATAGAGCAGGGGACATCCGGAAATCTCCTTATATAATGTCTACACTCCGGCATCGCCGGACTTGTTCGATCCGAAGTTTTACCAAATTTATCCATAGTCGGGGGCACAATGACCCTGGTTTGCAAGAATTTCAGAAAGCGTACTGGAAGTTGTCACAATTCTCGTCACAGCCGGATTTGGCGGTTTTTGGGGGTGTTCCCGAGACACCGGGGATATCAATAACTTAGACGCTGGCGACGCATTTTGGCGCCGTTGGCATCAGGCTTGCTTTATGCGACCAGTGATAAAAGGTTTTTTATATAACCAGAACCACGAGGAGATCCTATGAAGAAGTATTTTTATATACTTGCAGCCTTGAGCATCGCACCGACGTTTGCTCTTGCTCAAAGTATTGAAAGCGATGTTGATGCTGAGCTTGATCAAATGTATTCAAGCCAAACAGCACCTGCTGCTCCAGCTGCCCAGGCTGGAATTGCCAACACCGCGCCGGTAAGCGGTCAGCCTATTTATATTTTGAATCAGGCGACACCGACTTCCACAGCTCAGTTGCAACAGCAACAAATCCAGAAGCAGCCTACAACTATTATTGAGGCTTCTCCGCTGACTGAAAGCCGCGCGGAACAAATCCGTCGTGCTCGTCAGGACGCTGAGATGCAGACTGAGCAACGCATTGTTGAAAAACTTGAATCTTCCCGTATGGAAGATGAGAAAAAACGCGCTAACGTTCTATTTGGTGACAAGTTCAACCAGATGAACGAACAGCAGCAACAACAACCTCAAGCTGTTCAACAGCCTGTGTACGCACAGCCTGTTCAGGTTCAGCAGGTTGAAGAACCGAAAGAAAACACCCGCGACATCATTCGTGAGGAACTGGCTGCTGCCATGAAAGTGGAAGAAGACACAGCTTTGGCTCCAATCGAAACCAAGTATGTTGCTGGTATCGTCGGGGTGGGTGACTATCCAGATGTTAAGAACGTAAAAGGCAACTACTCTTTGGGTGTGGCTTTCGGTAACAAATATGACAACTTCGTGATCGAGGGTTCTTTCCTTTACTCCAACTACACAGTTGAAGGTCAAGGTTACTATTCTGGTGGTTACGGTTATAACGGTTACAATAACTATCCGTACAATAACGCGAGCACCTGGATTCCGAACAACATCGACGTGAACCAGTACTCTGGTCAGTTGGCTGCGAAAGTTCAGTTGTTCAGCGGTATCATCAAGCCAGTCATTGGTGGTTTGGTGTCTTACTCTTACAGATCTTTCAGCTGGTCTAACGACAACTACGGTTACTACAACGACACGACTGCGAACTCTCACGCGGTGGATATCGGTACTATCGTGGGTGCGGACCTTGAGTTCTCTCCGAAGTACTCTTTGGGTGTGGACTTCCGTTACATGTGGAATCTTTCCAGCCGTGTAAACGCGGAAAATACCTGGATGTCTGGACCTCAGTACGGGACTCCGATCGAAAAACTGCAGTATTACGTAATGTCTATTGTCGGACGCGTAAATTTCTAATCTAATTAGAAAAGTAAGAAGTTAAATTCCTCAAGTGGTTATCAGCCCCCGCCCTAAAAAGCGGGGGTTGTGTTTTTTCGGAGGGGTGCTTCGTCTGTGGACTCCTGACATTTTCTTCGGCATAGTCTTTTTATGCGCTTTCTTTCTTTAATTCTTTTGTTTGCATTGAACGCTCAGGCGGCGACTCTGGTGACGGAGACGGTGGGGCAGGTGTCTGACTATGTGGTCACCAGTCGTGAAGTGCAGATTTCTTTGGTGATTGGGCAGGTTCTTGAGCCCAGTTCTAAATTGCCCAAAAACACATTGCCGGAAGTGCGCCCGGGGCAGCCCGAGTTTTCTGGGGCCGTGACTCAGGTGTTGCTGGAGCAGGTTGTGGCTTTGGAAGCGGAAAACTTCAATGTCGCCAGTGTTCCTGATGTGGAAGTCGATGCGGCGGTGGTCAAAGTTGAAAAAGCGGTGGCGGGTCGTGCTTATTGGGCGGGGATTGAGCCCACTTCCGCGGAAGTGCGCCGTTTCACCACGCGCAAGCTGATTGCCAAAAGCTTCCTGAAGTTCAAAACCAACTCCATGACCGGGATCATCACTGATCAGGAAGCTCAGGCCTATTACGAGAAAAACCGCGCCAAGTTCGGAAGTTCTCCGTTTGAGGATTTCCGTGACAACATCAAGGCGTTTTTGGCCCAGCAGCAGCTGGAAGAGCGCATCCGTTCCTGGTTTGAAGTCATTCAGCGCAAATACAAAGTCCGAAATTTCGTGGCGGAATAATTATGCATGTGGAAGTTCTGAAAGGGCCTCAAAAGCCCGCGATGCGTGCCCTGGTCGAGGCGATTCATGCCGAGCAGGGGTTGATGCCGTCTTTTTACTGGCCTCAGGATCTTCTGGGGGCCGAACTGGCCACGGCTGAAGCCATCGGTGTATTTGAAGGTGAGGTTCTTACGGGTTTTGTTCTTTACCGCGAGACCCCCGATGTTTGGGAGATCTCTTTGGTGGCAACCCATCCTCAGTTTCGCCGTCGCGGGCTGATGGAGCACCTGTTGAAGCATATGATCGCCGCAAAGGGTCAAGGTCGGGCGCTGTGGTTGGAAGTTCATGAAGAGAATGTTTCGGCGCAAAAACTCTATGAAAAACTCGGGTTTACGGAAGTTCGTCGACGTCCCCGGTACTATAAGGACGGGGCCACGGCCATTTTGTACTCACTATCCTGACCTGTCCGACCCCCAAGGGCTCAGCTCAGATAAACCCTTGCACTTCTTCGATTTTATTGTTAATTTGGATCCGTTCAATGGGCCCCGCAGGCCCATTTTTTTTTGTACCGGCCCCGCCCGGGCAGTTCCCATATGTCGACCCAAAATGTGCGACGAGGTAGCTGAGACAGGTTCTTAGGGGCTTGTTTGAGCTTATTTTATTTTTAGGATTGAACGAAATGTCAGAGTCTCCATCTTGGATGGCAAAAGTAGAAAAGATCGCCAACGACGTAGCGGCCGCGCAGGGCTGTGTTCTTTATGATATCGAATTCGTTGGTTTGGGCAAGGGGCGCACGCTTCGTCTTTTTATCGACAGAGAAGAAGAAGGCGCAATCAGCATTGAGGATTGCACCAACGTGTCCCGCGGCTTGAGCGAAATCCTGGATGCGGATGAAGAGATGATTCCTGGTGGCGAGTACAATCTGGAAGTTTCCACTCCGGGTCTGGACCGCCATCTTAAAAAACCATGGCACTTCAAAAAGGCGATTGGCAAAAAGGTTTACATCAAAACCACCAAGTCGCTGGAGTCCATGGGTGTGGAAGACAAAAAGTGGAAGAGCGCCAAAACCGTCGAAGAGGTTCTTGAATCCGCCGACGAGCAGGGTGTTCGCTTTGTTGTGAAGGACGTGGAGATCAAAATCCCGTACGCGATGATCGACAGGGCAAAATTGGTTTTTGAATATACTAAAGGTCAGAAAAAGTAACGAGAGAGGAAAATCATGGCTGAAAATGTGTTTTCAGATCTTTCCAAGGTGATTGATCAAGTCGGAAAAGACAAGGGTATCGACAAACAGGTTGTTATCGATGCAATCACTCAGGGTATGCTGGTAGCTGCACGTAAAAAATACGGTACTTACCGCGAGATCGAAGCTGCTTACAACGAAGACACTGGCGAAGTTGAACTGTTTGAGTTCAAAGAGGTTGTCCTTCGTGAAAAGTACATCGATGAAGAAGTTGAAATTCCTCTGGACGAAGCGCAAAAGCTGGATCCAAACGTTCAATTGGATGATTCCATTGGTATCAAAATGGAAGCCACTGACCTGGGTCGTATTGCTGCTCAGACGGCAAAACAAATCATCATGCAGAAAGTGCGTGATGCTGAACGCAACATCATCTTCAATGAATTTGAAGAGCGCAAAGGTGAGATCGCTTCCGGTATCGCACGTCGTGTTGAAAAAGGCGCGATCGTTGTCGATTTGGGCCGCACTGAGGCTTACATCCCGCCTCGTGAACAGATCCCGGGCGAACAATACAAGCCAGGCGATCGCATTCAGGGTTACCTTTCTGAAGTTCGTCAGACGACACGTGGTCCTCAGATCATCATGTCCCGCGCTGATGAACGTTATTTGATGAAACTTTTCGAAATGGAAGTTCCAGAGATCTACGACGGTGTTGTCGAGATCATGGCTGCCGCTCGTGAACCAGGACAGCGCGCGAAAATCGCGGTTCGTTCCAAAGACAACTCCGTGGACCCGGTAGGGGCTTGCGTGGGTATGAAGGGTTCCCGTGTTCAGAATATCGTTCAGGAACTTCGTGGCGAGAAAATCGACATCGTTCCTTGGGACGAGGATATCACTCGTTTCGCGTGCAACGCTTTGGCACCTGCGGAAATCTCCCGCGTGTTCCTTGATGATGCCAACCGCGAAATGGAAATCGTTGTTCCGGACTCTCAATTGTCTTTGGCTATCGGTAAACGTGGTCAAAACGTGCGTCTGGCAGCGAAACTGACGACTTGGAAACTGGATATCATTTCTGAATCTTCAGCGGCTTCCCGTACTGCGGAATCCATCTTCAATTTGATGTTGATCCCGGGCATGAGTGAAACTATGGCTCAGAACATCTTCCAGTCCGGCTTCGGTTCATTCCAGGCGGTGGCGACGGCGGCTGTTGATGAGTTGATGACAATTCCTGGTTACGACGATCCAGACAAGGCGGAAAAGCTTTCCAACGAAGCCAAAGCCCTGATGGCGAAGTACGAATCTGAAGGTGTTCCGGTTCCAACCGCTCCTTCAGTTGCCAAGGACAAAGGTTCCAACGTGTCTGCTAAAGAGCAGGCTGATCTTCTGTTGAAACAAGAGTTGAAAAAACTCGAAGCTGAAGAAGAATAGTATTTAGTTATTTGGATAGAGAACAACAACGCCGCCCTGGCAGAGTTCAGGGTGAGGCAGGCTGCCCCGGAAAGTTCCGGGGTCTAAGCAGGGAGACTGAGTGAGTAATCCAAAGGTTTTTGAATTTGCAAAAGAGATCGGGATGACCCCGCTGGCGCTCATGGACAAGATCCGCGAGTGGCATTTGCCGGTGAAGAGCCACATGGCAGAGCTGGATCCCGATGTTCTGGAGCAGATTAAAATTAAACTCAGCGGCGGCGAAAAAGCCGGCGACGAGGCGAAACCAAAAAAGACAGCGGCTCGCAAAGCGGCGCCGAAAAAGGCGGCTGCGGCAGCAGCTCCGGCTCCTGAGGCTGATGCTTCTGCGGCGGCAAAAACTCCTGTGATTCGTCGTAAAAAAGACGAAGTGCCTGCTGAGGCTCCAAAAGCCAAAGTTGTGGCGAAGCCTGAAGGCGAAGTTGAAGAGGCGGCAGCGGCTCCTAAAACCACACGTGTCGTGGTGAAAAAGCCGGCTGTAAAAGCGGAAGCTGATGAAGTTGAAGAAACTCCGGAAGTGGAAGCAGCCCCTGTTGAAGAAAAAGCTCCTGTTAAAGCAGCTGTGAAAGAGGAAGCAGCGCCGGCTCCGGTTGAAAAACCAGAACCAGTGGTTGCCAAAGAAGCTCCTGTCGCTCCGGCGGCACCAGCTCCTGAAGCTCCGGCTCCTCAGGCACGCAAGAAGGAAGTTGTTGTGGGCACGAGTGGTGTATCCAGCTCGGCAACACCGGCTTCCGCTCCTAAAAGAAATATCATCGGACGCATGGATCTTTCCCGCGTTCAATCCCAGGCTCCGCAGCGCCCTCAAGGCGAACGCCCTGCAGGTGGATTCACTCCACGTGCTGGTGGCGAACAGCGTGGTGCCAGTGCGAGCTTCACCGGTCAGCGTCCGGGCGGCTTCAACCGTCCTGCGGGTGGCGCGCCAACGCGCAATATCCGTACTGGTTTCGTGGCAGCCAACCAGCCGCCTGAACCAATCGCGGACGCAGGTGCAGACCGTGGCGGTCGTGACTTCGACAAGCGCAAACGCACCTTCGGTCCTCCAGCTCCGGCTGCAGGCCCAGCGGCGGCCGGTCGTGGTGCGGGTGAAAAAGAAGAAGTTGTTGTCAGCTTCAATGCAGTTGAGTTCCGTAAACGTGAAATGGTCTTCCAGCCGAAAAAGAAAAAAGGCCTGTTGGATCGTGACGCCATGAAAACTCAGATCACGACTCCTTCCGCGCACAAACGTGTGGTGAAGGTGAATAACACTATGAAATTGAGCGACCTTGCCATGGAAATGGGTCTGAAGGCTCCTCAATTGGTTCGTGAGCTGATGAAACAGGGTGTGATGGCCAACATGAACATGGATCTGGATTTCGACACGATCGCGTTGATCGTTCCAGAGTTCGGTTGGGAAGCACAAAACGTATTTAAAACGGCGGACGAAGTTGCTGAACAAACAGCATTTGGTGATCTGGAAGCAGCTCCAGTGATCCGTCCTCCGGTAGTGACTGTTATGGGTCACGTCGATCACGGTAAAACATCCCTTTTGGATGCGATTCGCAATGCGGACGTGGCTAAAGGGGAGGCCGGCGGTATCACGCAGCACATTGGTGCATACAGCGTGAAAATCGAGGACGGCAGCCTGATCACATTCCTGGATACTCCGGGCCACGAAGCCTTCACGGCAATGCGTGCTCGTGGTGCCAATGCCACTGACATCGCGATCATCGTGGTGGCGGCGGATGACGGTATGATGCCTCAGACTCAAGAGGCGATTAACCACGCTAAAGCAGCGGGCGTACCTATCATCGTGGCTGTGAATAAAATTGATAAACCAGGCGCCAACCCAGAGCGTATCAAGCAACAGTTGACTGAGCTTGAAATCGTTCCTGAGGAGTGGGGTGGATCCACGATCTTCTGCGAAGTTTCTGCATTGAAGAAAACGGGTATCACTGAATTGCTGGAGCAGATCAAATTGGTTGCGGAAGTGGCCGAATTGAAAGCAAATCCAAAACGTTCCGGTACCGGTCTGGTCATCGAAGCGAAAATGGAAAAAGGCAAAGGCCCTGTGGCTACTTTGCTGGTTAAAGACGGTACGGTTGAAGTGGGTCAGTACATCGTTGCTGGCGTCATGAAGGGCCGTGTTCGTTCATTGACCAATGACCGTGGTGAGCGCGTTCAGTCTGCGGGTCCTGGTATCCCTGTTGAGGTGCTGGGTCTTGAGGCGGTTCCGGCTGCCGGTGACAAGTTCGACATCGTGAAAGACGAAGTCACGGCGACCAAGGTTTCTGAATTGAGAAAAGAGCAGGCTGAAAAAGCAGCAGCGACTCCGGCGGCTAAATTGTCTCTGGATGAGGTGTTTGCGAAAGTTAAAGCCGGTGACGTGAAAGAGCTTGCGATCGTGTTGAAAGCCGATGTGCATGGTTCTTTGGAAGCGATCAACGGAATGCTTGCGAAACTTTCCACTCCGGAAGTTAAAGCTCGTGTCATCCACTCTGCAGTGGGTGGTATCAACGAGGGTGATATCGTTCTTGCCAACACGGCAAAAGGTATCGTTCTGGGCTTCAACGTACGTCCGGACCTGGGCGCACAGGCGAAAGCAAAACAGATGGGAGTGGATGTTCGTACGTATTCTATCGTGTACGAACTGATCGACCAGATGAAAGCCGCCATGGGCGGTCTGTTGTCTCCGGATATCATCGAAGAAGTTCTGGGTCGTGCAGAAGTGCGTAACGTGTTCACTGTTCCTAAAGTTGGTACGATTGCAGGTTGCTTCGTTATCGATGGTAAAGTTCAGCGTAACGCGAGCATCCGTTTGCTGCGTGAAAATAAAATTGTATACGAAGGCAAAATTGCCTCCCTTAAACGCTTCAAAGACGACGCCAAAGAAGTGGCTTCCGGCTATGAGTGCGGTATCGGTATCGAGAACTACAACGACGTTAAAGTTGGCGACCAGATGGAAGCCTTCGTTAAAAAAGAAGTGGCTCGCGAGCTAGAGGGCGGAGCTAACTAATGAAGAATATGGGTGATGGGCGCCGTGTTGCCCGCGTCGAGCGTGAAATTCAAGCGACCATTGCTCAGTTTCTGATTCGTGGTTTTAAAACGCCGTTGCCAGGCCTGGTGACGGTGGCCTCTGTGAAAATGCCGGCGGATCTTCGCGCGGCAAAAGTTTATGTCAGTGTTCTTGGAGATGAAAAACAGCAGGATGAAGCGCTGGATCTTCTTCAGGATCGTGCCTTTGAAATTCAGAACTATATCGGTAAAGAGCTGAAAATGCGCTATTGCCCGAAACTGACTTTCTATCTGGATCACGCCACCGAGCAGGTGTTGAAGGTTGAAAAAATCCTTCATGAACTGGAGCTTGAGCGCAAAGCCAACAATCCTGGCGAAGGTTCCGACGAATCCGATGACGAATAAAAATCAATTCAATGGTCTGCTGCTGGTGGATAAACCTTCAGGGATCTCCAGCCATGACGTTGTGGCGCGTTTGCGCCGTATTCTTTCCACGCGTGGAGTCGGGCATTCCGGCACTCTGGATCCGATGGCGTCAGGCTTGATGGCCTGCCTGGTGAACGAGGGCACAAAGCTCAGCCAATACATCCTGGAAGGTGACAAGGGCTACCGCCTGCGTGCGCAGTTCGGGATTCGCACTGACACTCTGGATACAACGGGTGAAACCCTGGAAACTCTTCCCACCGGTCATTTGACCCGCGAACTGATTTTGTCCGAGGCCCTTAAGCTTCAGGGCGAAATGGAAGTCGAAGTGCCTATTTACTCGGCAATCAAGGTGCAAGGTAAAAAACTTTACGAATACGCCCGGGGCGAACAGGAAGTGGCCATTCCCAAGAAGGTCATGAAGTTCTGGGATGTCGAGCCGGTGGAAATCGGCGCTGATTGGGCTGAATTTGATATCAAATGCAGCAAGGGCAGCTATATCCGCACCTGGATCGACCTGCTGGGTAAGGCCTTGGGTTGTGGGGCAGCGATGAGCGGCCTGCGCCGGACATGGTCCTCACCCTATAAAATTGACCAGGCTCAGACCCTGGAGCAGATCGAAGCTTCGGTCAAAGGCGGCTCTTTAGGCCCTGCTTTTGTTCCCATGGAGCTGGCTTTGCCTCAGGTGAAACGTATTCGAATCAAAGGTCAGGACAAGGTCCTTCTGGGCAATGGCCAGATCAGCCATGACCTGAGATCCCAGCTTATTTCAGCCTTCAACCCCGATGTGGACCAGTATATACAGGTTCTGGCCCAAGAGGGGGGCGAGCTTTTGGCCGTTGTTGGTCTGGAGCCGGGCCGGGGGTTCGTTCTACGCAGGGTATTTAAATACTCTTGACCCGTATGGGGCTTGGGTTTAAACCATAACTTCACAAAAAATCTCTCTGGAGCGACAGCCATGACGCCCGAGGGGGATGTGATAACTAAAACCATTCCGGGGCAACCTGGAAACACTTCGGGGCGACCCGAAAAAATTTAAGGAGACGCTAATGGCAGTCACTAAAGATCAAACATCTCAGATCGTAAAAAAATTCAAAACTTCTGACCTGGACACTGGTTCCTCTGAAGTTCAAGTCGCTCTTTTGACAGCGAAAATCAACGATTTGACAACTCACTTTGCGAAACACAAAAAAGACCACCACGGCCGTCGCGGTTTGGTGACTATGGTTAACAAAAGAAGAAAACTTTTGGATTACCTGCATCGCAAAGATGTTAAAAAATACCAAGACCTTATCAAGGCTTTGGATATCCGTAAGTAATCAAAAGATACTAAATGCAATGAAGGGGCGCAGAGCCCCTTCGTCGTTTCAAGCCACAGCAGCAGAGCATAAGGCTCTGTGATAACTTCAAGGAGATTTAATGAAAACGACTGTCACAACATCGGTGGGCGGAAAACAGATTACCATCGAAACAGGCCGTTTGGCGAAACAAGCGGATGGCGCCGCTTTGGTAAGCTCCGGTAACAACATGGTTCTTGTTACTGCAACTTCCTCAAAAAAAGCCTCTGAACTTGATTTCTTCCCTTTGACTGTTGAATACATCGAGAAGTTCTATGCAACAGGCAAAATCCCAGGTGGTTACTTCAAACGTGAAGCGAAACCAACAAACGATGCGGTTCTGATCGCTCGTCTTATCGATCGTCCGATTCGTCCGTCTTTCCCTGAAGGCTACCGTCACGAAACACAAATCGTGGCAACTGTGTTGTCTGCGGACGGCGCATTCCCATTGGAAATCCTGGCAAGTGTGGGTGCTTCTGCAGCTTTGCATTGCTCTGACATTCCGTTCAACGGCCCGACAGCAGCTGTGCAGATCGCACGCGTTGACGGTCAGTTCGTTGCCAACCCAACTCCACAGCAGATGGAAAAATCTGACATGGACATGATCGTTGCGGGTACTCGCAATGGTTTGTTGATGGTTGAAGGTGAAACGAAATTCATCTCTGAAGCAGACGCTTTGGCAGCATTGAAATTCGGTCACCAGTCTTTGATTCCTCTATTGAACGCACAGGATGAGTTGCGTGAAAAAGCCGGTTCTGTGGCGAAACGCGCTTTCACTGCTCCATCCATCGATGCAGACTTCAAAGGTAAAGCTGAAGGCCTGTTGAGATCCAAAATTGCAGCGGCTCTTTCCATCAAGGAAAAGCAAGACCGTTATGCAGCTGCCAACGAAGCGGCGGCAGAAGCTGAAAAAGCTTTGCTTTCAGACATCGTTGACAAAGATCTTTTGAAACTTCGTAAAAAAGAACTGAATGCCATCGTTGAAGATCTTAAATACCAGGAAGCTCGTTCCATGATTCTGGATCGCGCTGTTCGTATCGACGGTCGTGACGTGAAAACTGTACGTCCTATCGCGAACGAAGTGGGTATCCTGCCTCGCGCTCACGGTTCCGGCTTGTTCACTCGTGGTGAAACTCAAGTTCTGGGCACTGTGACTTTGGGTACGGCTGATGACGAACAAATGGTTGATTCATTGTTGGGTCTTCAGAAACGCAAGTTCATGCTTCACTACAACTTCCCTCCATACTCTGTAGGTGAAGTGGGTCGTATGTCCGGTACCAGCCGTCGTGAGATCGGTCACGGTAACCTGGCTGAACGCGCGATCAAAGCGGTTCTTCCGGACTTCGAAAAGTTCCCTTACACAATCCGTATCGTGTCTGAAGTTTTGGAATCCAACGGTTCCTCTTCCATGGGTACAGTTTGTTCCGGTATCATGGCTTTGCTTGATGCGGGTGTTCCTTTGAAAGGCAACGTTGCCGGTGTGGCAATGGGTCTGATCAAAGAAGGCGACCGCATTGCAGTTCTTACTGACATCCTGGGCGACGAAGATCACCTGGGTGACATGGACTTCAAAGTGGCGGGTTCTCCTGCTGGTATCACTGCTTTGCAGATGGATATCAAAATTGACTCCGTATCCTTCGAGGTGATGGAACAGGCTTTGGCGCAAGCTAAAGAAGGCCGTGCTCACATCCTGAACGAAATGGAAAAAGTGATGAAGGTTCCTCGTGGTCAAATCTCTGAATTTGCACCTCGTATCGAAACCATCAAAATCAAGCCAGACAAGATCCGTGAAGTGATCGGCTCCGGTGGTAAAGTGATTCGTGGTATCACTGAAGCTACTGGCGTTAAGATCGAGATCCAGGACGACGGTACTATCAACATCGCGTCTGCTGATCCGGAAGCAACCAAGAAAGCAATTGCAATGATCAACGACATCATCGCTGAAGCTGAAGTGGGCAAGACCTACAAAGGCCGCATCGTGAAAATCGCTGAATTCGGTGCTTTCGTTGAAATCCTTCCGAACACACAAGGTCTTCTGCATATCTCTGAAATCTCCAACGAACGTGTACGCGCAGTTTCTGACGTACTAAAAGAGGGTGAAATCATTGATGTGAAAGTTCTTGAAGTTGACCGTTCTGGTCGCGTCAAACTTTCCCGCAAGGCTTTGCTTCAGTAATAGATGAATACAAAGTTCAAAAAATCTGAACTTTCTAACGGGATCCGGGTGGTGAGTGAACTCCATCCAGGGTCCCGTGCCGTTTCTATGGGTATTTGGGTTTTGACGGGCACAAGGGATGAAACTCCTGACGTGGCCGGAATTTCTCACTTGCTTGAGCATCTTGTGTTCAAGGGCACCAAAACCCGTTCGGCCTATCAAATTGCCAAATCTCTGGAAGCTCTGGGCGGCGAGCTGAATGCTTATACCACCCGCGAGTACACTTGTTATCATGCTCTGGTTCTGAAGGATCACTGGGAAAAAGCCCTGGACGTTCTGGCGGACCTGGTTTCGAACATGAAGCTGACCCAGAAGGAATTCGACCTTGAAAAAGGTGTGATCCTTCAGGAAATCGCCATGTCCGAAGACAGCCATGAAGACATGGTCTATGACGTGTTCTACGAACAGGTCTATGGCGCACATCCATTGGGTCGTCCTATTCTGGGCACGCCGGTATCGGTGGCGCGCATGAAACAGACTCAAGTGATGAACTATTATAAGAAAACCTACACCGGCAAAAACATCATCGTCAGCGCCTCCGGGTGCATTGACCATGATGACCTGATGGCCGGGATTCAAAAACGCCTGGGCGCAAAAAAGAAAAGCGAACTGAAAAACACCCGTCGTGTGCCACGCTGGTTGAACCGTCGTCACGTCGTTGAAAAACAGGCGGAGCAGGTTCATATGCTGTTGGGTCTTCCGACAGCCAGCTTCCAGGATAAACACCGCTTTGAGGCGGTGGTCACCAATACTTTGCTGGGCGGGGGGATGACCTCGAAGCTGTATCAAAGTGTGCGTGAAAAAAGAGGCTTGGTTTATTCCATTCACTCCAGTCTGAACACCAACATTGATTCCGGCATGCTGACAATTTATGCCGGCACCGAGGCGAAAAACGCGCGTAAGGTGGGAGATCTGATTTCGAAAGAATTCGCCAAGATCCGCAAAGCAGGTGTGACCAAGGCGGATGTTGAGATGTGCAAAACTCAAGTCATCGGCAGCATCCTGCTGGGTTCTGACGACATTGAAAACCGCATGACCTCACTGGCTGTGAACGAAATGGTCTTTGGCCGTTATCGCGCGGTAGAGTCCGTCATTGACGAAATCAAAGCAGTGACAGTGGATTCAGTGAATGAGTATATTCGCAACGTCCTTGATCTGGACAAAGCCGCCGGCGTTCTGCTGGGCCCTGAAGTGACCAAGCTTCAGGACTGGTGGCAAGATCTAAAACTGTAATTTCGGGAAGGACATCATATGCAAAAACTGGCTGTAAAAATCAAAAAACTTGAAAACTTCCATGGCGATCTGCCTCAGTATCAGTCTTTGGGCGCCAGTGGTTTTGATGTGCGTGCCCAGCTTGCAGGTCCGGTGATTTTGAATCCCGGAGAGCGTGCGATGATCCCAACCGGCCTGAGCTTCGAAATCCCACTGGGTTACGAAATCCAGGCTCGCCCCCGCAGCGGTTGGGCAGCAAAAAGCGGCCTGACTGTATTGAACACTCCGGGGACTATCGATGCCGACTATCGCGGCGAAGTAAAAATCATCGTGATCAACCTTGGCAACGAAGCCGTGACCATCAACGATCAAGAGCGTTGTGCACAGCTGGTGTTGGCACCAGTTTATCAGGCTCAGTTTGAGCTTGTGAACGAGTTGAGCGATACAGAACGCGGCGCCGGTGGGTTCGGTTCTACTGGTAGAGCATAAATCATTAATTAAGAAGTCAGAACCATCTGAACAAGTTGGAAAATCAAAAGAGCACCGAGAGGTGCTCTTTTTTTGTTTCAAGATAAGCCCGTTGTTAAAGGTAACCCGAGAAAGAGGGTCTGTCTTGGTTTCGGCAGACTGATGCCAGAAACGGAAGCGACCTCCGTGGGCGCCACGACGGCGCGCACCCGCGCGCAGCGCGGGCCACGGCAGAGCCCGGACTGCGTGTCGCGGAGTTGCAGGCAGCAGACTGACGGAGCCAAGACAGGCCCGTCGTATCTACCCCAGGCGTTCAAGACGGGAGATGTCGATGCGGTTCCAGAGCCAGATGATGAAGACGATGGCGAACAAGATTGTGACCAATCTTAGAGCGCGGCGCTTTTCCATCTGGAAGTTTTCAGTCAGGCCCACCGCCATCAGCAAAGCGGTGAAGGCAAAGCCCACCAAGGTGATCGGTGGCAGCAGTTCAGAACCCACTTGGAAAATAAAGAACGGGATATTTGCAAACAACACCAGCGTGAAGATCTTGCGCAGGGAACAGGTGCGTTTTTCAAAGACCTGGAAGTAATAGTAAATGAACAAAGAACCGATGAAAGTCGTCACTGCCGCCACGATCGGGGACACGATGATGCCACCCATGATGCGGAAGAAGTTTGGCGGGACGAGGCCGGTCAAAACTCCGGAGATGATCGCCAAAGCCACCAAAGTCATGATCAACAACGGCCAATTCCAGTCGGGAAGAGTTTTGATTTTTTCAACCGGGTGGCGAAGGTAGTTGATGATGTAGCGGACGACCTCTTTGGTCATTTCAAAAGAGGGCTGCTGCTTGTTCGGGGTGACGTCACGATAGTCGCTCATAGTATTATCTCACCACCACGCTTTAGGTCTGGCAAGGTGTATTTAGGACTGCCGAAGATCCATTTCCGCCAAAGTTTGGGCACGCTCCAACAGCAGACCCGAGTTTTCAAGAGCGGTGTCAGGCAAAGCTCCCAAAGAACTTAAACTGTTCAGATCCTTGCGACGGACCCATTGTTTGTGCAGACGATATCCGAGATGTAAAAACAGACTGCCTTTAGGGGTGTCCACCATTTCAATTTCGCCCACAGGCAAAGGAAAGGCGCGCAGATCCGCCGGGCCGGCTTCCAGATCGCTGTCACAAATCCGGGTGATACTGACAACCGACGGCGATTTTTTGCGCAAGATATCCTGAAGCTCCAGGAATGTCGGGGTGTCCACCACCAGATGAAACTTACGGTTTTGGGATTCCTGCTGATTAAGGAAATATTCAAACCTTTCCCGGCGCAGACGGGTTTTGCTCCAAGGAAGATGCAAGGTGAAAACCTCATAACCGTGTTCAGCAAGATAGGGAGTATAAAGGTTCCAGTAAGTGCTGAAGTAAAACATCGAGCGGGGCCCGGTCACAAACAGCATCGGAAAGCGGGTCAAAAGGCAATTGGGTTTCAGTTCAAAGGCCACGTCTTTACGACGGCGTGCCCGGTTGGTCATCAAAGCCAACCCCAGAAAGAAAACCGCCAAGGAAAGAGTAAATACAATAACGTCCACACTTGATTATAGAAATTCTTCCGCAGAAAAATCAAGGCTTCTAGAACCGGCGCATCCATTCCAGCAAAGTTTGAACCACATCAGAGCGGTCGTCTTCCTGACTTAGTTCTGTGCGAACGGACCAGTTGCCACCCAAACGGCGGCGCAAAGTGAACTGGCGCTGCTCGGTCATGTTCGACTGCATGCTGAAGGTGGTGTTGTCATCCAGACGCATGCGGGCGGTGTAGGACTGGCTGTTGGGGTCATAGCTGATGGACTGAATCGGAGTCGAAGACAGGAACAACAGCGAGAACAATCCCAGCGCGCCATCAGATACGGCCCGGCTCATGTTGGAAGTGGAGTTGACCTCGTCCTCGTTCAGCTCATCCAAGGACTTGTCGAAGAGCAGCACGGAAAGAATCTGCTGCTGATTCAGCTGCGGGTCGCTTTCCAGATTCACGATCGGGCGCTGGGTGTTTCCCAGCAACAATATACGGATGTTCACTTCTGGGTTGGAATACGAGATCTTGCCCGACAGTTCCGGGGCGACTGTGTCCGGGTGGAAGATCAAATCCACATTATTAACTGTGGCCTTTTTACGGAAGAATTCAAAAGGAAAGCTTTGCACCATGACCTTACCTTGGGGCTTGCGGTCACTTTGCACTTGCATATCCAAAGCAATCGGCACCGGGCTTTGCAGCAGGTTTGAAGAAATCAGCACGGGCTTTTCAGTTTTGACATTCACAGACCACTGCAATTCAAAGGGCAGTTTGGTGGTTGGTGCGGGGTTTTCTTCTTCAATAATATCCAGGTCCTTGCGCATGACGAAGCGTTTGTCCGGCAGAACTTGTGGCGGGACAGCCAAGCGCAAAGGAGGGGCTTGCAGGTGCACGTCTTGCAAAACGACATCGGCATGAACCTTCAAGCCCTGGGGTTTTAGAATCCTCCCCAGGGTTTCCAGATCTGCCGTGGCCTTTACAAACAGCTTTTGATTCTTGGAGCTTAAACGAGTCTGCGCAGTGGCATCCGCCGTCAGCGGTGATTCCAGATCTGATAGCTGCGCCTGCAAATCAAGCTCGACGTCGTCGGTCAGCACGTGCAAGGGGGCTGGCACTGCAAACGGTGTGGACTCGAAAAGATCTTTCCAAACCACAAAGTTCGGGATGCGCAAGTGAACTTCGGCCCCGGCTTTGGCGGCGGTGATTTCCAGCGGCTTTTGCAGTTTGATTTCGACTTCGCCATTCAACTTGGCTTGGGCCTGCAGGAACGTGTTGGCGCCGCTCAGTTCCGCCTGACCATCAATTCTTAATCGTTCGGCTGCACCCTTGCCTTGGGTGTGGGCGGCCAGCGTGGCGGTCAGAAGGGTATCAACATTTTTGATTCCCGCGCGGTTCTTGTCCGGAGTGACAATCAGTCCGCATTTCAGGCCCGCTTTGGCCGGATAACCTTTTTCAGAATCCAGAGTCGCGTTCACAGCGCAGTTCTGCAGGCGCAGCGAAGTTTTTCGCCAGATATTTTTTAGCTGAATATCGCCCAGGGTGACGTTCAGTTCTTTATCCGACCAGTGCAGGTTCACCGCGGGGTTCAGTTTGATCTTCCCATAACGGATCAATGGCTTTGCCTGGGCGCGAAGATCGCGGCCCCAGTTTGCGGATAGGGGTGTTTCGATGCTCATGGATGGCAGCGTGACCTGGGCTTTTCCGTTCACTGAAAGCTTTTGCAAATCCAAAAGAATATTGGACTGCATCTTGGCGGCAAAAGTGCCTTCTTGTTCTGCCTGGGCCGACAGATTGAAACTCAATTCTGTGGCCTGATCGCTAGGCAGACGGGTCAAATCTGCTTGTGCCCGCAGCGGGGCCCCTTCCGCGAAGTTCACCCGGACATTTCTAACTGACAGACGCAAAGACCCAATCAAATTAAAATCCAGCTGCTGCGGCATCAGCTCGGCGAACGCGGGCAGTTTCAAATTTGGCAGCACGGACTTGGGTTCTTCCGGAGCTTCTTCTTTAGCGGGCAGGTTCAGGGTCAGCTCGGACACGTCCATTGTGACTTCCCGCAGCTGTTCCAGGTGCGGTCGCCAGTTTGTAACCGCCATCGCCACGTCCACAGAAATTGCGGGTGCACAGGTATGTAACAGCGGAGTATAGGACACGCACAGATTTTTCGCCGACACCTGAATGCGTTTGTGAGTCCAGTCCGGACTTTCAAATTCAAACCGCAGCTGATCCCAGAAAATTTTCAGATTCTCAGGAGCATACTGCAAAGCCCAGCGCACGTTTTTTTCGTTGATGACCACTTCCGGTTTCATCCACACATAGGCCAAGGCACCCGTCAGCAGAACTAAAATCAGCAGAAGGGACAGAACAAAAATCTTCAGGGACTTCTTAAGCAACGCCATTAGAACTCCCTTCCGAAACTGAAGAAGAACTGATAGCCCGGATCAACATCGTTCGGAACAGGATCAATGACAAAGCCCCGGCCCAGAGTCGCACGCATGGATCCAATAGGGGAGCCCCAGCGCAGTCCCGCACCCGGAGAATAATAAAGTGCCGAGTTGAGCTTCATCGAAGACTCGCCACCTTTGGCGACGTCAAAAAAGATCAACGGCTGAAGATTGTAGGGCAGAACATCTCCGGCACGCAGTTCAAGGCCCTGATAGATGTAGGTCAGATAACCCTGTCCATCCTGAGGTAACTGCTTACGGGCAAACCCGCGCAAGTCAGCATCGCCTCCCATGAAGAAGCGCCAGTTGATCGGGATCTGACTGCTTTCAGTAAAACCGTCCGGCAGAATGAAAGCCCCGATGGAACCGCGCCAGCCCAAAATCAGAAACGGCGGATCCCAGCCCTGCAAATTCCAAAGCACCTGGTGGCGTAAAGTCAGACGATGCAAATCTTCATTGGCAACAGCGCCTTCGACTTGTGAGGCGGAATTAAACGTGACCGTCCAGCCCTTCTGGGGATCGGCCAGATAGTATTCATACATGTGGCTGGTCAGGCTGACTTCGGTGCCCAGATACAAAGAGTCAATGCGATAAGGACCCGGGCCCCGGATGACATCCGTGCGAGTCAGGTACGGACCCAACTGCAGGCTGCTGGTCGCCGTGGACCATTCCTTCCCGAACGAAACCCCCGTGCCCAGTTCGTAAGTCATGGCCTCATAGGTGCTTTCTGACTCGTGGCGAATTTTTGCTCCGCTGATCAAGTGAGTGCGCGAACTGAGATCATCCAGAAAATAGTGATAGTGGTTGAAGGTGATGTACTGCTCGATGAACGAGGCGTAAAGCGAAGTTTCCAATGAATCCGCTGCGGGTGTCAGGCGCGCTTGTTTGAACGTCGATTTGATCAAAGCACCGCCCTCAGAATCAAAGCCGACACCGAAGCTGAGCAGGCGGGGCTTGGCCGGAATCATACGGCGCACGATGGAATAGCTTCCGTCTTTCTGGCAGGCGATGTCGTAATAGGTGCTAAGAAACAAATCTTCATTCAGCACTCGGGTGGAGCTTAGTTCCAGCAGGCGAATGTCAAAAGGCTCGCCCGGAAGAAATGCGGAAAAGCGTTCAAGGATGGCTGGATCCAGATCCTCTTCACCCACAGTTGGATAGGTGCCAAAGACGGCCGGGCTTCCGGCATTTACATCCAGCAGGAAGGTTTCTTCGTCGATGATTCCGCGGGATTCAACCTGAGGGCACACATAACCGTGTTCCTGCAGACGGCGCAGAGCCCACTTGTTGATCTCATCCAAAGTGTTCGGGGTGAACGGGCGATTTAAAATGTACCGGCGTTTTTTCCAGTCCCAGACAGGCGGGGCGTGCAACACATTAAACTTTTGCACGTGGGACTTGGGCCCGGTCTGTACTAAAAGCAAATCCTTTTCGTAAGTGAATTGAGCCTGATGATAGGCACGGCTTTGCAAAAAGCTTTTCAGGAAAAAAATGCGCTGATTGTCGGGGATGCTTTTCCAGGCGTCATTCTTGGCGGTGCCGCACAGCCAGTCTTTTTCGGTGTCGGTGAACTTGATCTCTTCGCTGCCTTCAATGCGAATGCCACACAGGGATGTGGTGGCCGCCTTGGCAGAAACAGAGATCAAAAGTGTCAGCAACAGCAGGAAAAAGGGCATGCCTAGAGTTAACAGTTCTTAGGCATGCGGGCAAGGTTCGGGAATGATTTACAGGGATGTGTTCAGGCGGAACGCGAAGTCAAAAGAGTTTTTGTCAGATGTACGGTTCACCATGGCGGTGTGAGCGCTGACTTCAGCCCCCAAAGACAGGTGCTTGTGCACTTGAGCCATAAAGCCTGTGGAAACAATCAGGGACGGTGTTGTTTCATTAACACTAATACCTTTGGACGAGTCGCTGAAGCGCAGGAAGCGGTTGGAAAGACCCGAGCTGATGGAATAAGACCAGATGCTTTCCAGGCGGTTGGTGTAACCGATTTTCAGATCCAGTTCGCGCAAAGTGAATTCTTCGCTGCCGGAAGAGGATACACCATAGTTCTTAAAGACACCTTCAGAGTACCAGTTCGGAGAAAACAGATCCATCCCCAGAGACAACTGAATGCCGTTGGTGTGACGGTTGAAGTTCTGATTGTTGGCGGAGATATTGGTGAACGAATTGGCATAGCCAATACCCGCGTGCAGGCGAACGTCATCAAAAGAACTCGTGGAGCTTTGGGTCACTTTTTGCTTTTTGGCGCTCAATTCATTGAGCAGGTCCTCATAGCTGACCTCTTCGTACTCGGAATTGCCGGCAGCGGCCTGGACCAAGGTGGGAGCGGTAAAGAGGGAAGCGGCGATCAAAGCGAACTGAATTGTTTTAATGATTTGCATACCCCATTCTATCAAGGCTTTGTCATTTTTCAAAAATTGATCTTTCGTTCTGGACCTTGTCTTTGGCAAACTGATTGTATGTTGTCGTTCTTTAAGACTCGTCATAACTGCTATTGTGCCTTCTGTAAAAGCCCCCGCCGTATTTATCGTCGCAAGAATATTTCACTGATGAATATTCTGGGCAGTGCCTTGGCATCTGTGGTGATTATGTTCGCGTTGTGGCAGCAGTATGATCCGCGTGTGATGGTGGCCTTTGTGGTGTGTCTGGCAATTTCCGAAGTCTTCGTGAAAATCCGCTGGAGACTGTCCGTGGTCTGCCGTGTGTGCGGGTTTGATCCTGTTCTTTATCTGAAGGCGCCGGAGCAAGCTGCAAACAAAGTGAAAGAGCAGCTGGATATTCGCCGTCAGGATCCTAAATATCTGCTGGCAAAACCTCTGAATTTGCCCGCAATTCCCGCAGACAAAGCGAAGGCCCTTCAGGATAAGGGTAAAGGTCGCTTGGTATCGCGTTCAATTTGATCTAAAGATTGCAAGTCGGGGCTCTTTGTGACAGCTTAGAGCCATGAAAAATCTGGTCGTAATTCCTACCTACAACGAAAAAGAAAACATTCAGGCGATTGTGCCTGCTGTATTGGCGCAGAACCTGGGCGTCGAAATTCTGGTTGTTGATGACAACTCTCCGGATGGCACAGGTGCCATTGTTCGTGAAATGCAAAAAAGCATGCCGCAACTTCATATTCTTTCCCGTCCTGGCAAACAGGGTTTGGGCAAGGCTTATATCGCGGGCTTCCGCTGGGCCATGGATCATGGTTTTGAAGGCATTATCGAAATGGATGCAGATTTTTCTCACCGTCCCGAGGATCTGGGGCCTTTGATCAAGACGATGGAAGCCAATGATTTTGCCGTGGGTTCCCGCTATGTGGATGGTGGCCGCACGGTGAACTGGGGTTTGATCCGCAAGATCATTTCCCGCGGTGGCGGCATCTATTCCCGCATGATTCTGGGCTTCCCGTTGAATGACTGGACAGGTGGTTTCAACGCCTGGAAAAAAGAGGTTCTGCATGGGATTGATCTTTCCACGGTTGAATCCAACGGTTACAGCTTCCAGATTGAATTGAAATACAAAGCATTGAAAAAGGGTTTCAAAGGGGCGGAGTCTCCGATTGTCTTTGAAGACCGTCGTGTGGGCCAAAGTAAAATGTCTCTGAAAATTGTACTTGAGGCTTTCTATCGTGTCTGGCTTATGCGCTTTAAATAGGGCAGCCCTGCTGCTCTTGATGTTCTTTCTTTTTCCTGTCAACTTGTGGGCGCAGGCCCAGCAGGCGACGGTGATTCTGGATGGCGCCCTGGTGTATCAGGACGCCGACTTTGATGCGCCGGTGATCACCACTTTGAAAATCGGCTCTGTTTTTAATATCTCCACAAACAAAAAAGGTCCGTTCTATAAAATCCGTCTGAAACCCGGTCATCTTGGGTGGATTTCTGATACGGATATCAAGCCGGGGATTATTAAAATTCCCAAGCCAGAACAGACCAAACTGAGCGAGCCGGAAAAAGAAAAAAAGAAACGACCGTTCTTCGCCAGCCGCTATCGCGGCCCGGTTCTGCAAATGACGAATTTCACCGAAGACACTTTGGGTGAAGAGCGCACCGACAGCCTGTTGTTCTATGGTGTGAAGTTTAACGGCTTCAACACACTTTTCAGTGGCGAGATCTACACCGACGCCAATATTTTATTCCATTTCGGTGCGCCTTCGTACTACGAGGACTACACCAAAAAAGCTGCTGACGGTTTTATCTTCATGACGGACTTCACTTTTCAGACAGTGATCCCTCAGGGCAAAAATTTTATTTACTACTATGGTTTCGGTCCGATGTTTAAGTACTCGCACTTCAATATCGATGTGCCCAGCGATGGCTCGACACTCAGTTATTCGGCGGATGACATGACTTTGGGTGCGGTGATCGACCTGGGAATCGGGGCCCGCCTGGGCAGTATGTCGCTTAGAACCAACGCAAAATACTACTGGGAACGAACCAAATACTTCGCTTTCGGCCTGAATCTGGGCTGGGACTTCTGACGCACAGCTTCGGAAAAACTTAGGTGGGCCCTCCTGTGGAGGGTGCCTAAGAGGTAGCTTTTGTGGAAGCGTGGTGTTATGAAGGCGCTTCTTAGAGGGGGCTCTTCGTGCGTATTTTGTCTGCATTGTTTTTTGTCATTCTTTTCAGTTCTGTTTCTTTTGCGGGTGGGGACATTGAGCCTTACTTCGAAGCCTTGAAAAACTCGGGCGCGAATTTCGAACCTGATGGCACTGTGTGCGAAGAAATTGCCCGCCTTGATGTTACTAAAGAATTTGGTGATGCCTATGAAGTGACCACGGGCGTGGAATACAGCCTGGGTGATGACACTTTGGGCGAGCTTGATGTCGTGGTATTTGAAAAATCCACGCATAAAGTCGTTCTGGTGGCCGAGGTGAAGTGCTGGAAGAATCTGCAGCAGGCCATGGACAAGCTGAAAGCGCAGCGCGACCGTTTTACATGGAATTTGACCAAACACGCCCGTCGCATTCAGTTTCAGGCGGACACGGGCCTGAACTTCCGTGTGGAGGACTTTCAGGGGCCGTTCAAATTCCGCGCTATTTCTCAGTTTGGAGGTCTTAAAAAGGGCTTCGATCAAGAGATCCAGCTGACCCTGACTGAGGTCAAACAACTGCGCTCTAAACTGCTGAAATGTCAGGCTTGGGGCGAGTGTCTGCGCCCACAATAGTCCTTTGACTTGAGGGGGGAGCTCATGCAAATTCCCCCTATGTCGATCCAGATTTTATCCCCTGAAGTTGTTGACCAAATCGCCGCTGGCGAGGTGGTGGAGCGTCCTGCTCATCTAGTCAAAGAACTTGTGGAAAACAGCATCGATGCCGGCGCAACCCGGGTGCATGTCGAATTCTATGACGGTGGCCGCATCGTAAAGGTGATCGACAATGGCAAGGGGATGTCCCCGGAAGATCTGCCAAAATCTTTGGAACGATTCGCGACCAGCAAAATTTCAAAAACCGATGACTTGTGGAGCCTGCGCACCTTCGGCTTCCGCGGCGAGGCTTTGGCCAGTATCGCGTCGGTCAGCAAACTGACGCTGACTTCGCGTCGTGCCGGGGACGAACAGGCCCATCAGCTGATCAGCGAGTACGGAAAAAGAAAAGAGATCGACAAAGTCGGCGGCTCGCAGGGTACGACCATCCTGATTGAAAATCTTTTCGACAACACTCCCGCGCGTTTGAAATTCCTGAAATCAGATTCGGCAGAAAACTCGGCGATCAAAACCACTTTGAAAGCCATGGCGTTGTCACACTTTGACGTTGAATTCCGCATTCAGGAAAACGGCAAGCTTGTGGCCTTCTGGCCGGCGTGCAAATCCCGCAAGGACCGTGTTGAACAAATTCTTGAAATCAAACCTCTGTTCGAAGGTGAAGCGTCCCGCGAAAACGTGAAGGCTTACGCCGTGTTTGCAGATCCTCATAACGTCGCCAAAACCTCCAAGAACATCTGGTTGTTTGCGCAAAACCGCTGGGTTCAGGATCGCAGTCTGCAGGCGGCCGTGAACGAGGCTTACCGCAGTCTTTTGATGCACGGAGAATATCCGATCGCTGCGGTGTGGGTGGAAGTGGATCCAGACTGTGTGGATGTGAATATTCATCCGACAAAATCCCAGGTGAAATTCCAGGATCCGTCACTGGCGTTCCGTGCGGTGGCAGCAGCTTTGCGTGGCACGCTGGAACAAGCGCCATGGATCAAGCGCTCGGATGTGCCAACTCAGAATGTGACCATGCCGCTGGTGCAGAATTCTGCTGAAGAATTCAAATCCACCGACGGGTTGCCAAACTTTGCATCGCAACCCATGCCCCAGCAGAATCTGCGTTTCCAGGACAATTCTTTGGAAGTAACGCAGTTCCAGAAAAAAGAATTCAGTTTCCCGGCGTCCAGTTTTCCGGTCTCATCAGTGCAGCAACCGCAGAGCACTTATCAGGCGCTGGCTGAATCTGCAGCTCAGCGTGAAGGTTTTGCGCCCAAATCTGAAGAAGCGCCGCTGGGTTACTGGTCTTCTCTGGAAGTTCTGGGGCAGGCGAATTTGACTTACATCGTGACTCAGGCCCGCGACAAGCTGGTGTTCGTGGATCAGCACGCCGCTCATGAACGCGTGGTGTTTGAAAAGCTGATGACGGCCTGGAAGGGGGGGAAGGTTGATATTCAAGACTTCCTGTTCCCATTGGCGATTGATATGTCTCCGGAAAAAGTGGAAGGTCTTTTGACCATGGCCAAAGAGATGGAACGCCTGGGCGTTTTCATTGAAGCTTTGGGGCCGGGCACTGTCGGCGTGAAAGCGGCCCCGTTGATGATCAAAGAATCCAGCCTTAGCGGCGTTCTGGATAAAATGGCCACCGAGATCGTGGATCAGGGTGGCAGTTATTCTTTGGAAAGAACGGTGGGTGACATCTGTGCCACGATGGCGTGCCATTCTGTGGTTCGTGCGGGGCAGTCGCTCAGCCCGGATCAGATGCGCAGTCTTTTGCGTGATATGGATATGTTCCCGCTATCAAGCTTCTGTCCTCACGGTCGTCCGGTCAGTGTCGAATATCCGTACTACAAACTGGAAAAAGATTTCGGACGAATTGTTTAATGACGAAGAGGCATGTGATTTTTGTAGTCGGCGCCACGGCCACCGGTAAATCCGAGTGGGCTTTGAGGCTTGCTCAAGACAATAACGGCGTCATCGTCAACTGTGATTCGGTTCAGCTGTATAAGAAACTTGATATCGGTTCGGCAAAGCCCAGCAAAGAAGAACAGGCTCTGGTGCCGCACTATCTGCTGGATTACGTAAATCCGCCGGCGGAAATGACGGCCGGAACTTACTGCCGCGATTTTTACGATATACTTGAAACCATTCCGGTGGAAAAGCCCGTGTTTGTGGTGGGTGGTACCGGATTCTATTTCATGGCCATTGAAAAGGGTATGTATCCGGTGATCCCGGTTCCGGCAGAAATTCAGGCCCAAGTGGAGTCTGAGCTTGCAACCGAAGAGGGCGCCATCCGCCTGCATGCCGAAATGATGAAGGCCGATCCAGAATATGGCGCCAGGATTCATCTGGCAGATCGTTATCGTATCGGGCGGGCGATTGAATTGATTCGCAGTCAGGGAAAAAGTGTCACGCAGATTCAGGCTGAATTTGAATCCCAGCGAAAGCCATTCCCGTTTCCGTTGTTGAAGATCGGTCCGACTTGGGATCGCGAAGTGCTGCGTGCCCGGATCGGGCAGCGCGTGGAAAAGATGCTCGCTGCGGGATTGGTGGCAGAGGTGCAGGGGCTTCTCGATGAAGGTCTGGCTTCCTGGGCGCCAATGAGCAGTGTGGGCTATAAAGAGACCCTCGAATACCTGCGTGGAGAGATGAGTCTTCCGCAGCTGCAGGAACAGATCACGACAAACACTCATCAGCTCGCCAAAAGACAGAGAACCTGGTTTCAGCGGGATAAGGACATTCAGTGGTTCGACGGAGCCTCGGGTTTTACTGAGGCACGAGGCGTGGTCGAGAAATTTCTCAAACCTTGACCCTGATTCGGTGGAAAGCCGAGAATAGAGGTACTTATGAAAAGCATGACTGGCTACGGCACCGCAAGAGTTCAGACTAAAGACGTCACTGTGGAAGTGAGCATCCGTTCCGTGAACGGACGTTTCCTGGAGCCACGTTTTCACCTGCCGCGTGAATTTGTTTCTTATGAAGGGGAGTTGAAGAAAATCCTGAGTGGCACCCTTCATCGTGGCACCGTGGATGTTTTTGTTTCCCGCCGAGTGAAGAACACGGCCAGCAAAGCCCAGATGACGGTGAATGATGCTTTGGCCAAGAAATACATGAGCGCTTACAAGCATCTTTCCAAAGAGTTGGGCGTGCCCTTTAATGTGCACCTTGAGGTTGTGGCAAGACTGCCTGAGATCATCAAAGTTGAAGAGACCTATGAGTTGTTCAGCGGCGAAGACAAGATTCTGAAAAAGGCATTCACGGAAGCCTGTTCCAATTGTGACAAGGAACGCGCCCGCGAAGGCAAATCCCTGCAAAAGGATCTGCAAAAGCTGTTGGTGTCTTTAGAGAAACAAGTGAAGATTATCAGTGAGTTGCGTGGCGAAGCCAATGCGCAACTTCAGGAGCGCTACGAGCAGAAGGTTCGTGCGCGCCTTAAGGGCAATGAAATTGATTCGGCCCGTTTGTCTCAGGAAATCGTGATTCAGCTGGAAAAAGCCGATATCAACGAAGAGCTGAGCCGTCTCGCGGAACACATCAAGAACTACCGCCAGCTGGTGGGGTCGGTGACTGCTGAGGGTAAAAAACTGGATTTCTATACTCAGGAATTGCTGCGTGAGGTGAATACCATCGGTTCAAAGTCTCAGGTAGCCAAGATCACTGCGGCTGTGGTAGAAGCAAAAACCCTTATTGAAAGACTTAGAGAACAGGTTCAAAACGTTCAGTAATTATGAAAACGCGCATGATTATCGTCGCCGCTCCAAGTGGCGCAGGAAAAAGCAGCTTTGTCGAAAGGATCACCCGGGAGGATTCCCGATTGGTGGATATCGTCACTTTCACAACGCGCTCTATCCGTCAGGGCGAGACGGCGGGTCTGCAGTACAACTTCATTGATCACGCGGATTTTGAACAAAAGATCAAAGAGGGCTTCTTTGTGGAGTGGGCGAAGGTTCACACCAATTTCTATGGAACCTCATATTCGTCCCTGGAAACAGCCTGGAATCAGGGTAAAACTGCCATTATGGACATCGACATCCAGGGCGTGGCGACCTTTAAATCCAAGTTCCCGGACGCTAAAACCGTCTTTATCCATCCTCCGAGTATTGACGAGCTGCGTCGTCGCATTGAAAAGCGCGATGGCAAGGTCCCTGCGGACATTGAAGTTCGTATGGCTAATGCCGAAAAGGAGATCCTTGAGGCTTCCAAGTTCGATTATCAGATCGTCAACGACGTGTTTGATAAATCCTATGGGGAATTTAAGAAAATCGTTGAAGATTTGCTAGCTTAGCTGTAATTTGGCCTGATCTATTTGCTGGAGGCGTAATGGCTCGTGTAACCGTTGAAGATTGCTTGGAAAAAGTACCTAACAGATTTGCCCTTGTTTTGATGGTTGCAAAACGTGCGAAGCAACTTCTGAAAGGTGCAGAAGCGACTGTTTCCACTCGTAGCAACAAATACATCGTAAGCTCTCTTCGTGAAGTTGCGATGGGCAACGTGGGTTACCAGGAAAGCCTGGATGCCAACGAGGCTATCCGTCAGATCGAAAAAGATCTGAACAAGTAATCACATTAAAAGGCGAAAGCCGCTTGCATGTGAACCCAATAAAGGGAGGCGAAAGTCTCCCTTTATGCGTTTTCTGGACGCCTGTAAATCTTCGTTGGACACCCCTCTGGGGTCAGGTAAGCTATAGGGAATATGTTTAATTTCCTGAAAGAGGATGGCTTAACCAACAAGCCGGTCAAAACAGTCGACGATCTGCTGGCACGCATTCGAATCTATTATCCGAATGCGGATCTCAAAATTATTGAGAAGGCCTATTCATTCTCAGAGAAAATGCACGAAGGACAAATCCGCCGAAGCGGTGAGCCTTACATTTCTCATCCTCTTTCTGTTGCCGCTATCCTGGCGGACTTCCACCTGGATCTGGACACCATTGCCACGGGTCTTTTGCATGACACCGTTGAAGACACGGCCGCGACGTTGGAAGACATCCGCACCGAGTTCGGTGATGTGATCGCGCACCTTGTGGACGGGGTGACCAAGATCGGTCAGATGAAATTTAAAAACAGCCACGAAAAGCAGGGTGAAAACATCCGCAAGATGATCGTGGCCATGGGTAAAGATGTGCGTGTCGTTCTGGTGAAGCTTGCCGATCGCCTGCATAACATGCGTACGCTGAATTTCATGCCCTTTGAAAAACAAGAGCGCATCGCTCTTGAGACTTTGGAAATTTATTGTCCGCTGGCAGGGCGCATGGGTATCAGCGCGCTGAAGATTGAACTGGAAGACCTTTGCTTCCGTTACTATCGCCCGGACATGTACTATGAACTTGTCCAACAGATCAAAAAGACTGAATCAGAGCAGAACCGCTATATCGATGAAGTAAAAGTGCTTATCGGTAAAGAGCTTAACAAAGCCGGTTTCCGCTATGAAGTGTATGGACGTTCGAAGCACTTGTGGTCCATCTACAGAAAAATGCAATCCCGTAACATCGACTACGATCAGGTTTACGATGTTCTGGCGTTCCGCGTGCTGGTTGAATCCGTGGCGGAATGTTATGCGGCACTGGGTTTGGTCCACTCGTTGTGGAAGCCGATCCCGGGTCGTTTTAAAGACTTCATCGCCATGCCCAAGGCCAATAACTATCAGTCCCTGCACACCACTGTAATGGGCCCCGGTGGGGAGCGTATCGAGATTCAAATCCGTACCAGCGAAATGCATCTGGTTGCGGAAAAAGGTATCGCCGCTCACTGGAAGTACAAAGAGCGCGGCAAGATGGTTGATGACAGCGATCTGCAACAGGCCAACTGGCTGCGTGATCTGGTGTCATGGCATCAGAACGTGCGTAATCCAGACGAGTTCCTGGATACAGTAAAAACGGATTTGTTCGAAACTGAAATTTACGTTTTCACTCCGACCGGAGACGTGCGTGAATTCCCGGAAGGCGCCACTCCGGTGGACTTCGCCTTTGCTGTGCACACGGAATTGGGGAACCGCATTGTCGGCGCCCGCGTGAACGGCAAAATGGTGCCGCTGAAATATCAGCTGCAAAACGGGGACACGGTGGAAGTTGTCACTTCCAAAACCCAGGTGCCTTCCAAGGACTGGTTGAAGTTTGTTGTTACCAATAAAGCCAAATCCAAAATCCGCGCCTTCGTTAAAGAAGAACAGCGCCGTCGTGCGATCATGCTGGGTAAAGAGCTGGTGGAAAAAGAATTCCGCAAGTTCGGCATGGCTGCAGTGAAGTACCTGAAAGGCCCGGCCTTTGAGACTTATCTGAAGGACCACGGCCTGGCGGATTTGGATGAGTTGTACGTGACCGTGGGTTACGGAAAACTTGAAACGCGCATTCTGGTGGAAAGACTTTCCCCGGAAAATATCGCCAAGGAAGCGGCCAAAACCGAAGACTCCACCTTTATGGAAAGAGTCATGCGTGCCGCGACTCAAAAAACGCGCAAGACCAATTCCCTTATCAGCGTTGATGGTATGGATGACGTGCTGGTGCACTATGCGAAGTGCTGCCATCCGATTCCAGGGGATCCGATCGTGGGCTTTATCAGCCGTGGCCGGGGTATTTCCATTCATCGCAGTGACTGTCGCAAGGCTTTTGAATTCGATCAGTTGCGCAAAGTCGATGTGGCCTGGAACGTGAAACAAGCCGGAGAAGGTCAGGAGCGCATCGTGCGCCTGAAGATTATTTCTCAGGACGTGCCAGGATTACTGAAGCTGATGTCTGAGGCCTTTGCTCAGCAGGGGATCAACATTCAGTCCGCCCAAATCCGTACGACCAAGGATAAAAAAGCCGTGTGTAACTTCGAGGTCAGCGTTCAGAACGCCAGCCAGTTGAATCAGGCGGTCTTTGAAATCCAGAAGATCAAGGGGATCATTGGGGTCACCCGTGTTATTCACTAACATCAGGAAGAATCTTCATTTCCTGATGGCTCTGGCAGTGCTGGGTATCGCTTCCATCGTGATTTTCGGATGGATTCTGCGGGACCCGGCAATCATTCAAATTCGCTCTGACTTTGCCCCGATGGTGATCAACACTGCGCTGGGGCTTGCGGCATTGGCGATCTCCATTCTTTTCTCTGACAGCCGTTTTAAAAGCATTTCCATTTATGCCTCGATCTTTGCGGTGGCTCTGGCAGCGGTGAACCTGACGCAGTTTTTGACCGGTGTTGATCTGGGAATAGATCAGGTCCTGGTGCAGCCATTCTATAACCTCGGGGTCAGTTCGCCGGGGCGCATGTCGGTCAGTACTTCGGTGTGCATGCTGTTAATGGGTGTGATGGGGCTGGTGTCCGGAAAGTCCTATGCTCATCGCATGGTGCGTATCACTGGCAGTTCGTTGGTGCTGGGTTTTGCGATCCTGGGTTTTTTCGGGTACTTCCTGAATTTCAGTTCTGAATATGGCTGGGGAACTCATTCCCGCATGGCGATTCACACATCACTGAGTTTCATGCTGCTGGCTGGGGCGAAAATTGTGCGCCTGGGGCGTGCGATCAAAGAAGAAGACAACGCGCAGTCGGCCGTGGTGCCAATGTATGTAGTGATGATTGGTGTTCTGATCGCTGTCGGGATCTGGCAGCTTTTGCTTTTGAAAGATATTGAGCGCAATCGCAGTGTCACGCAATCCCGCGCAGAAAGCTTCCGCGCCAAACTTGACGGGACTTTCATTCCGCTGGAAAAAGCCTTGCAACAGATGGCCCGTCGCATGGCTGTTGGGGCCTATCGTGACGAGCACGTATGGTCCATGGATGCCCAGTTTTACTATGAAGAATTCAAAGGCATCCGCCGTATTGCCTGGGCTGATCAGAACCTGATGCTGCGCTGGTTGTATCCCATGGACCAGTTCAGCCGCGATATTCGCAACACGATGATGGGTCGTTCAGAAGAGGTCCGCCGCAGTCTGGAGCTGGCACGCCAGACCCATGAATCGCGGATTTCCCGTGTGATCGAGATGAAATCCGGGGGCCGCGGTTTTACCATGCTGGTGCCGGTTTATAAAAACTCGGCCTTTATTGGAATGCTGAGTGCCGGAATTGATATTCGTGCGTTTCTGGATCGCTTTGCGCGCATCGAGGGCTATCATGTGGCCCTGTATGAAGAAGGGCAGGAGATCTATCGAAGTACCGAGTGGGACCCTGTTTTGTCCCGCGACTGGGTGACCCGCATTCGTTATAGCAATATGGGTGTGGACTGGGAGATCGCTTTCACACCATCCAGCGGGGTTATCCGCAGCAATACGTCCGCGGTGCCTTCGGTGGTTTTGGTCTTTGCAGTGGGATTGTTTGTGCTGCTGGGACTGGCGCTAAGTTTCTTTGGCCGGGCGGAAGAACTTCGCCGCCGGGCTCGCGCCATGGTGGACTGGAAATCCGCGGCAATGGATGCCACACCATTGATGATGATCTCGTTTGATGAAAACGGGATTGTGCGGGAAATGAACCGTTCCGCGGAAGAAATGACCGGCTGGAAAGCCGAAGAACTTGCCGGCAAAGAGCATCCCTTTATTTTCCATGACCGTCAGGATGTGGAACTCATGCGCTTGAAACTGGAAGGGGTCTTGAATCGTCCGGTCGGACTGGGAGTCGAATTTATTGACGCCATGTTTGAAGCCGGATTCAACGCCGCTTCCGAGTGGGTGTATGTGCATCGTTCGGGCAGCCGCTTCCTGGGACAGCTGTTTATCGGAAAAGTCATCAATGAAAACGGGCACACCACGGGCTATCTGGCGGTGGTGGAAGACGTTACGCAAAAACGCCAGCGTGAAAAGCAGATCAAAGAACAAGAAGACAAGATCATCGCCAGCGCGCGCCTGGCTTCCCTGGGTGAAATGGCCGCTGGGATCGCACACGAGATCAACAACCCTTTGACTATCATTAACGGTCACGTGGGTGTGTTACGTCGCTTGCTGGGGGCTCGGGGGCTTGCCGCGGATCTTGAAGTGCAAAAACGGGTGGAGGTGGTTGAAAGCACCACTCAGCGTATTGCCAAGATTGTCAAAGGCCTGCGCTATTACGCTCGTGAATCAGATCACGGGGACATGGAATGGGTGACTGTGGATGCGATCATTGATGACACTCTGGCATTTTGTTCGGACAAGTTCCGCCATGAAGGGGTGGATCTGATAGCGCGGCTGGAGCCGAACCTGAAAGTGTTCGTGCGGCCTTATCAGATTTCCCAGGTGCTTTTGAATCTTTTGAATAATGCGGCAGACGCGGTCCAGTCTGTCGGCACCCGCAAAGTGGTGGTGGAAGCCAAAGCCGTCCGCGACGGGGTCGAGATTTCAGTTTCTGATTCCGGTCCGGGTGTTCCGGCCTTCTTGCGTGAAAAGATCATGGAGCCGTTCTTTACGACCAAAGAAGTCGGCAAGGGCGTGGGGCTGGGACTTAGCATTTCTGAAGGGATCGTGCGATCCCATGATGGAAAATTCTATCTTGATGAAGAAGCCAAACAAACCCGGTTTGTCGTCTGGCTTCCGGGGAGATAATAATTACCAGAAATAATTCAGACGCAGGCCCAGCTCACGAGGTGAGTTAACCTGGTTGTAGCTGACAGACTGACCGCCAATAGAGCTTGTGCGGTCATAGATCACATAGCGGGTATCAAGCACGTTGCGCACGTACAGATCCACATTCATGCTCCATGCAGCCAAAGAATACTGACCCAGCAGATCCAGATAGAACTGTTCAGGCGAGTCCATGGTATTTTCCGCATTGCCGTAAGATTTACTCAAGTATCTGAAGATACCTGCGGCATTCCAGTCCTGGCTGATTTGGTAGCCGTAAGAAAGACGGCCTGTCCAGTTTGGCGCAAACGGGAATTCATTGTCGGTATAGTCCTTGGTGCCATTCACAAAATCTTTGAAGCGGGTTTTTACGTAACCTGCACCCAGATTGAATTCATGACGGGATGCTGGTTTCCAGTTGATCTCGGCTTCGGCACCATACAGTTCCGAGCTGGCAGCATTGACCACTTGAGTGTCAAAAGGGTCGTTCGACAACTGAACCATGACCTGCTGGTCTTTCCAGTCGGTATAGAACGCCGCCGAGCTGAAGTTCCAGTTGGAAGCGGCATATTTGTAAGACAATTCGTAGTTGCCGGTTTTTTCCGGATCGTAGGTGTCAACACGAACACGCTTACGGTTGATGGACAAACCACCTGTGCGGTAGCCCTCGGTGTAAGAAATCCCGTAGCTGTGCTGATCTTGAGTCAGCATGTAAGCCACTTTCGGAAGAAGGATCGAGTTGTTGTCCTCGTCTTCATAGCTGCCAGTCACGCTGTCCAGATAAGCGTCAACCACCGCATTGGTGCCGGCACCCAGGTTCTGTTTGCGGGTGGCACTGACGTCAGCTCCGTATTTGTTTTTTACGAACTCATAACGCAAGCCCAGATTGATGGACTGGTTTTCAGCGAATTTCCACAGGTAAGAATCAAACAAAGCAAACACCGTGCGGTACTTGTCAGTCACCTGGCTTGATGCAATCGGCGTGTAAACTGTTGCTGAAAGCGGGTACAGGATGTCGAAACGGGCATCGTCTTTCAGATAATAGTCATGCGCATGGAAGCCCAGGACATTTTTCACTTTTTCGTTCTGGAATTTCAAAAGGTTCTCAACGCTGACAAAGCGGTCGTTGTGCTCTTCCGTGCGAACGCCTGCGGTTGGGTTGGCAGTGCCGTCCGCATCGCTGGTTTCATCGTTTTTCGCCTGGGAGTAAGCGCCGATAACTTCATTCGTCCAGTTGTCGTTCAATTTGACGAAATAGCGCAGGCTTGTTTGCTGATTGCCGGTTTTGCTTTCAAAGTCCACGTCCTCGTTAACTTCATAGTCAAACGGGTTGGCACTTTGAACATAGTTTCCACCGGTTTCATTCTGGATGATTTTGGTGTTCCAGCGAACATAGTCAGTTTCGTTGATTTTGTAGGTCAGGTCCAGACCCAGGTGGTCTTTGGATTTTTTGCCCCATTTGTTGTTGTCAGTTTTGATGTTCTTGATGAAACCATCATCCTGCTCGTGGTTCACAGACACGCGGCTTAGAAGTTTTCCATCCAGCCATACGTTGTTGGTCATCACACCCGCTTCGATGCGGTTGAAGCTGCCATAGCCAAGTTTTGCTGCGCCTTCGGTCTGATCCGCAGGTTTGTTATGGAAAAGCAAAATACTGCCGGCCAAAGAGTTCACACCCTGAGTGGTGGACTGAGGACCGCGGTAAACTTCCGCCTGCTGGGAATCCCACAGATCAAAGCTGCCAGCCTTGATCGCAAGGTCGGTCTGGAAAACATCATCCACCAGGATAGAAGACAGATTGTCCTTTTGGAAGCCCGTCACGCCGGTGTTGTTCACACCACGGATGCTGAAGCTGTCGTCGTTTTTGTTGATGGAAACATTGGGAACCGCATTCAGGGCCTGGATGGAATCGGACTGAATCGGAGAGTCCAGTTCGCGGCTGGGAACAACGGAGATGCTCTCGGTGCTTTCCTGATAGGATTTGTTTTCTTTCGTCCCTTGTACTTGTACGGCTTCAAGAGTCGAGGACTCTTCAGGCTGGGAAGAAACCTCCTGGGAAGTTGCTTCAGCGGACGGAGTCTGGGCGTTCAGAATCAGCGGAAAAACGGTCAGAAGTGTGATGATGCGTTTCATTGTTTCTCTCTAGATGTAGGTAATAAAATTGGGAACAGCCTTCTCGATAGGGAAGATGCTTTTTTGTGTCAGATTATTGATGATGCGCGCGGATCTCCAGGCCATCAGACTGGTCTGCGGTTCGGAAATTCCGTGACCATGACGGCTGAAGTTCAGGGCAAAGATTTTGTTCTGCGCAGAGCCCTGCCAGGAAACCTGGAAGTCCTGATTCATCTGGAAGCGGCCATCCTGATCAAAATTAATCATCGGGCGCAGAGGATCAATCAAAGCCGGGATGTTCACACGGAAGCCCGTGCTTAGAACCACAGCGTCAGCCGCAGCCGTTTCAGATTGTCCGTTGAAGCCATTTTGGATGTGCAGTTTATAACGATCACCGATTTTCGCCATTTCAGTCACACGACGGAACGGCAGAATCTCGATTTCGCGTTTGTCGCCCCAGACATGTTTTAGCTGGTAAAGCTCTCGGTACAAAGTTTCCAGATACTCTGGAGTGTTCCCGTCGCTGGCCAGTTTTTGATATTTCACGATAGGATCTTTCTGATCCTGACCCAGTTGCAGGAATTCCTTCACGTAAGACGGTGTGAAGTATTCATTCACGAACGGGGAGTTATCCAGCGGCTCCAGATTCGGACGGCTGGCAATCAGTTTCAGGCTTCTTGGGTTGCCCCATTTCCCCTGAAGGCAGTTGCGGAAGATTTCAAGGCCGGTTTGACCACCACCCACGACAACAACATCTTTGTTGGTGGCATCAAGCAGTTTCAGATAGCTGGATTTGGCGTGGAAGACATCCGGGCCTTCCAGATCTTGTGCAAACTCTGGCAGGTGCGGGACAAGGCCCGTACCGATACAGATGTTCGTGGCCGTGAATGTTTCACCGTTGATAGTCAGTACGAACTTGCTGCCGTCATAGGTGACGGACTCGATGTCGCTGTCAAAGCTCAGGTGATCAGGCATATTCTGGCTGACCCACTGGCAGTACATTTCAAATTCACGACGGGTGATCGTCTGGCGTCCTGTGTTCAGGAACGCATAGAACAAACCCTTTTGAACCAGGAAGTTCATGAAGCTGAATGGGTTCGTGGGATCCGCAGCCGTCACCAGATCCTTCATGTAGGACGTCTGCATCTCAGAATCCGCGAACATAATTTCAGAGTGCCAGTCAAAGCGGTGCTTGCGATCAAAGAAGCGGAATTTCACATTCGGGGTTTTGCTTAGCAAAGCGGCCAGACTCAGGTTGAACAAACCAATGCCGATACCGATCAGATCATAGTGTTTGTTTTCGTTCATACGCGCCCCTTTTTCAGAGCCAAAGCCACTGGATTTTTCAGATCTTCACCCAGAATTGGCAATGGGCGCTCGGCAGAATCCGCATAGCCGATTTTGAAGCGGACTTTGTTCACCAATACGCGGTGGAAAGTGTCCTGAAGAAGGTCGATTTTGCCAAAATAGTTCAAAGCTCTGATCTCCGGATTTTTAGCCAGATAAGACTCTAAGGTCCTACCCAAAACGGCATAGAATTCAATCTCGGGATATGTATCGCATTCTTGCAAAGTTTCAGAGATAAAACGTAACACCGTTACTAAATGACCAGTCAAAAGATCATGAATCAGATAATGTCTCGGTAAACGGGTCAGATCGAAGCCGGAAAGAGAGCTGGAGTCATCACTCAGGCGCAGATCCCCCTGAAAATCTTTCAGGAAGACTCCAACGGGTGTGGAGTTTTTCAGACGGATGACCACGTTCTGTCCATGGGCCACCAGGCCGATCCCATAGCGGGCCTGCAGGTGGTAAAGCGGGATAAAGACCTTTTCAAAGTACTGGGAAAGCCACTGGCCAATATCCAATCCTGAGGCCTTGGCGTAAGCCCCCAATAGGGACTGCCCCTTGGCATCGCGATGAAACAGACTGCCCGCGATAATCGCGGTTTCGCCCTCAGCAAGGTGGAAGTCCGGACTTTGGCGCCACAATGCTCCCAACAGCTCGTTGTAGCGGTAAGGGGCCTGCTGAATCTGGCTATACAAGCCATGACCGACGGACAGGCCGGCTTTTTCTTCAAGCACGGTCACACCTGCTAGGATGCTGTCTTTTTGGCAAAGCTCGGTCAGAGCGGTGCTTAATGCCGGGCCTTGCTTCATGTACTTGCCCGGGATTCCGCGAATGGCGGACGTGTTCAGAATCGTGATCGGCAGCTTGATATCAAGCTTGCCGGGGCGGGTGATGTTGCTGAACGTGCGCAGACTGATCTGTGGCAGGTACTGATCCCCAAAGGCCCCCAGGAAGTGAATGTGGCCACAGGCCAGATCCGTTCCGTATTGAATTTTGATATAGCGTTCCCACTGCCACGGATGAACCGGGACAAAGTGGTACTCAGACTTTGAGACATTTTTAGCAGCCAGCTGCTTTTCAAAAGCTGTTTTGTCCGAAAGACATTCGTTCAAAATCGCGTCCCAGGAAAGAGGGGCATCCAGTCCTTCCAGGGTTTGGTTTTTGCGAACCGCCACCCAGTAAAACTGAACGGGTTTGGCGTTTTCCGGGCCATACAGATCCTGATCTGCGGCACTCCAGCCGATGCGGCCTTTATTCAGTAATATCTTAGGGTGACCTTTCAACAAGGTCTGAACTTTTTCGCCACTGAATGCGGTCATGTCGTCTGAAGACACCTGACGGTTCAGCTCCAGCACACGCAAGTCTGCGTAAAGGGTGTTGTGCATTTCTTCCAGAAAGTTCGCCAGGATGATGTCATCCATGCCGGTTTCTTGCTGGCAGTCGATAAAGAACTGTCCCGCACTTTCTGCGGCAACACCATTGCGGGTGATGGATGTGGAATCGACTTTCAGATCTGTCCAAAGACCGCGCCAAGCGCTGAATTTGTAAACGGTCTGATTAGCCAAGGTCAGTTCATAAGGGCCGACGACGGACTCATCCCGCGTGGTTGTGGCCACGGGGTTGATCACCTGTTCATAGGTGAGTTCCTGCAGACCTTTTGCGATCATCTGCAGATTGATGTCTTTCCAGTCGGCCAAAGAACTCATAGGTAACGTCCCCCGAAGAAAGCTTCACGACGGCATTCCAGCAAGGCCGCCCGTTTGTGAGGGAAGTCGAATTCTTTGAGTTTCTTCCACGCCGTAAATGTTTCCAGATACTTCAGAACATTGACGTTGTCTGAACGTGGTTCGGCCATGATTTTGCGTGTGCGAGGCTCTTCCAGGAACAGGTAATGGCAGACGGATTTCAAGATGGCATCGGTGTTGGCAAATCCCAGCACGCTGACATCGCCAATCAGGAAGTGGAAACCACGGTCAAAGGCTTCAGAATCATAGTAAGGACCCAGGCGGTCTTCTTTGGTCCAGTACATTTCAAAGTAACCTACAGGTGCGCCGTCGAATTCCAGAATCGTCGGGAACTGGTGGCCGTCTTTCAGACCCTTTGCAAGGTAATCACGCAGTTCTTCTTTGGGTTTGTCCAGCTCCCAGAATTTCAAAACGCGCGGCTGATTGTGCCATTCGTGGAAAATATCCAGATCTTTTTCGATATGCGCCACTCGGAAAGTCAAAACTTTGCCGTCAGCCAGTGTGCGGCGGTAAAGAATCTGACCTTCTGAAATAGCTGGACGAACCGGGTGAGCTACTTCTTTGGTGACGGTCCATTTTTCCGGAGTCAACGCTGTCAATCCGCTGTGAACCCAGATAGGGCGCAGTTGGAAGAAATCATCACGGGAAACTGCAAACGGAGACGCCGTCGCACCCACCAGGGTTTGCAGTTCCGGGTTGGAGTTGGTCACAGTCGCTGACTGCAAAGAAGTGTTTTTGTTAAAGAGCGCTTCCAGAATCGCCAAAGATTCCACAGCCGAAGCCGTTTCGGCAGTCAGGGTGGCTTTGTCGCCGTCGACAGAAACTTTGAAAGGAACTTGAACTTTGTCCGTTTTCAGAAGGCCTGTTGTGCCTTCGATTTGTACGTTAAAAGCCTGACCAGTGGCGCAGGCATAAGTGGAGAATTGGATGTTCATGACAGGGCTCCAGAGAAAGAAATAGGGCTGTCGATCAAATTATAAATAGCTAACGGGTTCGCCACAGTGTTTTCATTCAAGCTTTGCAGACTGCAAATGAAATTACCTTTTTGCCAGATGCGCGCATCTTTGGTCACATAATCCAGGAAACTTGTGTCCGGCAGATTTGGTTTGTACAGACCTTTGATGAAATCATTCATGTCGGCAGTCAACTGTGCTTCGCTGGCTCCTTCAGGGTGTGAAAGGGCCGCCAGAATATTCCAGGTTGAATTCACCAACAGATAGTAAGCAAAAAGAATATTGCCCTTGTTGTCCAGGATGTTGCCGTTTTCACGGGTCAGGCTTGCCACGTCTTTGTGATAAAGACTGTAGCCGTGTTCACTGTAGCCCGTACCCTGACAATCGCGGAAGTAAGCTTTGACTGGCAGATTATTTGAGATACGCAGGATCATATTCTGCTGATGCGCGCCCAGCAAAATACCGTATTGGCTTTGTGCCGTGATAAACGGCTGAAGCGCCACCTGCATATAGTGTTTAAACCACTCGCGGCTGGCGTCTTTCAGGTTTTTACCACTGGACTTGGCAAGGTTCTGCACCTGCTTCCAGATCAGGGTGTCGCCACCCAGCGGATTGTCCTGGGCCAGGGTGGAAACCACGATGTTTTCTTCGCCGGGAATCTCTTGTTGGAATGGATTTTCACGGCAGACCACGATGCTTTCGTTGATGACTTTGCCGTCAGCGGTTTTTAAAGCAGCGAAGGCCGGTTCAAAGATCACTTCAAATTGGGGGTTGTCGTTCAGGAATTTCTTTCCGACGGGGGTCGACATCACATCGTAGACCTGCAGGCCGCGCACGACTTCCACGTCCGTCAGGTGACGGATGGAATTGGTCAGTCGCACGGTCAAAGAAAACTTCAGCATGTACGGGCTGTGTGCTCCGTAGATAGAGCGCAAAGAAGACGTCGGGTGCCAGCTTTCATTGGAAACCGCGCCGCCATCCACAATCAGTCCTTGTTCAGCGTACGACTGAATTGCCGGGTGCTTTAGAAGATGCTGACGCTGCCAGGGATGTACCGGGAAGGGGATAAAGCCTTCTGGTACAGTTTCGGAACCTTCGGCTTGGAACAAACGAGTTGTCCAGTTCTTGGAGGCAAAAGTTTCGGCCGTTTGCACGTGCAGGACTTCGGGTTTTACAAAGAACCAGTGCAGCGGGAAGTGACCGCCCATTTCTGGTGAGTAAATCCCGAAATCACGATCATCAAAACCTTCGCGCATTTTTGGATACGGGTGGAAGTTGTGACCAATCATCAGGCCCTGTTCGGCTTCGATGAAACTGACCTTGCCGGAATAGATGTGCTCAATATCTTTTTCACGGGCTTTCAGGGAAAGCTCCATATTGTGCAGGCTGTTTTCCAGGCGTCCCATGAACAGGTCTTTTTTGGAAAGTTCCAGTTCCCAGTGTTTGCACAAGAAAGTCAAAAGCTCGTTCACGGCGTGGTTGAAATCAACCGATTTCAGTTCGGAACCCTGACGCAGATAGAATGTGCCCACATATTCGTGGCGACCCAGCAGGGATTTTTTGTTCAGCGGAATCAGAATCTCAAAGCCGTTTTTAAGATCCACAGAAATGACGTCCGTCTTTTCCGGGGTTGTTCCTGCTTCAAATGAAAAATTCTGATACTCCCTGAACAGGGAATTCATAAAGCAAGACACCGTGTGTTTCAAAGCCAGTTCGTTAAAATTATGCATAGACCGCCTCGCGACGTCTGTAAAGAAGGGCAATGTTCAGAGCCATGACCACAACCAACGCGGTCATCACACTTTCAATGCCGAAAAGATCCATTTTAAAAGTCAAAGCTGCCAAACCACCACCCAAGGTGTAACCCAAAGTGTTGGCAGCCGCTGCAAGCCCGGCACGACGGCCAAACTGCATCTCAGGTCCGCGTGTGGCCATCAAAGCCATATAGCACGGTGGAATCAGGGACAGCCCCACAGACAACAGAACAATTGCGATCCACAGCTGGGACCAGTCACCCAGATGACCCAGAATCAGGCTTGCCCCCAACAAGGTGGCAACCCCCACGATCATGGCGCCTTGCCATGGATTTTTGAAAAGCACTTTACCCAGGGCTTGAGTGATGACGGCCAGGATCGCACTGACCAAAAGCAATTTTGCCATCAGGACGCTGGAATCCACCGAAGTCAGGTCGAAAGATTTTTTCAAGATCGAAGCCAACGAGAAATTCAAAATGCCAACGAAGCTTGTGAACAAGATCGCCAACGAAAAGATGTCAGAGATATGGCGCAGGGCGGACTTCCATTCACTTAAAGAAATGCGCTCGGTTTTTGTGGTCTTCGGAGCTTCTGATTGAGTGATGCCAAATAGATTTAAGCCCAATACTACCAACGCCCACGCCGTCGTGCTTTGCAAAACCAGAAGCATGTTAGATCCACCACCCAAAAGCAGATACAGCGGTCCCAAGGCGCGGCCGACATTCAGGCTCATGGAATTGGACAACATGGATTTCAAAGGAGTTTGTTCCGGGTGCTGATCAATCTGCAAAGCCTGGGACACCGGCACGATCGCAGCGGCCGTCAGGCCGTAAAGCAGGCGGCTGCCCCATACGGCAAGCTCATTCACCCAGTGAGCACCCGGTGACATCAGCACAACGGTCAGAATAGCGGTGGAAAGAAACAGTCCCAGCATGCCGACGGACAAGACCTTCATGCGGCCCCAGGAATCACTGCGGGATGCCCAGAAGGGGCTGGACCACAGGAACAAAAAACTGCCCACACTGAAACTCAAGACCACAGATGAAATGCTCAAAGCCCCTTTTTCCGCGATGAACGGAATCAGGGTGAACGTCATCATCTGGATGGCACTGAAAGTGGTGGTGTTTAAATGTCCCAGGGCGCTCAGCTTCTTCATTGAGCTCCCTTTTTCAACCACGAGATCAGGAAGTAAACGACGATGGACACCGGGACAACAAGAGCAGCAACAAAAATTGTGTTCAGTGCCCCTTGAACCAGGAAGCTGCCGATAACAGCCGCGGTTGAAAACACGGACAGGATCACCGGTACGGTGTAGATTCTTTTAAACAAGGCACCTTTCCAAGGCTGCACCGAAGTGGCTTTGGCAGAAGCGGCGGGTGCTTTTTTGCGGCGACGGTTCCACCAGATGTAAATGCCTGACACCGGCATCACCAAAGAGGCCACGGACAGGATCACCCACAAAATTTTCAGGAACAAGCCGCCGTAATTTCCGAAATGCAAAGGTTCTGACAGCATGGCGACTTTCAGATACCACGGAAGCTCACGCACTTCGGTCAGCTCACCCGTGACGCCATCGATAATGACCAACTCCACCAGGCGCTCGGTCATCGGAGTGTTTCCATGCATCAGCACCATGAAGTGACCCGGAGGTGAAAATTGCGTGTCGGGGAACACCATAAAATCAAAAGTCGATTCCGGCAGAGCTTTTTGCGCAGACGCGATCACCTTGTCCAACGACGCCAGTGGAGCCTGCGGAGCTGTCGGGTACTGAACATTCAGCTTTTGCAGTTCGCTGTACTGGAAGACCTTGATCAGCGTGGAAGAAAAGCCCAGGAAAGATCCGGTCACGCCGATCATCAAGCTCCAGGCAAAAGCGGTCATGCCGATAAAGCGGTGCAAGTCACCCATGGTCGCGCGGGTGGAGCCGCGACGGACTTCCCCGAAGTTTGTTTTGCGCGCAAAGTTTCCATAGATGAAGAATCCGGAAATCAAAGTGAAGGCATACAGCACACCGATCAAACCGACATACAGCTTGCCGTTGGAACCCAGCAGAAACTCACGATGCAGACGCAGGATGAAGTCCATCACGCCATCAGATTTTTTCGGTGCAGCAACCTCTTCGCCTGTGTGCACGTTGAAATACACGCGGTGGGATTCGCGGAAAAGTTTTGAACCGTTGTTACCCATGCGCAGTTGTGCGACGTCGTGATCGGCCTCTTCAACGTTGAAGGACTGTGGGCGGTCGCCTGGGTATTTCAGCAGGATTTTTTCCAGGTGCGCATCCATCGCCGGAACGACTTCTGCGTGGTGTTCTTCGCCGTCGCCAGCGTTGCCTTCGATTTCGTCCTTCAGGATCAGGATGGTCCCGGTCAGGATCAAAACGAACAGGTGGACGGCGACAAAAATGCCCACATATATGTGGATTTTATAGAGAAATTTAAAAAACCGTCCGTTCACAAAACTTCCTGCGAATAAGAGTCATTTAGGGTCGGTTGGTTTTAATATGGGGCGCCAGAGGGGGCAAGTTCTGTGACTCAATGGAAGCGTATTGAGAAAATATTGGAGGGTCTTTGTGAGGGGGGCTTAGAAATAAAAAAACTCCCATCCGTTTAGGTATGGGAGTTTTTCAAATTTACCAATCAATGGGACGGTAAAATTACTTTACGCGGCCAGTAACTTGGATGTGGATACCAACTTTGTCGGAATCGCACAGGTCTTGAGCGTCAGAAACTGGAACGTAAACAGCTACGCGACCGTGAAGGTATTTGTAGTCGTTTTTAGCCAGCAATTGATCAAGGTAAGCTTTACCAGCAGAGCAGTCAGAAGTGCCGGAAGTTGCGTAAGCTTTGGAATCAGTCAAAGCTACAGTCCACAATGCGTTGTCTGCCAACATCAAAGTGCTGTAGTTACAAGTGGAGTCACCTTCAGTGTAAGTTGCCTTAAGAAGGATGTTGTCCAAAGAGTAGTCTGCAGAAGCAGTTGTGAAGATGATGTTGCGGGAAGAGATATCAACCGGAGTCGCCGTTTGAGTGTTGCCGTCGTCACAAACGTAAGCTGTGAATTTTGCCAACCATCTTTCGCCATCAAGAACCAGATCTTGGTTAGCTTGTGCAGAGAATGGAAGAACCATCATAAGTGCCAGTACGAATTTTTTCATGTTTTCTCCTTAATTGAGGTTTTATGAACTGGCGTGGTTTCTAAAATCAAAGAGGGCAGAAAGCAACTTATGAAATCTAATGAGAATCTATTGATAAAAGCGCCCTGAAAAAGGGAGCTTAAGTGTCCGTATTAAGGTGTATTTTTACAAATTCGACTGCAAGTTCGACTACAGATTCCAAGCCCAGCCGGCTTTGATCACAATCATGCTGGCTTTCACAGTGTCTGAAGCCGGGAACATATTGTATTCGATGCTGACGGGGATGTAGTTTTTGCGATCCATCTGCCAGTCCAAACCTCCACCGAAAGTGAAGACCTGATTGGTGGAGATTTCTGATTCGTTCAGCGCCGTGGAGGACTTGGAAAGCGCCAGCAGATAGCCCATGCCGCCACCCAGCCACACACGGTATTTGTTCTGAATCGGATACCATTTCAAAAGACCATACAGGGACAGATAGTTGATTTTCGCATCACACGTGGTGCTGCTGTTACAAGCTGCTTCGCTTGAGCTGCCCGTGACGTTGAATTGTTCCATCGCTGCGTAGCCGCGGCCCACCAGGCTGTTGTTCAGGGCATAGTCATAGAACCCGCCGAAGCCAAAGCCGGTGCCGGACATGCTGGCAGAAGCTTTCTGGCTGATGCCGAAGCTGTCGCGATAAGTGATGTCGGCATCCATGGTGTTCATCATATAGCCGCCCAAAACGCCCCAGGAGTCCTTCAGGACGCGCAAATAGCCGGTAGCATTGCTTTGCTTGGGGGTGGACTCTTCGCCTGTCTCAGCCGGGGCGTCAGCGGACATGGCGGAGGGCGCTTTGGCCTGCAAAGTAAAGCCATCAGCGGCTTTACCACGCACGATTTCACCCAGAGCTTTGCTGCCTTTGACTTGTTTGATGCGAATGATGGCCGAACGTTTTTGTGTGGACGGGTTGATCAGATAGAATTCTTCACCCACCTCGGTGGCATCGCCATCCAGATTGATCAGAACTTTTTGCCCTTTGACTGCAGAAACCGATGCGGCAAGGCCTGTGGAGGAAAAACAAAGCAGAAGACTCAAAGCGCACAGCTGGTTTTTGAAATTCACTCGGGGACCTCTTCTATTCCAGTGTCATCAGGTTGTTTTCAAGTTCACGGATGAATTGATCTTTGTACAAGGTCCAGACGGTCTCGCTGGCGAACTGATAGATGCAGGACTGAGTCGACTTTTCGCTTTTTTGCAAAGCTTTGACTTCGACCACTTCACCGCGGTGAGTGCGCCAGATCTCCAGATCGTTTTCTGAAAGGACAAGTTCGTAGGTGTGAGAAGGGAATTCCTCGTTGAACCAGGTCTCAAGTTTTCCTTCTTTTTTACAACTGATCAGCTGGAAAGAAGCGGCAGCCACTTTGCCCGGAGCTTCGGATTCAAACTGCTTACGACCCTCCGAACGGTAGATTGTACAACCGCTGAGTAAAACCACAAAAAGGGAGGAAAGTATGAAACTTTTCATAGCCCTTTAATTATAAGAACTTAAAAGGCAAAAAAAAAGCCCCGAATTACTTCAGGGCTTTAGGCTAATCCCAAAAATCACTAAGGGATCAAAATGGTCTGAATGCAAGGCGGATGAGTTTCGCCCGCAAGGAGGCGTAGCCTAAGCTACGCTGGATGAGGACGAAGCTCATTCAACGCAGCAGGCGGGCCGTTTTCATCCCTTAGAATGGAATTTCGTCGTTAGAGTTGAAGCTAGGCTCCGGACCGAAATCCTGGAAGTTGAAATCGTCGTTACCCATAGAGTTGCCAGAGGATTTTTCGCCACCAGCTGCGCCCAGGAATTGAACTGTGGAAGCCACGATTTCAGTCGTGTAGCGTTTTTGACCTTGTTGGTCTTCCCACTGACGAGTTTGCAATTTGCCTTCTACGTAAACCTGACGGCCTTTGGAAAGGTGTTTGCCGCAGATCTCAGCCAATTTGCCCCATACAGTGATACGGTGCCATTCAGTGCGCTCTTGGCGTTGACCGTCTTTTACCCATGACTCACTTGTAGCCAGATTCAAACGCGCAACAGTGCTGCCACTGCCGATTGCCTTAACTTCAGGATCAGCGCCCAAACGGCCTACAAGGATAACTTTATTTACTCCGGACATATTCCCTCCAAATATTAATTAACCAGTTCGTTTTTTGTCAGAACGGGAGCTAAGTCAATAAGGACTTAGCTTCAGGATTGTATTGTGAATAGGGTGAGCAATATTTAGGCAGAGCCCCGCATCAAGTTAATTTAAGCGGGGCTGGTGGGGGATCTAATAATCGGATTAACGCACGGCGCCGATGCTTGGCGGCATCATAGGATTGCTGGCGGAAACCTTGAATTTGTACTGGGAGCCTTCGGAGGTCGGTGTTTTATAACCGTCAATGAACGTCAGGAACAAAGCCGCACGCTCTTGGAAGCTGCGTTTGGTTTTAAGATCCACTTCGATATTATAAGCACCAATCTGATGACCGAAAGAGTTTCCACGATTCACAATCGTCAGGCCGATCTTGCCTTTAATAGTACCGTAAAGTTCATCGCCCGGTTTACCAATGGTTCCGGTTTCAATCACGAACTGTCCGGCGGCCAGACGGCCTTTCAGTTCCACCGTGCTCAATTTCAGATCCGGCAACGTCAATGGGCCCATCGGGGTGTTCACGTTGGAAGGCGGAAGCTCGAACTGATTGATGGAAAGATTCATTTCAATGTCGGGCTGTTCCTGGAAAGTCAGATCGGCCAAAGCCGTGGACTCCAGATTCAGCTGACCTTTTAGCAGAACAGGCAAGTTCGCCATTTCGCGCAGATCATGCAGGGAAATCTTTTTCGCGCTGACTTCGATCTTGTGGCGTTCAGCACCGTTTTCGGTTTTGCTGCCTTTACCCACTTGAACGTCGACGTCACCTTTCAACAAACCCTTTGCAGACACATGGCCGTAAGGTTTTTGCTGAATCAGGCCACGAACCGACGGAGTGATCACCAGCTCCGTCGCTGAAATCGCCGGAGTTCTGATGGATTCAATATAGACTTGATCCATCTTCACGCCCGGTTGCGGGAACAGGCTCATTTTTAGTTTTTCAAACTGCACGTAAACAGAATTATTGGAAAGACGGGACACCTGGGAAGAAATCAAATCACTCAGGTCGTCAAACGGGAACAGCAGAAAAACAAAGACCAGGGCGGAAACCACCATGACAAAGATTTTGCCTTTGCTTTCGCGGATCAATTTCAGCAACTGACGAAGTTGTTCCATTATTCGTCTCCGCTGTCGTTGTTGTTGTTACGTTTGAAGCGGTTGCCGCGCGAAGGAGGCTCGGGAGCTTCCGGTGCCGGGGCGGCAGGGACGGCCAAAGCCACCATCTTGTAAACCACGTCAAAATAGCGGTTGTCCTCGCGGTTGGCGGTCATCACCATGTCTTTCATTTTCACACTCGGGTTGATGCTCTGGAACTGATAGCCCAGATCCAGCACCTGACGGATGTTTAGTTTTGCAAGGCTGACCTGCAAAAGACCTTCTGTCAGATTTTTAGGAACCAGATTGGAATTGTTGTCCTGAATCTCGGTGCCTTTGATCTGTTCCGGCAAAAGATTCGCCGCCTTGATCTGATTGTCGATGTTGTTGCGAATCATGTCCATGCTTGGCGCCTGGGGAATCTGCGGAACATCCGAAGATTCACGGCTGACCTTCAGCAATTCACGAATGGTCATGCGTTTGCTTTCAAATTCGCCGACGTATTCAGTGGACTGAGTGTATTTGCCATAAGGAATGGACAGGATGATCAAAGAAACCAGCGCCACGCCACCCACCAAAGTGAGCTTTTGCATGGCCGGAGTCATGTTTTCATAGCGGTCGCGCAGCTGATTGTAAGCACCACTTTCCTGGATACGTTCCCAGGTCACACGGGCGTCGCTGACAAGTTTTTCTTTTAAATCGTCAAAACTGCTCATCTTGTCACCTTCTCAACATTGCGATCGACATTGAAGCTGAATGAAAAAGCGGTGCGGCCGGGCAGAGCGCCCAGCGTGCTTTGGCCACTTTTCACCTGACCATCCGTGGAAACGTTGGTCAGTGCCTGCTGCAGAAGACTCATTTCACGCGGAGAGTTCACATACCCTTGCAAAGTCACCTGAGCATCCTGAATCGCCATTTGCTGGATGTCCAAAGTGATCGAGGACTTCGGCGGAGCCGCATCGTTGATCTTTTTGGCGATGTCCAGGGCGGAGTTCATATTGGCAACGCTCGCCAGAGTTTTAAGATCAGCGGCGCGTTTTTTGTTGTCACGGATGTACTTGCGAATGCCGTTTTCAGAAGCCGCACGGCCTTTCAGACCTGCGACTGTCTTGGCTTGGGACTTCAGCACTTCCTGAGTGCGGTCCGCAAGGCTTAAAGCAAAGCTTTCACGCAAAGACGAGTACACAAACAGAACCACCAAAGCCGCTGTGGCCACTTTGATTGTCGAGCCCCATTTTTCCCAGAACATTTTCAGCTGGTGATTTTCTTTGGCGAATTCACCGCGCAGGAAGTTCAAAGGTGGGTTTCTTGGTTTTTTGAAGCCTTCAATCGCCAGTCCCAAAGCCACGCCACAAATTGCGCCATGGTAAGCTGAGCGTTCGAAGTTTACATTCGGGATCTGATCCAGAACCGACACGCGGTTCACCGGAACTTCCAGAACTTGCGTCAGGAATGGGCCCAGATTCTGAATCTGAGATACACCGCCGGTCAGGTGGATGCTGTTGATCTGGGCATTGAATTCACTTTTCATTTCCAGAATCGCCAGTTGCAGATCCCGCGCCATTTCGCGCACGCACTTGGCAATTGTGTCTGAGAAAGTCACCTGATCGAAAGTGGCACCCTGTTTATTGGTCAGGATGAATGCTTTGGTCTGAAGTTCTTTGATCGCTTCGATGTACGGAATTTCGTATTTCTTCGCAATGGCGTCAGCGATATTTTTACCGCCCCAAAGAATAGACCCCACCTGAATCAAAGAGCTGCCTTCAAAGGCACACACCAAAGTGCGGCTGTGCCCGATGTTCAAAGTGATAGTGACCTGACGAACGGGTCTGACTTCTTCTTCCAGTCCCAAAGCCGGAGCTGTCAAAGCGGGTGGGGCTTCATTCCAGCGTTCGAACACGTTCGCAAAGGAAGTGCCCTCGGAAGAAATGATGAACGGATCCATGTTGGAATCCTGCGCACGCTGAATTAGATTCTGCACGTGGATTTTTGGAGCCGCACACGCCAGAACTTCCGCGCCGGAACCTACCGTGCGGATGATTTTAGCGTCAAAGATGGCATTGTCAGATGAAAATGGCAGATCTTCTTCAAGTTCAAAGGCCAGAGATTTGGAGATCTTGATGCGGTCATTGAACGGGAAGAATTTGTTTCGAATCGCCACGCGATTTTGTGGCAATGCAAAGTTGAACCGAGTTTGTGACGGGTCATAAAGACTGGAGAGGTCACGCAAATACTCAAGGATTTCAAGCTCCTGATCAGCGCCTGGAGAAATTCCGAGTGGATGCTCCATGAACTGAGTTACTTGAAAGCCCTTTGAAGTGGACTGCACTTCAACAACCTTGATGCTGCTGGATCCGATGTCAATGCCGAGAGATTTCAAAGCAATTCCTCCATGAACTGGCTTTGGTCTAAGTTTATGCGACGTTTGGCTCTGTGTATAGCTATTATTGTCGCCACGCCATCCGGGCTCAGTCGGTGCCGCAGCTTCGCTGCGGTTCGCGCATCCATGCGCCACCGAAGGGCGACAATAACAGCTATACACAGAGCCAATGGCATAAAAGACCTGCATCTTGGTGCGGGGGATGTAGGCTGTTCCCCTTTGGGGAAGGCGCGGTGGGGATGGGGATGCTGGATTTTGGTCGAGGTGTGGGTGGTTATTGGGTGACGCGCTTCGCCCTCGTAGCGAGGGCGGATTGCGTTAACTGCTAGAGATGGAGGGTTGTCGAAATATTGGACGGCCCTTGGAAATTTTGCTGGTTTCTTCGATGTAATCATACAGAAACGTATTTAGTGGTAGAAACGCGGATCAAATTCAATCTTTTGAGGTTTTCATGCGTTTTTTTGGCGTCTTTGTGCTGGTCTGTCTTGTGTCGTTTAATTCACATGCTTTGTTTGGGAAGAAGAAAAAAACCACCCCTGTTTCAGAGTATTCAAAAGGCCATACGGTTGTGACTTCAGATGGGTGCCGCTTGAATCTGTCAGTGTTGTATATAAATCCTAAAGATAAGCATATGTGGAGTGGCGCATGTCCGGGTGGGAATGCTGAGGGTTTTGGTTGGGTTTCTGTTCAGCAGTATGACGGTGTTTTTGTTAAAATTTATGGTGTTCAAATGCAGCGAGGTGCGGTTATTCCTGGCAGCTATTATGTGAACTCCCTTCAAACATACTATTACTATATTGCTGGCACCGATTCCGTGGATTACTGCGATGGTAAAAATAATAGCAATGCTCAGCAATGTGCGAAGATCAACTCTTGGCTTGCTGCAAATCAACCAACTCAACAAGTGATGTCCTCCAATGGATGTAAACTGGAACAGCCTAGTGTAATTGTGCGTGGACCTAAAGTGACGTGGAGTGGGAAGTGTGAAAATGGATATGCAGAAGGGTATGGCTATGTGACCGTACCCAATGTGAATCAAAAAGGACAAGAGGATGGCAAGTGGTCTTATTTGATTCGGTATAGTCAAGGTAAGAAAATCGCTGGCAGCTATTTCTTGTATGATGTGGTTCTAAACTCAGGAACCAAAAGCACGGTAGTTTTTCGTATGGGAGCGGCTTTGTCCCCAATGCATATTGAGACTTTAAAGCCCTGCGCTACCATCAAACCTTGCAAAGAGCTGATGGCTGCAAAAGCTTTGGGTGGGAAAAATCCTGAAGGGATGGCGCCGGTTTCTGATTTCATGCCTCCGATTGCTGACACTCGTGGGGGTGGGGATCGTCCTCCGGCATTTGATCCGAACCCTAATCCAAATCGTCCAGCCAATCCGGCGCAGCCACCGATGAATGGTGGGAATAATTCTTCTTCTGCTGGCGGCTATGGTATCGGCAAGTACAAAGCTCCGAAAGTGGCTTGTGATGACTATGCTTTGGGCCTTGAGATGGACAAACATTCTGCGACGATCAATGAGGGTGTGGGAGTTTGCGACAACGCGAAAGCTACGGCGAAGCTTTATGAGTTCTATGCGAACTTGTTAGAGGCTAGTTGCCCGAGCAAAGCAGCCGAGGTGGCGCAAGTGCGTGAAGCGGTTGAATCTGCCAAACAAACGATTCGTGGCAGTTGCGCTGATTATGGCTACTAGTTAGAAAAGATTAGATTTAAAAAACAAAAACCCCGGTTCATCGCCGGGGTTTTTTATTTTTCTATCTTTCATTCCAATAGACAACTCTTGGCGGGCCTTTGGGGATTTGTGTGGCGTTGTTGCCGGCGTTACCTCCGCCGGGATTACCGCTTGGGTTGCCTCCGGCGGCGGGGTCGGGATTGCCGCTGCTTTGGTCGCCACCGGCTGCAGCCTTTTTGTCTTTGTCGACGTATTTTTTCACTTTGCTTGCGGTTTTTTGCAAGTCCATCACCACCGCAACAATTTCGCGGGTGGCGCCGGCGAATTCACCGGTGCTGCGGATTTTAAAGTTCATCACGCTGTCGCAGATCAGCGGAACGTCTTCAGGATTTCCTTCCGTGCGGATGCCTTTGCCTTGAACGAATTGCCAGAAATCGCTGCTGCCGCCGCCTTGGTCACATTTGAACTGTCCACCTTCTTCTTCAGATCCGCGGCGTTTGATGATCTCGGTGACCACTTCGTCGGTCATGGCCGGGTCCAGGGATTTTAGAACTTCGCGGGTGGCGATGTTCGGGTTGATCCCTTTCATTCCATAAATGGTCACTCGCGGGGCCAGCAGGTCATAGAAGTCATCGTTCATGCCTGGAACCATGTGCAGTTCCGCGATAGATCTGAACGGACGGTTCGGAGGATAGTAATCGCTTTGCGAAGCCTGGTTCAGTTCAGCATAATTGGCGCGTTTGTCGCCGCCGTTTAACGAAGCGGACTTCGGGCTCATCCAGTCGGCGATGTTGTTCACCAGTTCGTCAAATCGGACGTTGCTGTATTCACGCTGGAAGTTTTCGTCTTCTTTAATTTTTTGCGCAAAGATGGTGACCAGCTGTTTTTTCGTCAGTTCCTGCAACGACTTTGACGGGGAGGCCAAGTCATTCAGGTCGATCTTGGATCCTTCATCCTCGATCGTCACAATGTAGCTTGTGTCCATCGTGGAATCGGCGACGGCCTTTTTGAAGGCATCTTTGTCGATCGCGCTTAATTCATCCGGGATCGGCAGTGGCCACGCAAACGGGAACTGCCAGATTTGATCCAGCATCTTGGTGTCACCCAGCTTGTCGCCCAATTTGCTCTGGGCCTGTTGATAGATCTTGATACGCAGCAAGCTCAGCTGCATGCCGGATTTAGCGGCATAATATGCTTTCACGCGGTTTAAGCCCTGTGAATTCACCAGATATTCGACGTTGGAATCATAGGACACTTCCATCGCAATCCACATCATCAGCATGATACAGGCAATCGCGATCATCAGCGCGATGCCTCGGGCATTATTGATTGGGCGCTTGAGTTCGCGGCCAAGAGCTTTGATTGCCTTGAGCATTTGCACCCTCCTCTGGATTGTTCGGGAAGTGAATAGGGACGATAAGTTGCATTGAATACTTTTTGCTTTTCCCGGCGGTTTTCTTTTCCACGGTCAAAGAGATCTCAACTGCTTGAGGGAATTTGCCTTTGGTCGCTGCATCGCCTTGAGCATCCGTGCGCCAGTCATTGGCCCAATCTTGTTTGCCTTTACCCATATAGCGCAGTTTGAATTCGCTGACGTTTTCAAGCAAAGCCACTTCGTCGCCACCTTTGGTGACATCCAAGTCCACATAAGGGGAGCTTCGGCGCCACAGGCATTTGGAACTGCCGCCACCTTCGCGCAGTGATTTACAGTCGCGCAGGGTATAGCCGACTTCGATAAAGTCTGCCTGTTTGGTGTTTCTGACGGTGCGGGCATTGTTCATGGTCACGAAATTGATGGACTCGTTGTTACCCACGAAGTGGGTCTCAGGATCACGACGGGGAACTTCGCGTTGTTCTGCCGGGTCTTGTGTTTCATTGGTGATCGGGCCGGGGTTGCCGCCAGGGAATCCGCCATTAGGGATGGTGCCGCCGCCGGGATTGCCATTGTTGTTTGTATTCTTTTTCTTGATCAGCTGTTCCAGCTCTTTTTCAACGTCGCGATAGTGGTAAGCCAGATTGATGTCTCTTTCCAGCAGGCGCAAACCGTCGCGCATACGGGACACATCATCGATCTGATCCTGCAGTTTGACCTTGGCCTTCACGGCCTGTTGAATGGCCTGCGCCGTCAGCATCGTGAGTGTCCCCAGGATGGTGATCGTGATCATGAGCTCAATCATGGTAAAGCCGCGGTTGTGTTTCATCATCACATCCCCGGCATCGAAGGCAGTGGCAGTTCCTTGTCATAATCGACAAAGTACTGGGTGGCGGAAAACTCCAGCGGTTTTTTCGCCCCTTTGTAAATGACTGTAACTTTGACTTCTTTCACCGACTTGGAAAGGTGCTCTGTCAGTGTCTTCATCACGGTCAAAGCCATTTCATCCGCACCCCCAGCCTGAGCGGTCAGGGTCGCTGAAATATCCGGAACTTCAAATTCTTTGGAGGTCATTTTCCAGGTGTATTGCGGGTACTCAGAGCCAAAGTCGTCTTCGGTTTCTTCGGGGATGGAGTCCAGAGGTTTTCCGGCGTACTCCATTTCGACTTCGACCATTTTTCTTTCAAGCAAAGCTGTGACTTCGGTGGAAAGCTGGGTCTTGCGGACACGCATGAAAGAACCGCTCCAGGAATTCGCCAAAAGCATAATTCCCGAGGACAGGATCACCATCGCCATGATGGTTTCAATCAATGTGAATCCGTTTTTTTTCACCGCTGGACTTCCTTTAACGAAGAAGCTTTCTCAATGATATCAGCTTGACCCGTTAAAGGATTAAAAACAAGAGTCCAAGTTAAATTATTTCCATTCGTGATCTGCACAGCAGAGGCTTCCACAAAGCCCTCTGGGAAGAAATGGATGTAGGCCACCCCGGAAGTCATAGGGGATTTCATATTCACAGTTTCAACCGAGGCAAAACGCAGGCCCTCGGGAAGCTCTTTTTCTTTTTTCAGCAGGGACTTGTCCATCTGAAACAGTGGAGGAGGAGCATCCTCTTCATCCCGGTCTTTTTCTTTTTCCGCGGCTTCAGGATCCACAGCTTGGGGGCCACTGGCGCGTTCCAGCCAATACTTTTCCTCTCCCGGTTCCATGCTGATGGCCAGGCGGTAAGTGGAGTTGGTCAAACGGGCTTTGTTGCGGATTTCTTTGGAAAGAACGATGAAGTTGCGGGCGACGGTCTTGATGTTGCCGTCTTTTTTGAGAAGTCGGGGGGCTCCCACTGTGATCAAGGCGGCCATAATGGCCAGCACGATCATGATCTCAATGAGAGTGAAACCCCGCTTATTGCCAAGCATCTGAATTAGTTCAGATCATCCAGCGTGATGTCTTTGTCAAAGCCAGAACCACCTTCGCGGCCGTCTTTACCCAAAGATTTCAAAGAGTATTCGCCACCTTCCAGTTCGTAAACCAGATCGTGACCGAATGGATCCTGAAGTTTCTTGGTGTAGTAAGGCTGAGGACCCCAGTTGGAGCAGTTTGGATCAGCAGTTGTCAGGCCTTCCAAAGTCTGAGGATATTTACCGCAATCCGTGTAGTACATGGAAAGGGCGTTCACGATTTGTGTCAGTTGGATCTTAGCCTCTTTGGCTTTGGATTTATCCAATTGTCCCGTGATGTTAGGAAGAAGAAGAGCTGCGATACCACCGATGATGGCAAGGACGATCATGATTTCAATCAGAGTCATACCCTTGCGGTTTTTGAGAAGAGACATACTTACTCCTTTTTACAGACATTGAGGATAGCAAAACCTAGCCCAAAATCAAAGGACAGAGCGGCAGCCGGACTAATGTCACATAATAATTCTTCGCTCTGTTGGCTGCGGTTATGCGACGCCCGGAGAATTCGCTGTGGGAACCCTTCTCGCCTCGGACAGTCCTCGCTCGTGTGTGTCCGTTTTGTTTCGAGTCGTTTTGTAGGCTCGTCTGCGGAACTCGGCGCGCAGGGTTCCCACAGCGAACTCTCCGGACTCGTTAATCGAATCACAAGAGGACTTTATGGGACAATAGTCGGGACTGCCTTTGCTGGGTTGTGAAGGTATGGGGATAGTTTGGGATGGGGAGTTTATGGGTTACTTTAGGTTTTTGGTTGGACGTTTGTCTGTCTTGTTTTGAGTAAGGAAGCTGCCGATAAGTTTGGGATGAGAAGTATATTTGGTGTCGTGTTCTTGTTTTTGATGCAGGCGCAGGCGTTTGAGATTTCTAAGAAATCAGATCGGCTTGTTTTGTCGGGGGCTTGTGAAGAGGGGAAAAGTATTTATTCCTCTTTGGCGAAGTGGAGTAGGAATGCCAAAACCGGCAAAACTTGTGACCCTGGTTCTGTGATGGATCAGCCGGGCGAGTCATGTAATTTCGATATCACGGATTGTGTGCCTGAACATGTGGTCAAATATCATGGGGCCACGCCTGAAGTGGACGGTCCGAACTGTTGGAACTTGTCCCTGGTGATGAGTAATATTTTGCCTTCCATGCGTTATTCGACTCCGGAAGAAATGAATTTCTATATGCGTCCGCCTCTTTGCCGTGCGCTAAAAGACGGTGAAAAGAAAGAGCCAGGGGATGTGGGAGCCATTCGTCAGATCGCCGGCGTGGGTAAGACCAACGAATATCATGGTTTCATTTATATCGACGAAAAGATCGCCTATTCAAAAAATGGTTTTAGCAGCATGGCCCCTTATGCGCTTCAAACTCTGGATAAGGTTTATAAAACCTATGAAGTCCCCAACAAGCAGGAATGCCGTCAAAATGTCATCAATGCCAAAAGCTCTAAATGCGGGCAGGCCGTGGCATTTTACCGTTGTGATTCCATGGAAAACTATTTGAAGAACAACCAGAATGTGCCGGATCAGGTTCGTGAAACGTTCAAGGGGATGGATGCAGCTGAAAACTGCGTGCAGGAAGCCTTGTTCAAAGGGGATGCGTTGGGGGCTGAAGCCCGCAAGAATCTGCGCGAAACGGGGCTTGCTCTGGTTGAATACCTGAAAGATGCTAAAAACAAACCCGAGATCGCCAAGATGAAACCTGACGAGCGTGACTTCATGCTGGGAAGTCTGCAACTGCGCCTGGCTGCATTGGGTGACCAATTGCAGGTGGTGGCGATGGATAAGCAGGATCGGGAAACCTTTACGGCAGCGGGCGAATTAAGACACATTTCTGAGATGGTGCAAGCCTCTGCAAAGCAGCTGAAAAAAGGAGCTCGCTAATGAAAAATGCATTCTTGATGTTGTTGGCAGGATTTGTTTTTGCGGGCTGTGGGTCTGTTTGGAAGGGGCCGGAGCCAGCGCCCGTGCGCAAGCCTGATAATGCCTCGGTGACGGCGCAGGAATTGAAAACCTGGGGGCCGGTGAATCTGTTGCAGGGGCTGAAAAGTCATTGCTGCAATGGCGTGATGATCGAAAAGACGGCAGTCACTTTCTGGGGCGAAGCCGAGATCGCAGAACTGCAGAAATACGTGGACGACACAACTCCGTCAGCGCCGGTCTATCGTCCGTCCAGCGCGGTGATGTGCCGCGGACCAAAATATGTTTCATCCGTGGGGCGTGAAGCCCGCCACTTGATCGAGGGGATAAAAAAAGGGACTTACCCCGTCTCGCAATGCTCCACCTACGATCTGCAATTCTCCGAATAAAAAAAGGAGCCCCAAGGACTCCTTTTTTTTGTTTCTATTTTTTGCGCTAAATTCTACCCCGCAACGTTCGCCATTTCGAACATTGGGACCATGACGGCCATAACGATCATACCGATCGCGGCACCCATGATAACGATAACGATCGGACCCATGATGCTGGTCAGACCTTCCAATTTGGTTTTTACCTGGAAGTCATAGGCGTCAGAGACCTGGCTTAGCATGTTTTCCAGCTCGCCGGTTTTTTCACCGATGTTCACCATGTGAATCACGATAGGCGGGAACTGGCCGGATTTTTTCAAAGGACCGGCAATAGATTCACCCTCAGAAATATTGCTGCGGGCTTCATCGATCGCTTTAGCCAGAACGTGATTGTCGACAACGTTTCTGACAATATCCATCGCAGCCAGCATCGGCACGCCACCGTTAAGCAGGGTTGCCAAAGTACGGGTGAAGCGGGACACTGCCACCATGCGAACCGTCGGGCCGATCAGCGGTAATTTCAAAGAAATCGCATCCCACTGGTTTTTACCAGCCGGAGTGTTTCTCCAGTTACGGAAAAGCAGATACACAATCAGCATGCTTCCCAAAATCAAGTACCAGTAATTCACCGCGAACTGGGACGCATCAATCAAAGCCACCGTGTACCACGGAAGCTGCAATTGCGGAGCAGACTCAAACACGGTCACCATTTTCGGAATCAGGAAGATGAACAAGAAGCCCATCAAACCAAACGTCACAACCAGCATGATCACCGGATAAGTCATGGCACTGCTGACTTTAGCGCGCAAATCGGCCTGCGCCTCGGTGAATTCCGCCAGACGCATCAAGATGACATCCAAGCTTCCTGACATTTCACCGGCTTCCACCATTGACACATAGATCGTGGTGAAAACGTTCGGGTACTTCAACATCGCTTTATGCAAAGTTGAACCTTCGTTGACCATGTTCTTACAGTCGGCCAAAGCTTCTGCCAGCGTCGGGTTTTCAACCTGTTCAGAAACGGCTGTCAGCGCGTCGACCAAGGGAATGTTGGCTTTGATCAAAGTCGCCAGCTGACGGGTCATCAAAGAAAGGTCTTTGACGCCAACAGTTTTTGTGGCGCGGGGACCGGATTTCTTTTTTGGATCGACCTTCTTTTTGTCTTTGATGTCGATGACAAAGATATTGTCTTTTTTGAGCTTGGTGCGGGCCGCACGCTGGTTCTCAGCGTCGATGGTCCCTTTAACGTTTCTTCCGTCTTTCGACAGGCCTTTGTACTCAAAAATAGGCATCGTGGTTACCTTGGTTAATGACTCTTCAATTGTGGCGGCGAGGCCGCCTTTGTTTTTATTGAAGCAGCCGAAGCTGCTTCAGCCTACGCCCTGCCGGGGCTTCGGCTCTGCCCGGCAAGCCGGCTTAAATATCCAGTTGCGTATTGGAGGTCAGTTCTTCAATTGTCGTGATACCCGCAAGGACTTTTTGAATCCCGTGGTCACGGAAGGTCCTCATTCCGTTGGCAACTGCTTGTCTTTTAATTGTATTACCGTCTTTACGCTGCATGATCAATGAGCGGATGTCATCCGTTACGATCATCAACTCTCCAATATTGGTACGACCGGAATAACCTTTCTGCGAGCAGTGGTTGCAACCCATTGCTTTGCAGATATTGGCCTTGTTGGCTTCTTCGCGAGTGATACCCAGCAGCTGAATTTCGAAATCCGTGGCTTCATGCGGGGCTTTACAGTGCGGGCAAAGAACACGCACCAAACGCTGGGCGATAACACCCGTGATGGAAGTTGCAATCAGGAACGGCTCAACCCCGAAGTCGATCAGACGGGGGAAGGCCCCGGCGGAGTCATTCGTATGCAGTGTGGATAGAACCAAGTGACCCGTCAAAGAGGCCTGGATCGCCAGTTCGGCTGTTTCCAAGTCACGAATCTCACCGACCATGATGATGTCAGGGTCTTGACGAAGGAAGGAACGAAGGCCGGCTGCGAAAGTCAGGCCGATCTTTGAGTTCACTTGCACCTGACCGATACCGTGGATACGTTGCTCCACCGGATCTTCAACTGTCAGGATATTCACGTCAGGCTGATTCAGCTTGGAAAGGGCACCATACAAAGTGGTGGACTTACCAGAACCCGTCGGACCCGTAACCAGGAAGATCCCGTAGGATCTGGTCAGGATGTCCTCTTCCATTTTGGACAGATTATCCTGAGAGAAGCCCAAAGCCGCCAGTTCGCGCACCACAGAAGACCTGTCTTGAATACGCATAACCAGACGCTCACCGAACGTGGTAGGGACGCAAGACAGACGAATATCGATATCTTTACCACCGACTTTCAAAGGAATACGACCGTCCTGGGGCAAACGCTTTTCGGCGATGTTCAGATTGGCCATAACTTTGATACGGGACGTGATGGCGTTTTGAAGCTTTTTAGGTGGTTTGAACACGTCGAACAAAATACCGTCCGTACGGAAGCGCACGGCCATGTCTTTTTCATAAGGCTCGATGTGGATATCAGACGCTTTTTCTTTCACCGCACGGAATAGAAGGCTGTTCACCATCTTGATCACCGGAGCGTCATCTTCGCCGGCCTCAAGCAAATCCACGATAGGATCATCCAGGTCGTAATCTTCTTCGGCGATTTCATCCAGACCCGAAAGATTCGCGGTGCTTTTTTCGTAAACTTTATTGATCGCATCCTGAACACGGCTGGAGGTGGTGATCAGAGGGCGCACGCGCTTTCCGAACAGCACCTTCATGTCATCCAGGGCTTTGAGGTTCACCGGATTACTGGTCAGTACCACCAGCAGGTCCGCGTCTTCCTTGTAGGGAAGGACGTTGTGCTGTTTTGCGTAGTTGATAGGAAGGTCCCGGATCAAGTCGACTGCGATCTCGCTGACGGGGATGTCCCGGATAAAATCCAGGCCCAGTTCTTTGCACAGATCGGAGACCACTTCATCCGCCGTGGAAAATTCCTTCGCAGCCAAAGCCTCGCCGACGGTGACGGGTCTCACCACCGAAGGGTTGTTTAACACAGAACGGATTTGGTCCTGTGTTAAAGAGGTCGATTTGGCAAGTATCGTTGAAACATCCACGGAGGCCATCAGAATTACTCCTCAATAATAGGTTCAGCAGTTGCAGGAACATCCGCATCAGACGGAGCTTCTGCTTTGCGGCGGATTTCATCCAGTTTGGCGCCGTATGGATCCACGCCGCCCTGAGCTTTTACGAAATCAACGCGTTCATCAAGCTTCTTAGTCACAATGGCATTGGCTTCGATGTTGTTACGCACGATTTTCGGAGTCAGGAACACAACCATGTTCGTTTTGTCTTTTACGATCGTGCGGGACTTGAACAGCCATCCAATAATTGGAATATCGCCCAGCAGAGGCACTTTCGTGACGGACTCCTGGTCTTGTTCTTTCATCAAACCACCCAGAACCACCGTGTCGCCGTTATTCACGTTGATCACAGTTTTCAGGGAACGTTTTGCCAAAGGCTGTGTGGAATCCTGGAACGCTTTCGGTGTGGAAGCTGTTGAAAGCTGGGCCACCTGTTGCTTGATTTCCATGCGGATCTGATTCGAAGCCGGGCTGATGAATGGTTTGATCGCAAGTTTGATCGTCGCGTCTTCAAACTGCGGAGTTCTTACCGTCGTGCCGCTGGTTCCAACGTTTTGCACGTTTTCACCGACAACGACTTTGTCGCCCACTTCCAATTCACCCTCTTGATTGTCCAAAGTCATCAACTGAGGAGTGGACAGGATGTTGGCTTTTTTCGCGGTTTTCAGGAAGTTGATGAAACCCAAAAGACTAGGGATCTTCAAAGTCGTTTTGGAAACCGGATCCGTCACTTCCACCGTTTTACCCTGACCGAAGCCGATCACGGCACCAGAACCACCTGTCGGGGACAGGAAGTCATTGATATTGGAAAGACCGTTGAAACCGACCTTGCCGTAACCACTGTCGCCGTACTGGTAGTAACCAATACCCCAGGAATTACCGTCATTCACAGACATTTCCATGATAATGGCTTCAACAAACACCTGGTCACGAGGGGTGTCAATTTTAGAAAGGATATTCAGAACCACATCGTAATCCTGCTTGCTTGCAGTCACGATCAGGCTGTTGGTGGTTTTATCAGCTGTGATTTTAACATCGCCACCGAAGATTTCCTGAGGAGCTTGCATCCCTTGAGAACCCAGCGGGGACAGCAGACTGCCACCAGTTGCCGGTTTTGGAGCGGCATCCTTGGTCACACCCTGAAGTGTTTGAGCGATCTTTTCAGCATCACCGTGGCGAACGTTGTAAACGTAAACGCCACCGGATTCTTCAGCGCGGATTTTGAAGTCCAACTGAGAAATCAGCTTTTTAATACGCACGATACCGGATTTGTTACCCACTACGATGATAGAGTTGGTACGGTCATCCGGAATCGCCATAAAGAAGCTTGCGCCCTGCTGGGATGTCGCACCCGCAGAACGGGAGAATCTTGGAACGCCGGCAGTGAAGGTGCCGGGAGCAGAACCTTGAGTTTTATTGCCTTTATTGACGATTTTATCAACGAGGTCCGCAAGATCTTTGGATTTAGCGTACTTAACCGGGATCACTTCAAGTTGTTCTTCAAATCCTGGAACATCCAGCTGGCTGATGATTTTCATCACGCGGTCGATATTGGAACCGTAATCCGAGATGATGATGGAGTTTGTTGGCTCGTAGATGTTCATTTCGCCGTCTTTGGACGGCAGGATGCGCAGGTCACGGTTCACTTGAGAAGCTGAGATGTGCTTCAAGTGGATGATACGTGTGATCATCTGATCTGCGTTAGGGTAGTAAGCGCCGGAGAACGTTTCGATGTTATCACGCTGGGCATTTCTTGCGGATTTGACTTTCAGGAAGCTTCCGGAAGGAACCACGGTGAAACCATTGATTGCCAAAGCGGACAAGAACGCTTTGTAAGCTTCAGAAACGGTGATCTTGGTTGGGGCGATGATCGTGATTTTGCCACGAACGCCCGGATCGATGATGAAGTTCTTGCCGGTCAATTCGCTGATCGCGCGAATGATGTCAGAAATCTCGACATTCGGGAAATCGAAAGATTCGATGGTTTCCGGGAAGTTTTTGTTATTGATGTCTTCAATCGGGGCTTTGGCAAACTTGTCTTTTTCCGCCTTGGTCAAAGGGGAGGAACCGGTTGCTGCCTCAGAACCACCGCGTGGAGCCATCCCGGACGGACCGCCGGAATTGCCGCCGCCAAAATCAGAAGGAGCGGAGTCGCCACCACCCATGTCGCCGAAATCCGGTGGCGGTGGTGGAGGCGGGAAGTCCTCAAACTGAGCCTTTGCTGCCGGGCCCACAAGTTGGGCCGTCATCAATGAAGCAAGTCCTATGCTGACGTTCTTTTTCATGTTGCTTCTCCTCCTGAGGAGTTGTCTTAAAATCCTTTTAAGTCTATTGGATATTGTACGTCATGGTTTCGTTTTTACCGTTACGTTCCACTTGAAGAGTCACTTTTGGTGAGTTCTTCAGGGTGTTGTAAAGTTCCATGGCTTTTGCAGGGCTGTCGACAGGGGTGCCGTCGACAGACTTAATGACGTCCATTCTTTGGATGCCAAGTTGTTCGTAAATGCTGCCTGGTTGCATGTCCAAAATGCGGAAACCGTTGATGTTGCCGGTGCCGGGCTCACGATTTGGAACCGCACGGGCTTGCATCAGAATGCTGGACAGATCGTTGGTGTATTTCAATAGGTCTGCACGTTTGATCACGAAGTTGTTGTCGCTGACTTTTTGGACTTCTTTGCCGGAATCACCTGTTGATTTGCCAGCGCCGAAAGCGACTTTGCCGCCTTCTTTTTTCATTTCGATGTATTCAAGACGGTTTGAATTCAGATTGCGGAATACCACCTTTTGGCGTTCCACTTTCATGATTTCAGCCATGCCTTCGATCTGTTTGCCGGGGCTGTAAGAAACCACACCTTGCTTGCCGCGAATTTCAATGGCGGCCAGGGATTTTTCAGGGTTGGAATGCACCAAAGTTCCGATCAGATTCAAAGGCAATTGCGACGGAACCGGATCTGCTTCGCGTTGGGCTTCTGCGCCTTTGGATTTGTCCACCAGCGCATCCGGAATCACACCGCTGGAAGCAAAGATGTTACGACTGGTGATAGAGTTGTAAGCACCACGGCTGACGCCGGCTTCAAACTGACTGGATTTCGGATGGGACGGGGGAGCAGATTGCGGAAGCATCTTATCGCGATAGGCGAGAATGCCCAGATCGGCCACGCAGTAACCAATAAATGCAAAGAGAATATAGGGATACCACTTTTCAAGTGGTGGTCTTTGATTCTTCGAGTTGCGTGAAGTCACGGCTATACAATCCTTTGTAATTAACCAGCATTACTGCTGACAGCTCCTAGTCCTTGGGCCTCTGGTTAGCCTATCAAAAAGGCTTGGTGACTGCACTAAAAAATACATACTGGACCCTGGTCTGGGTCTTGTATTTTTCTGCACACATTTCGTAAAGATAGGTCATGATAGGGATATGAGAATTCTCTACTTCACGGATGGAGCAGGAATCGATCTCTTGGGTATTCGCGAATCCTTATTGCGGATCCCGGAGGTGCTCACCTCTCTACGTCGAGGCCAGGAACAGGCACGATACGTAGATTTGATGCAGGTGATGGCATTGCCGGACGAAGATTTTCGTCTGGTCCCTTCTGTATTGAGAAACTACCTGATCAATTTAGTGCAACGGGGACTGCATCAGCGCTGGATCAATCGTGATCACCGCGCCGATTTGATCCTTCGTCGTATCAATCATCGTAACTTTGCTGAAATTAAGGCAGAAGTTATGAACTTCATCCATGGAAAGCTGGAAGGCCGTCCGGTGGCGACCAAGGATCTGCATTTGTTGCATTTCCTGAGTTCCATCGAAATCACCATTATCGGTCCGGGCTACGATGAAATCGAAATGTGGTTGCGTCGTGAAATCTCAACCCGCAGTGATGTGAAGGTTTTGATCAAGGATGTGATTGCGTCCGATCCGCAATTGGACTGGTTCTGGCCGCACGTTTCTGAAACGATGGTTTCCTCGGCTGGACTTATCTAAATAAACAAAAGTTACACCCTTAAGACCCCATAGAAAATACCGAAAAGCCCTCCACAATTATGTGAGGGTCGCTATGAACGTGTTCGCGAAAGTTCGTCTTTTTAATTTATTGTCAGTCGGTTTGGTGTTGGCGCTGTATGTTTGTATCGGCACAGCGTTTCACTATGAGTCTGAGTTGAATCGGGCCCACGAATCGAAGTTTGAATCCATCCAACTGGCGCAGCAGCTGCGCGATGATTCTGCGGCGTTGACCCGCAATGCCCGCACTTACGTGGTGACCGGGGATAAAAAGTTTGAAGAGGAATATTTAAAAATTATTGCCGTTCGAAATGGTGATGAAGCGCGTGCGGATGGCAGAAAAGTGTCCGCGAAAGTCCTGATGCAGGAAGCGGGATTCACCGCAGAAGAGTTTGCTTTGCTGGCGGAAGCCGAAAAGCGTTCCAATGATCTGGTGAAAACTGAAACAGCGGCAATGAACGCAGTCAAAGGACTGTATGCTGACAGCTCCGGCCAATTCACTGTGCGAAAAGAGCCTGATCTGACCTTGGCGCGCCAACTGATGCATGATGAATCCTATCACAAGTTCGTGAATACCATTGGTGAACCCATCGATAAATTCGAAGCCGTGTTGCAGGCACGTGTGCGTGGGGCTGTTGAAAAGGCATTGTGGTACGCAAAGCTTGCCCTGGGCTGTGTCGCGGTGATGATTATCGCCTTGTCAGTGACGATGTTTATGTCGTCTTTCTCGCTGAAAGAGGGCATTCGTCTGCAAACTGAATCTTTGTCGGCCGCTTATGCGCAGATTCGTCGTCTGGTCACTGATCTGACCGGCTCAAGTTCTGCGTTGTCCGCGGCTTCTACAGAATCTGCAGCTTCCCTGGAAGAAACCGTGGCGTCTTTGGAAGAGCTGACCAGCATGATCAAACTGAATGCGGACAACGCGAAGATGGCTTCTGACGTGTCGCAGGTTTCCAAAACCACTGCCGAAGAAGGCGCGCAAGAGATCGCTTCCCTGATGCAGTCAATGAACGAGATTGCCAGCTCTTCAAGAAAGATCGAAGAGATTGTAAATGTGATTGATGATATCGCGTTTCAGACGAATCTGCTGGCGCTGAATGCGGCGGTTGAAGCAGCCCGTGCGGGCGAGCAGGGAAAAGGTTTTGCGGTGGTTGCGGAAGCAGTTCGCGCTCTGGCTTTGCGCAGTGCCACTTCGGCAAAGGAAATTTCCGGATTGATTTCTGAAAGCGCAAATCAAGTGGAGCGAGGGCAGGCAGTTGCAAAAAGCAGCCACGAGGTTCTTAATAAAATTGTGGCTTCCGTGAATAAAGTGGCCAGTCTGAATAACGAAATCGCAACCGCCAGCCAGGAGCAAAGCACCGGGGTGTCGCAGATTTCCCAGGCGATGAATCAGCTGGATCAGGTCACGCAAACCAATGCATCTTCTTCAGAAACTATTTCTGAGGCGGCGGGAAGTTTGAATCATTCCACCGAAGGACTTACAGCCACCATCAACAATCTTGAGACCCTGACTGGTCTCAAGAAAGCCGGCTAGAAGTTAATTTCCACACATGCCGTCAAATGAGCTCTTACCCTTGGGGTAAGGTTTGCAGACCTTGGCGGCAAAGCGCGCACCGGCCGCATGTTGTGAAACCGTCCAGTCAAAATCAGTTTCCCAGGACTTCACCGTGCGCACCGCTTTACGGCAGGATTCCATCGTCAAACCGTTGCCACAGATGTTTAAGCTCACTTCCGTTTTGGCAATCAACCACTGCAGGAACGGGTGCGGGCCCCACAGCTGATCGCGCGAACAAGGCAGACTGATGCCGGCCACTTCGCCGCTCACATGCCAGGAAGAATAGATGCCGCTGGCAACCATGTTATCCATGTACTTTTCCAACATCTTGCGTGCGCGTTCTTCAATGCGCGGCACGGACAGATCAAACGGTGCACCGACAGTCTTTAAGAAGTTACAGAAAGGATCTTTGGCCACCTTGTCATAGCCGCATTGCTTTTCGCGGCCACGTTTCAGCGTGGTTTCAATGACGGTTTGTTCAAAGGTGCGACCCATGCCACGCAAGGCGACCTCTTTGGTTCTTTGCAGGCTCCAGAACAAATGGGCCGGGGTTTCAATCTGCTGACAAAGGCGAATACCGCGATAAAGGTGGGCCGCCATGGATTCAACCTGAATGGCCAAAAGGGGGCTTAAGCCGGCCTCGATCATTTGGCAGGTCATGAAAGCCGCGCCCATCACATGATAGTTTTTAGAGGCAATTTGAACGTCTTTTTTGCCCGGGTACTGAATGCTCAGAACTTTCTTTTTCAAATCATCACTGATGTCCGATGCTTTGGAAAGTCCACCAGCCACATAGAAATCTGCGAATTGGGAAGGACAGACCGTGTTGATTTCAGAGTTCCCATCCGTCGGGGAATAAAGCTCGTCGGAAGATATACCCGTGCTGGTCAGTTTGATTTCAACATCCTGATTGGTGAATTCACCCTGGTTTTTATCATCATGTCCGCAAAGGCCAATCAGACTCATCGCCACGTTGGGATTTCCGTTGGCGTACTTCAGAGCTTTTTCATACAGCCAGCCGGGTTTTAGGTCCTTGCGGTTTTTCCCTGCCACGTCCCCCAAAGAGGGCCGCGCATGACGGGATTTATCACCTTCAGCGGTTTGGCGCTGTTTTGTGCTTAGTTTTAAATCGCGATAGAACAAATAGGCTTTTTCCGCAAAGCAGGCATTTTGTTCGAACTGCTGTTCAAAGAACAAAGCCACGCCGGTGTTGGCGTTGGCCACTTCGTTGTCATAGGAATAGGACTTCAGGGAAAGAATGTTGTAATAGCGTTCCAGGCCGTCTTTTACGCCCGAATTGGGAAGCTTGCTGATCAGGGTTAAAGCGATCTTGTTGGCGGAAGAGATGTTGTTCACATCCGGCCCCAGGTCGCTGGCTTGAGCGGTCAAAGAAAGGCTCAAAACCCCGGCAACCAGGGCTTTAGAGAACTGTTTCATTTTGAGATGGCGCACTTGAGAGTTTCCCATACCGGAAAATGAAGCAAAACCAGCGCCTGCTTGGGATAAGGCAGGGTTGATTTAAGCCCCTAAGCACTGTCGAAAGTGCCCAAAATAGTTACCGTTTACAGGGCAAAGAAGGGCTCGATTTCAGCGGGTTTTTCGTTGTTCGGATGCATGAACGAAGGCACCTCTGAATCCGGGGGAATCAGCAGGTAAACCCCGAACGGCATCTTTGCGGAAATCCAGTTGCGGGGACGGCGATAGATAAATTCAGAGCGTGTTTGTGTGTACACCAGGAATTCATTTTCCTTGGCGTCATCAAAGGCCTTCCAAAGCAGGCTTTCAAAAATGTCGCCGTTGTCGGCAAACAGGAAATTCAAATATTTAAAATTCAATCCCGCTTCGATTTTCAGACGGGAATAGGGCTTCGTCAAAGTGCGGGTCCATCCCAGCATTTTTCCGAATTTCAGGAACTGGCGGAAGTTGTGCCCGCGCAAAGAATACTGCATCGGAATAAATTCCTGCATGCCTCCGGCAGACCACGGGGCCACGCAGCCCACGATGTTTTCATTCTTGTCAAAAGCGATGATGAAATCTTCCAGCTTCAAACCCTTCCAGCGCTCGAGTTTTTCCATAAAGCTGGTTTCATCCCACGTTGTGGCCAGATCGCGCTGACGGGATTTTTGTGTGATATAGTAAATCAAAGCATCCACGTTCTGTGCGCTTCCGCGGCGCAGGCGAAGATGCGGCAGGGGATTGGAAGCCCACGGCAAACGGCCATGCACCGACACCATGTTAAAGCGTCGGAACAGATGATAGTTCGGCAAAGGACGCTTCATCGAGCGGGGACGCACAAAGGCATTCAGTGCCTGCACATCCGCCATGCTCATCACCGAAAACAGGTACTTGTTCCCCAGAGTGTGAGACACCTCGTTCATCACCGGCAAAAAGTGCTGAGACCATTCTAAAATCGCACGACGGTTGGAGGAAATACGCAAATCCCGGCCAAAGGCGACCGTGGAAACTTTCCCATCCAGCCACACATCGCGCACCACGAAGCTGGCCATGCCCTCGATTTTGTTTTCATCGGTTTTAAGCTGGTAAGTCAGGTGTTGATCGGATTGCACGGAATAGGGCGCGAAAAAATCCTTTTCGCGATCAATGCGGATTTCAACCGGGCCGTTCAACGGGAAGCTTTTGTAAAACTCAACAAGGGCTTTGGAGTCCTCAGGTTTTGCGATCTCTAATCTCATTAAGTTTTTCCTAGGTTTTCTTCCAAAGAACGTCAGCAACCCCGTGTTTCATGTTGGCCCAGCGGGCTGCCACGAACAGATAGTCGCTCAGTCGGTTCAGATACTGCAAAGTCATGGAATAGCGTTCGTCTTTCACGGCAATTTCGGCGGAACGACGCTCGCTGCGACGGCACAGGGTGCGCGCCACATGCAGGTGTGCTGATGTCGGGTGACCGGCTGGCAGGATAAAATTGCGCAGCTCGGGCAGGGTTGTGGTCAGTTCGTCAATCTGCAGTTCCAGATAGCGGATTTGTTCTTCCGTAATGGGCGGCAAAAGTTTGAAGACCTCATCTTTTTCAGTCGCCAGCAGGCTTCCGATGTTGAAAAGCTCGTTTTGCACTTTTTCCAGAGAATTACTGAGTTCTGACATCTCAGGGAAGGGGGCTAAAGTCGAACGCACCACGCCCAGATAGCTGTTCAGTTCGTCAACGGTGCCATAAGCCTCGACGCGTGGATTGAATTTCTCAACACAGGAGCCGTCCACAAGGCGTGTGCTGCCTTTGTCGCCGGTGCGCGTATAAATTTTGGCTTTGGGAGCATTCGTCATAGATTTGACCCTTCTTGTATTTAGTGTCACGGTTAAGGTCTATCAGGTCAAGAAGTGAGAGTTTATATATGACAAGCGCAAATGAGATTCCTTTGATAGTGACGATCCCCCATTCCGGCGAAAACGTTCCTGATCAAACGCCTTGGCTGAAGTCTTTGCCCGAGGAAGTTTTGATGTGCGACGTGGATCGCTTTGTCGACTTTCTGTATGAACCGACTTTGCACAAGCTGCATATTCCCTATGTGAAAACCGAGTGGCACCGCTATGCGGCCGATTTGAATCGGGTGCCTGAAGACGTGGACGCAACTTCCGTTATCGGCAACAGCAACCCGGCAGGCATGCACAACCGTGGCTTTCACTGGGTGATCACGACTTACAAACATCAGCTGATGAAAGAACCAATGTCCGTGGAGGCGCACAACGAACTGGTGAAACTGGTTTACGAGCCCTTCCATGCCGGCGTTCGCAAGCTGTATGCGGACTTGCACGAAAAAGGTTTTAAGAAAACTTATCACATTGATGCGCACAGCATGCCTTCTTTGGGGACCAGTGAACATCGCGATCCAGGCGAATTGAGAGCCGATATCGTTGTCAGCGACAGCAAAGGCAAAAGCTGTGATCCCCGCTTTAAAGATCTGGTGATTGCGGCCTATGCCTCTGCCGGATTCAAGGTCGGTTACAACTGGCCGTATTTTGGCGGACGCGTCACAGAGCAGTATGGCGATCCAAAACGCGAGCAGCATACACTGCAGGTGGAGCTGAATCGTTCGTTGTACATGGATGAAAAGACCAAAAAATTGAAGCCGGAAGAAGCGAAGAAAGTTCAGGAGAAGCTTCTGTCGGCCGTCAGTTATGTCCGCAACAATTTGCTGCATATAATGTAGGGCGTCGTAAAGCCAAAAAGCATGGTCTTAAAAGCCGATCTAAACTATTGATAGCTATACCAAAATCAATAAGCTCTCAATAAGGATCGGCTTTGGATAAATCCTCTGCGCCCCAAAAATCCCTGTTCAAAAGAATCAATAAGCCTTTGGCATCGTTGAAGCTCGCGGTTTTCATCATCGTATCCCTGGCCGTGATCACCGCAGTGGGGACATTTGTTGAAGCCCGCTACGATGCTTATGCCGCTAAAAAAACGGTTTACGACACATGGTACATGTACGGGATCATGGGCCTTTTGGTGATCAACTTGACGGCCGTGATGGCCGATCGCTGGCCGTGGAAAAAACGCCATGCCGCCTTTGTTTCAGCACACATCGGGATTATCATTTTGCTGGCGGGTTCGCTTCTGACTTGGAAGTGGGGCCTGGATGGTTCCATGCGTGTGGGGATTGGTGAATCCAACAACTTCGTGCAAACCGCTGAAACCGACATCGTTGTTTACACGTCGTTTGACGGGGACCGCTACACGAAAACTCTGGAACAGGAAGTGGACTTCTTTAAGAATCCGCCCACTGTTGAAAAGCCTTTCATCATTCCTGCGTATGAAGGTGAAATCAGAATTGTTGATTACAAAAAATACGTTGTTCCATCCAAGAAGGTGATCGAAGGCGAAGTCGGCAAATCCGGCGCGGGCCTGCGTTTCCAGCTTCAGAATGACAACGTGAATGTGATCGAATGGCTGGTTCAGAAAAAACCGGGCAATCTGGTCAGTCATAATTTCGGCCCGGCGCAAATCTTTATGGGGCCGGCTCCAGAAAAACCTCGTGGTGCCAATGAAATCTTCCTGACTCCGGAAAAAGACGGTTTGAAATACGTGGTCTTCCAGAAAGACTCTGACAAGCCTTTGAAAAAAGGTTTTGTGAAAGAAGGCGACGTGTTTGATCCGGGCTTTAAAATGGCCCTGAACTTCCGCGTGCTGCGTTTCATGCAGGCCGCCCGTGAAGACTGGGATCTGCAGGATTCCAGCCGTCCCACGCCGCTGACCACTTCTGCGGTGAAAATCATCTTTGACGGCAAGGAAAACTGGGTTCTTCTGAATGACATGGTGAAGCTGTTCACCACGAATTCTGTGTACCTGTTGACGTACGGCAACCGCCGTATTGATTTGGGTTTCAATTTGAAGCTTAAGAAATTCGAAGTGGCCCGCTATCAGGGAACCATGCGTGCGGCGGCCTATGAAAGTCTGGTGGAAGTTCCGGACTTTGGCGAATATCTGATTTCGATGAACGAGCCTTTGAAATACAAAGGCTTGACCATCTATCAGGCGAGCTTCCAGGAGGAAGACGGGCGTCCGGTGGCCTCCATCTTCTCCATCAATCATGACCCGGGAAGATTCCTGAAATATCTGGGCTCATTGGTGCTTTCATTGGGTATCGTGCTGTTAATGTGGTTTAAACATCTGGACTTCAAACTTGCCCGTAAAACGGGAGCAGGGACGAAAGAATCATGAAAAAAATATTTCTCATCATTGCTTCATTGTTGGTGACTTGTGCCGCTGTGGCCAAGCCCGGTGATCTGCTGAAATCCATGCCGGTTCAGGACGGCGGTCGTATCAAGCCTTACGACAGCTTCGCCAAAGAAATGCTGGAAATTGTCTATGGCAAAACCAAATTCGAAGGCCGCAATGCCACCGAAATCGTTTTGACGTGGATGCTGTCTCCGCAGGCGTGGGAAGGCAAAAAAATCTTTGAAGTGCGCAACCATCAGGTTTTGCAAGCGATGAATCTTCCGAAAGATCAGCGCTATTTTAACGGTGAAGAGCTGTTTGCCAACGAAAGATTCACCCTGCTTCGTCAGGAGCTTCAGGCCAAGCGTGAAACCAAGGAAAAGCTGGATCCTTATTTCCAGGCTTTGCAGCGCCTGGAAAATCAGTTCTTTGTATTTCAGGAAATCGCCGCCGGCCGCATGATGAAGGTCGCTCCTCCGAAAGAAGGCGACACGTGGCTTGCCGTGGCGGATTTGCCAGAACATCTTCAGGCTAAGTTCCTGGATGTGACCAAGGCCTTTGTGACTTATCTGGGTGTGATCGCGGAAAAAGGGGATTCTTCAGTTTCCGGCAAAGCTCTGGATGAAGCGGTTGCGGCGTTTGAGGCGGCAGCGCAAACAGAAAATCCGGCGTTGTACAGTCTGGGCGGCAAGATCACGGCGGAAGTTCACTATAATTCCTTCCATCCTTTCCGTTGGGCGTATGTGTTCTATTTCCTGGCGTTCATCGTGTTGTTGTTGGTGTGGGCTTTAAGTAAAGAGTCTCTGATGACGACAGCGTGGGTGCTGTTGGGGATCGGTTTTGCACTGAACACTTATGGATTTGGTTTGCGCATGTACATCATGGATCGCGCACCGGTATCCAATATGTATGAAACGGTTGTCTGGGTTGCCTGGGGAACGGTGTTGTTTGCGGCGATTTTGGAAATCATTTACAAATACAGATTGATTCTGGTGGCGGGGACTTTGGTGGCGGCCTTCGGTCTGGTGATCGCGGACTTTGCTCCAGCGGTTTTGGATCCTTCCTTGCAGCCGCTTGAGCCGGTTTTGCGCAGCAACTACTGGCTGACGATCCACGTGATGACAATCACTATCAGTTATGCGGCTTTCTTCCTGGCGTTCGGGTTGGGTGATCTGGGCTTGTTTTATTATTTGCGTGGTGAAGATAAACACCAGGCGCAGATCAAAGCCATCACCACCAGTATTTATCGTGCTATGCAGATTGGTGTCGCGTTCCTGGCTCCGGGGATCATCCTTGGTGGTATCTGGGCCGATTACTCTTGGGGCCGCTTCTGGGGCTGGGATCCAAAAGAAACTTGGGCTTTGATCGCGTTGCTGGGTTATCTGGCGGTGTTGCATGCACGCTATGCGGGCATGTTGAAGCATTTCGGAATGGTAGTGACAGCGGTTATCACTTTCTCTTTGGTGATCATGGCGTGGTACGGAGTGAACTTTGTGCTTGGCGCGGGGCTTCATTCCTACGGCTTCGGTGCCGGTGGGGTTGAGTATGTGTCTGCTTTCGTGGCAGCACACATGCTGTTAGTGGTTTATGTGAGTGTGATTAGACAAGGTAGAGGGAAAAAGGCGACGAAAGAGTCTTAAATTTGGTGTGCACAATATTTGAGCGGACGGGTCCGAGTTTCTCTCTTTTTCAATATGCTTGCAAAAAGAATATGGACAACTGGACTTTTCCACCATTAAATAGGAGCAAACTAAAATTAGGACAGCATTCGTTTGTCTTTGGCCCACATCGTAATGAGTTAGCGAAGGATGATTATGCATCGGGTATTCAAAAGAACAGCGGCGGGCGCAATTGCGTTTATTGGCGCGCTCATGGTTACAACACTTCTCACAGGCTGCAAATTCCAGCCGGGTTGGGGATATAATAAAGGATACGCTCCAGAACAGCCGATTCCTTTTGAGCATTCCCTGCACGTGGGTACACACAAAATTCAGTGTCAGTACTGCCACAACCAAATTGAGAGAACAAAACACGCAAACATTCCTGCACTTTCAACGTGCATGAACTGTCACTTGCAGGTTGCAACTGACAAACCTGCGATTCAAAAGCTGCGTGAAGCTTATGACAACGGTGACTCCATTGAATGGACTCGCGTTCACATGCTTCCGGACTTCGTTCACTTCAACCACAATGCCCACATTGCCAAAGGCGTGAACTGTCAAACGTGCCACGGTCCGATTGAGACCATGAAAACCGTTCAACAGTTCTCTGATCTCTCTATGGGTTGGTGCGTGAACTGTCACCGTCAGCCAGAGAACAAAGCTCCTCTTAACTGCTCAACTTGCCACTACTAAGGGTTTGGTAAAATGTCTGAACATCATGATCACGATCACGATTTAGAAATGAAAAAAGCGCTTCGCCCGAAAGTGGAGCGTGACACAAAATACTGGAACAGCCTTGAACAATGGAGCAATGATCCTGAGTTCAACAAAATTGCTTCCACTGAATTCCAGTCCTCTCCATTGCGTGAGAGTGACGATGAAGGCGGCTGGGCACGCCGTGAATTCCTGAAGCTGATGGGTGCATCCCTTGCGATGGCTTCTGCAGGTTGCATCCGTCGTCCGGTTCAGAAAATCGTTCCTTACAATAAACAACCAGAAGAAGTGACTCTGGGTATGGCGAACTACTATACCTCTGCTTACTTCGATGGTTCTGACGCTTTGGGTGTTTTGGTTAAAACACGCGAAGGCCGTCCTATTAAAATTGAAGCAAACCCTGGTCATCCATTCAGCGTTAGCGGTTTGAGCATCCGTTCCCAGGCTTCTTTGTTGTCCATGTATGACCCTGAAAGACTGAAAGGTCCTCAGCGCAATCTGTTCAACGAAAAGAAATCCAACAGCCAGGTTATCGACGTTAAGTGGGAAGACCTGGACAAAAAAGTTGTTGAGCAATTGAAGAAAGGTGACGTTGTCATCCTTTCCGGCAACGTGGCGTCCCCGGCAACCCGCGCGGTGATCGGTGATTTCGCACAAGGTTTCAAAGCCAAACACGTGGTTTGGGAAGCTCTTTCAAATGACGACGTTCGTGAAGGTCAAAAAGCCTCTTATGGCGACGATGTGGTACCGGCATTCCGCTTCGATAAAGCGAAAATGATCGTTTCCATCGATGCTGACTTCCTGGGTACATGGATTTCTCCTACGGCATTCACGAATCAGTTCGTTGAAGGTCGTAAAGACATCAAAAACATGAGCCGTCTGGTTTCCTTCGACTCCAATTACTCTTTGACTGGCGCCAATGCGGACATCCGCATGAAAATCAAGCCTTCCCAGCAACTTGAAGTTGTGATGGGTCTTCTTCACGAAATCATCGTGAAGAAAGGTGCTTCCTCTCAAGCTGGCAACAGTGCGGTGAAAGCGGCTTTGGCTCCATTTGCTGATGTAGCTAAAAAACTGAATGTTGAACCTGCTTTGTTCGCGAAAGTGGCGGCAGATCTTTGGGCTAATCAGGGCACATCCCTGGTGGTTGCGGGTGGTATCACCACTTTGACTGAAAAATCCCAAGAACTTCAGGTGGCAGTGAACTTCCTGAACTCCATCCTGGGTAACGACGGTAAAACCGTGGACCACAACGGTGGAAACAAAGGCGACAAAGCTTCCCATGCTGACATGGCTGCTTTGATCAAAGACATGAAAGATGGCAAAGTGAAAACTTTGATCATCCACCGTGTGAATCCAGGCTTCGTTCTGGGCGCGGACATGGGCTTTGCAGAGGCAATCAAAAAAGTCGATCTGGTTCTTTACACAGGTGACCGTATTGACGAAACAGGCGTATTTGCTGACTACATCACTCCGGACAACCACGCGTTGGAATCCTGGAGTGATATGGAACTGGCTTCGGGTGTTTACAGCATCTGTCAGCCGTCCATCCGTCCAATGTACGACACTCGTTCCTTCCAGTTGTCTTTGATGACTTGGGCGTACCTTGCGAGTGTGGGTCCATCCCGTCTTCGTGACTACGAGACCTTCTATGATTACCTGCGCGTATTCTGGAAATCCGACATCTTCCCTAAACACGGGAAAGGTCAGGGCTTCGAGGACTTCTGGCAGACAGCTTTGCAAAAAGGTTATGTAGGAGAGATCAGCTCTGGTTCTTCTTCTCGTTCCTTCAAAATGGATGCATTTACATCCATCAAGCCAGCAGCGGCGAAAGAAGGCTTTGAACTGGCTCTTTATTCCACGTCTCAGCACGGTGACGGTTCGCTTGCGAACGTTTCCTGGTTGCATGAGCTTCCAGATCCAGTGACCAAAGCAGTTTGGGACAACTATGTGATGGTTTCTTTGGCGACGGCTGAAAAGCACGGCCTGAAACAAGCCACTGTGGTTGAACTGACTGTGGGCGGTAAAACTCTGGAACTTCCAGTGTTGATCCAGCCAGGTCTGCATGACGACGTTCTGGCAGTGGCTGTGGGCTTCGGTCGCACGCGTGCTGGTAAAGTGGGTAACGGCATCGGTCAAAACGCCTTTGTCTTCGTTACTGCCAAAGACGGTAAAGCCGTTGCAGCTGGAACTGCTGCGTCCTTCAAGAAAACTTCCAAGAAGTATGAAATTGCGATCACGCAAGGTCACCACACAATGGAAGGCCGTACTATCGCGGTTGAAGCGACACTGGCTGACTACAACAAAAAGAAATCCACAGGCATCCCGCACCCTCACGTATGGTCCATCTGGTCCGGTCACGAATACAGTGGTCACAAATGGGGTATGGCGGTTGATCTTCATACTTGCACAGGCTGTTCTTCCTGCGTGATTGCATGTCAATCCGAGAACAACATCCCGGTTGTGGGTAAAAGATACGTTCTTGAAGGTCGTGAGATGCACTGGTTGCGTATTGACCGTTACTACATCGGCAATCCGGAAAACGCAGAAGCGGTATTCCAGCCGGTTATGTGCCAACACTGTGACAATGCTCCGTGCGAAACGGTGTGTCCGGTTCTGGCGACGGTTCACTCTGACGAGGGTCTGAACGACATGGTTTACAACCGTTGCGTTGGTACTCGTTATTGCGCGAATAACTGCCCTTACAAAGTACGTCGTTTCAACTGGTTCAACTATGCGAAACTGATCGAGAAGCCGATGCACATGGCTCTGAATCCTTCTGTGGGCGTTCGTACCCGCGGGGTGATGGAAAAATGTACATTCTGCGTTCAAAGAATCCAGGATGCCAAAACAGTGGCTCGCAATGAAAAACGTCAGTTGAAAGACGGGGATGTTAAGGTTGCGTGTCAGACTGCATGTCCTGCAGGCGGTATCGTATTCGGTGACCTGAATGATCCAAACAGTGCTGTAGCCAAAATCTTCAAAACTGAAGAACGTGGTTACGCACTTCTTGAAGAGTGGCACGCGGCTCCGTCCGTTCGCTATCTTTCCAAGATCCGTAACAATGATAAAGAATCAACTGGTGATCAAAAAGGTCACGGTACTGCAAAACAAGGTGAGCACTCATGATGAAGCGTAGCCCATTAGTCCTTGGCAATAAAACTTTGAAAGATGTTACTGACGACATCTGCGCTCCGGTGGAACGCTTCCCATCCAAAGGTTGGGTGGGGATGTTCCTGGGTGCGAAGACGTTGCTTCTGTTCTATATCGGTATCCTGGCATCCGTAGTGGGTGTTGGTATCGGTCTTCTGGGTGTGAACAGCCCGGTGTTCTGGGGTACGATGATCGTTACGTTCGTATTCTGGATCGGTATCGGTCACGCCGGTACTCTGATTTCCGCGGTTCTGTTCCTGTTCCGTCAAAAGTGGAGAACTTCCGTAGCTCGTACCGCAGAGGCGATGACCGTCTTCGCGGTAATGACCGCGGGTCTGTTCCCGCTGCTGCACACGGGTCGTCCTTGGTTGGATTACTGGTTGTTCCCGTACCCGAATCAACGTGGTCCATTGTGGGTGAACTTCCGTTCTCCGCTTCTTTGGGACGTTTTCGCGGTATCCACTTACGCGACAGTTTCCATGGTGTTCTGGTACATCGGTTTGGTTCCTGACTTTGCAACCATCAAAGACCGTGCGAAGAACAAACTTCGCCGTACTGTTTACGGTGCGTTGTCTTTGGGTTGGAGAGGCACTGCGAAGAACTGGTCCCACTACGAAATGGTTTACTTGCTTCTGGCAGGTCTTTCCACTCCGCTGGTTTTGTCCGTTCACACGATCGTATCCTTCGACTTCGCGGTTTCTAACCTTCCGGGCTGGCACACCACGATCTTCCCTCCATACTTCGTTGCCGGTGCGATCTTCTCCGGTTTCGCGATGGTTGTGACCCTGATGACTTTGGTTCGTATTGGATTCCCTGAATTCAAGAACTACGTCACTTTGGATCATATGGAAGTGATGAATAAGATCATCATGACCACAGGTATGCTGGTTGGTTACGCGTACGCGTCTGAGTTCTTCATTGCTTGGTACTCTGGCAACCAATACGAGCGCTTCGTGTTCATCAACCGTGCGTTCGGTCCTTACGGCTGGTCATACTGGATCATGGTATCTTGTAATACCATCTTCCCTCAGTTGTTCTGGTTCCGCAGATTCCGTCGTTCCATCCCGGTGATGTTCGTAGTGTCCATCCTGGTGAACATCGGTATGTGGTTCGAGCGTTTCGTGATCACTGTGACTTCTTTGCACAGAGACTTCCTGCCTTCTTCCTGGGGCATGTACGCTTGGTCCTGGTTCGATACCGGGGTTCTGGTTGGATCCTTCGGTATGTTCCTGACTCTGTTCTTGTTGTATTTGCGTCTGTTCCCTGCGGTTTCTATCGCGGAAGTGAAGCCCGTATTGCATGTGGGTTACGATGATAAAGGAGGGCACCACTAATGGCGGCTAAATATACTAAAGGTATTGCTGGTATCTGGTTGGAAGAGCATCAAATTCTGAAAGCGACCCGCAAAGTGCGTGAGTCCGGTTTCACGAAGTTTGAAGCGATCTCTGCTTATCCTATTCACGGAATGGAAGAAGCCGCGGGCATCAAACGCTCGTGGATTCCTTATGTGGCCTTCACTATGGGTCTGGCTGGTTTGGCTGGCGGTTTGGGTCTGACTTATTGGACTTCCGCGGTGAACTGGGCCGTAAACGTCGGTGGTAAGCCGTTCTTCAGCTTGCCTGCGTTTGTACCTATCATGTTCGAATTGACGATTTTGTTGTCGGCGCTTTCTTCAGTAGGGGCTTTGTTCTATGCCTGCGGTATTCCGCGCATGGATCCACCGGTGATTGATCCGGATCTAAGCTGCCACAAGTTCGCTATCTTTATCCCGCACAATGACAACGGTTACGACGAAGCTAAAATTGAATCCATGTTCAAAGAGCTTGGCGCAACTGAAGTGAAGAAGACGGAGTACTAGTAAGATGAGAAACATCGTGAATATTTCAATGGGTGTTGCAGCAGCAGGATTGGCTGTTCTGGCGTTGTCCAGCTGCGGTCCTCGTGGCAACAAGCCGAATGTGGAAATTATCCAGGATATGATGGTGACTCCGGCTGTGAAGGCTCAGTCCTACGATGCGGATGCTCCTCATCACCGTGGTATGCGTGTTCCTCCAGAAGGTACAGCTCCGGTTGGTTTTGAACCGTACCAGTATGCTACGGACGTGGAAGCCGCTTCCAAGAATCTGAAAAATCCACTGGCTGGCAAAATGGACGAAGAGACTTTGATCGTAGGTCAGAAATTCTACGAGACAAACTGCGCTCTTTGCCATGGTTACAAAGGTGAGGGCGGTGAGGCTGCAAAGTCCACCATCTCTGCAAAAATGGCTTTGAAACCACCTTCTTTGCTGACTGATAAAGTCAAAGGCTGGACTGATGGTCACATGTATCACGTGATCACAGTGGGTCAGGGTGTGATGGGTCCTTATGCTTCCCACATTCCTCAGCAATACCGCTGGCAGGTTGTTAACTATATCCGCTTCCTAGAGAAGCAAGAAGCTAAGTAGGTTGTAAATGGGCGCAAGCAATCATCATGTAAATCTGCATGTATCGAAATTTGAAGCTCCGGCGAAATTGAAAACGCTGAGCTTCGCCCTGATCGCTATTGGTCTTTTGACTTTCGTGATCGGTCTTATGAAAAATCAGGACAGATTGTGGACTTCCTATTTGGTGTCCTATTTCTACTTCTCTTGCCTGGCATTGAGTGGTTTGTTCTGGATCGTTATCAACAACGTGGCTAAAGCCGGCTGGTCTGTATCCATCCGTCGTTATGCTGAAGCAACAACGTCCTTCCTGCCGGCGATTTTGATCGGTGGTTTGGTTCTGTTGGTTGGTTTCAAACACCTTTACCCTTGGGCAAACCCAGAGGTGGTGGCTGAAAATCCGGTGATCGCAGCGAAAACCGGCTACCTGAACATGGGTGGCTTCGTGATTCGCCTGTTCATCTTTGCGGTCGGCTGCATGATCTTCCGTCATGTGATCGTGGGCAACTCTTTGAAACAGGACAAATCCGGTGACGAGTCTTTGACGACGAAATCCGTGGCTCCGTCTGTTGGTTTCATTGTGTTCTACGCATTGATGTTCTCTTTGTTCTGCGTGGATCTGTTGATGTCCTTGTTGCCAACCTGGTACTCCACCATCTTTGGTATCTATGGCTTCTCTGGTATGTTCCAGGCGGGCATGGCATTCCTGGCGATCGTTATCGTTTTGATGAGACGCTCTGGTTTGGTTAAAGGTTATGTGACTGAAGAGCACCAGCACGACGTGGTGAAATACCTTAAAGGTTTCTCCATCTTCTGGGCTTACATTGCGTTCTCTCAGTTCATGTTGATCTGGTACGCTAACATCCCTGAGGAAACAGAATACTACATCGCGCGTGCACAAGGCGGCTGGATGAGCATCTCTATGGCTCTTCTGATCTTCCGTTTCGTGGTTCCGTTCCTGGCGCTTTTGCCTCGTGGAATGAAACGCAACGACAGCAACGTGTTGTTGATCTCTGTGTTGGTATTGGTAATGCAATACGTGGACATTTACTGGATGGTTTACCCGAACTTCTTCGACGGTCACGTGACCTTCGGATTCTGGGAAATCGGCATCTTCGCTGGTTTCGCGGGTGCGTTCCTTCTGACAATCATGTCCTTCTGGTCTAAGCACTCTTTGGTTCCGTTGAAAGATCCAAGAATGCACGAAGCGCTGAACCACCACGTTGCTTACTAAGTAGCACGTGGTCGCCTGACGGAGTGGGGGCCTTGGCCCTCAAAACGCTCAGACAGTCCTCGCACGAAGGGAGCCTTTCTTGGCTCCCTTTTTTTATTCTTTTTACTCTTCTGATTACTACTGCCGTTTTTTCAGGTGCTGCGGAACTCGGTTTTGAGGGCCAAGGCCCCCACTCCGCCAGCCTCCTGGCTCTTATTCAGCACCGGGTGTTTCATCGCCGCCTCGAAGACGTTTGGCTGTTTCGCCTTTGGCGAAAGGCGCCCGGACAGAAAAGGTGCCTGGTTGTTTTTTCTGGCTACAGCGCGCTGGCGCCGCTGGTCGCCGGTTGGTGGAGGGAGGGGATCTTTATTTAAAAGGTGCCTGGTGATTTTTTACGCCTACAGTGTGTCATTGGTCGGGTTCTTGGCCTGTATTTTGGCCTTATTTGGCGTCTTTAGTTGTTTCTGTTTTACGTTGGCAGATCCTTGGGCTGTGTGGAGGACGTATGAGAAACTTGCTCTCTGTGCTTGTGATCTTGTTGCTCTTGACGACGGTGGATTCGCTGGCGGTGCCGGTTTCAGCTGCCGATAAAACTCATAAATTGGTGGATCAGTATTATGCTGCCAAAAGCCTCTGGGGTTCGATTTTAGGCAATCCTCCAAGACCTTTGCCTCCAGAGGAATACCCGCCGGATTCTCCTAACAACCCTGGCAATCCGCCGCCGAACCGACCGCCGAATTGTCCTCCGGATGGTGGGGGTGGGGGAGGATTTCCGGGTCGGTGTGTAGAGGCTGTTTGTAAGCAGCTCAGTCGTTTTGACTGTGACGACAAGGATGACATGTACGAAGTCACCCGGGCTTGCCGCAACGTCAGCGGGCCTTGTGTGACCAGCATTTGCAGCCGCATGTCGCGTTTTGCCTGTGATGAAAAGGTCGAGGTCTTTGAGGTCGCGGGGCTTTGTCGGGGAGTCGTCGATGTGTCCTGTATCGATTATGTCTGCTCGCGCCTGTCGCGCTTTGACTGTGACGAGATATCTGAGCTGCGCGAGGTCGCCCAGCAGTGCCGTTAAGGTGGCTTTATCCTAAACTTGAAAACATAAAAAAACGACCGGCTTAAACCGGTCGTTTTTGTTTTGGGAAATGATTGCGGAATTACTTTTTCATCGTGTCTGAAGCGTCTTTAGCCGCATCGACCGTGGCATCTTTTCCCTCTTCCACGCGGTTGCCAGCTTTCTTCGCGGCGCACTTCACGTCGCCGTCCATACACACGGCTTCTTCAGCGCGGTTCATGCCTTTTTTGGCGGTTCTCTTGGCTTTGCGGCCGGCTTTTTTGGTGCCGACTTCGGCGTCTTTGTACATTTCTTTGGTTTTATCGCCAGCCTTGTTCATGGCATCTTTGGTGGCGTCTCCGGCTTTTTCCATTTGTGCGCCGGCTTTGTCGGCCATGCTGGGTTCTTCTGCGATTGCAAAAGAGGTCATTGCCAGGAATGCGGCGCCAACCATAAAGATCGATTTCATGTGTTTCTCCTTGAATGATGTTTGGGTTTTATGAGCAATATTCAAAGATGTTCATTTGTATTTTTGCTTAGGTAAATCAGTAATTTAACAATGTTGTTTAAAGCATTCTGTACGACTGTCCACGGGCTATACGGTGATCTCAAATATAGACGCGTTTGATCCGTGGGCTTCCGTTTTGCAATGAAGTCCTTCATGCACAATGAGCGTTTTAAAGACCTTATTTATCTCAGTTCGAGCCAGCATTTGCCTTTGTATCTGCAAAGACTGCGGGGCGTGCGCTGGTATCGGTCGCGAAGTGCGGCTGAACTTAAGGAAACACTTCAATCTTCAAAAGGGGATCTTCACGTGATCATTCGCACCGAAAACCTCAGTCTGCGCGCAGTTCAGGCCTTCTTAAGCTGGAGTCACTCACAGATGAAGGCGTCGTTTATTTTTATCGCTCAACATATTGAAAACTCTGTACATCAGCTTATTTTAAATCGCCCGGACATTCTGGTGTTGAGAGAGTCTGAACGCGAAAGAATAGAACAGCTCGTGACGCGTCGCCTAAACGGCGAAAGTCTGAAAAGCCGCAAGCAGGACCGCATGGTGGTCAGTTCTCCGGTGATGCTCAAGAAGTCCGTGATGGCCGAAAGTTCCCCGACCGGGGCGTGGGTACAGTTCCTGCGCGAAGGCCACATGGTGGACTTTTCCCAAGGCGGGGCGCAGATATCCCTGGGGCAGGAACAGGTCCAGAAAAAGGACTTCATAAGTTTGATGTACAAGAACCAGCATGGCGTCTGGGTGTCTGTGGAATCTCAGGTCCGCTGGGTCGGATGTTCAGCTGATGGCGAGCAGATTATTGGTGTGCAATTTCTTGCGGTGAGTGCTTGACCCCTTGAGGGTGGGGGATTACTACTAATGTGATGCAAATGCATAATTATTCATCACATTTTCAAACCAGTACGGCGCATTCTGCGACGACCCTTTCTGACTCCGGCTCAGCCGGAGTGCAAGCATGCTAATGTCACAAATTACAATTATTTTGCCGGATAACTCTACGAAGGTTTTTGACCATGAACCGACAGCGCTGGAAGTGGCGATGTCCATTGGCCCTCGCTTGGCCAAGGAAACTCTGGGCGCAAAACTGAACGGATCAACTGAAATCTCTGATCTTCGCACCGTTTTGAAAGATCAGACCAAGGTGGCTTTGGTCACCACAAAATCCCCTGAATCCGTTGAGGTTGTTCGTCACTCCTGCGCGCATATCATGGCTCAGGCGATTCAGGACATCTGGCCCGAAGTGAAAGTGACCATCGGTCCGGTGATCGACAACGGTTTCTATTACGACTTTGATTCTCCGTTTGCCTTCACTGAAGAGCATTTCGAAAAAATTGAAAAAAAGATGACCGAGATCGTTTCCAAGGATCTGCCGATTCACCGTGAAAACTGGCCGATTCAAAAGGCGATTGAGACCTTCAAGGGTATGAACGAGCGCTTTAAAGTGGAGTTGATCGAGGATCTTGCCAAAAAAGGCGAGACCACTGTCGGCATCTACTTTAACGGCACCAGCTGGTTTGACCTGTGCCGCGGTCCTCACATCCAGTCCACTGGCCAGATCAAAGCGTTCAAGCTTTTGAGCGTGGCGGGGGCTTACTGGAGAGGTGACGAGAAAAACGCCCAGCTTCAGCGTGTGTACGCGACAGCGTTCAACGACAAAAAGGATCTGGAAACGTATCTTCACAATATCGAAGAGGCGAAAAAACGCGATCACCGTAAATTGGGTAAAGAACTGGGCATGTTCTATTTCAACGAACTGGCTCCGGGTTCTCCGTTCTTCACAGGTAAGGGCGCGACGGTTTACAACTCTTTGCAGACCTATCTGCGCGAGCTGTATTTCGAAACCGGTTATCAGGAAGTCATCACACCGCAGATCTTTGACGTGAACCTGTTCCATACGTCCGGTCACTATCAGAACTACAAAGAAAACATGTTCTTTACCAAGGTGGACGAGCGCGATTTCGCCTCCAAGCCGATGAACTGTCCTTCTCACTGTTTGCTTTATAACTCTGAGAAATATTCCTACCGTGATCTGCCGATCAAGATGGCGGACTTTGGTCGCTTGCACCGTTATGAAAAGTCCGGTGCCATGCACGGTTTGACCCGTGTTCGTACGTTCTGTCAGGACGACGCGCACATCTTCTGCCGTATGGACCAGCTGCAGGAAGAAATCGCCAAGTTCATGAACCTGCTGAATCGTGTTTACGACAAGCTGGGCATGGGCAATTACAAGATCTTCCTTTCCACTCGTCCGGACAACCGTATGGGCAGTGAGGAATACTGGGACATGGCCGAAGGCGCTTTGGCCGAAGCCCTGAAATCCCTGAACCTGCCATTTGAGCTGAATCCAGGCGACGGGGCCTTCTATGGACCTAAGTTGGATATCATGTTCGTCGATGCATTGAATCGTCCTTGGCAGTTGGGTACACTTCAAGTGGATCCAAATCTTCCGCAGGCGTTTGATTTGAAATACACGGGCGAAGACAACAAGGAGCACCGTCCAGTGATGCTTCACCGTGCGATTCTGGGCTCTTTGGAACGCTTTATCGGCGTTTACCTTGAGCACACGGCAGGTCATTTGCCACCGTGGATGATGCCAGTGCAGGTGGCGATCCTGAACGTTACGGACCGCGTGAACGGTTTCTGCGAAGAGCTGCAAAACTCTTTGAAAGGACACAGTGTTCGCGTTGAGTTTGACCGCCGTAACGAGAAGTTGAATTATAAAATCCGCGAGGCTCAGCTGCAAAAAATCCCATACATGATTATTGTGGGGGATAAAGAGGCTGAATCCAGAACGGTTTCATTGCGTCTGAGAGACGGTTCAGAACATAAAGGTCTGACTGTGGATCAGGTGATGAATTTGATCACGACTGATATTAAAACAAGAAGTTTGCAGAGCTCTCTTGCGAAGTCTGCAACGACAAACTAGCCGTCGCACTTACGTGACGCTAGGATTTAACTAAACCCCGGAGGTTTGCCATTAGCAAGTTTGAAGGTAATTTTAGAGGTGGCGGTCGCTTCGATCGCAACAAGAAAGACTCTAAAGACTCATTGAGAGTCAACCGCGAGATTCGCGCTCAACAGATTCGTGTTATCGATGATGAAGGTAACATGCTTGGCGTGATGACAGTTCCTGAGGCGTTACGTATTGCTGAAGATAGAGGCCTCGATCTTCTTGAGATTGCTCCAACAGCAACTCCTCCTACTTGTAAAATCATGGATTACGGCAAGTGGAAGTACGAGAACAAGAAAAAAGCCACTGCGGCTCGTAAAAAACAGACTGTTGTAACAATCAAAGAAATCCAGATGCGTCCTCGTACGGATCAGCATGACTTTGAAACCAAGATGAATCACGCCCGCCGCTTCCTTCTGGAAGGCGACAAAGTGAAAGTGTCTTTGCGTTTCATGGGTCGTGAGATGGCCCACCAGGAGTTGGGTATGGAAGTGATGAAGAAATGTATCGCTTTCGTTGATGACCTGGCGCTGGTTGAATCCCAGCCGAAGATGGAAGGTAAGAACATGTTCCTGATGCTGGGTCCAGACCCACTCAAGATCAAAGAATACCAGAAGCTTCACCCGAACAAGTCCAAGCAAGACACCAAAGAGCTTGCTGAGCTGGAAGAAGTCGAAGGCGACGACGAAGAGTAAAAATCTGAACAGATTTTTTCAAACGAACCCACATGAAAATGTGGGTTTTGTTTTTTAAGCAATCAACAGGAGCCCCCATGAAAGCAGTCGTGCAACGAGTTCAAAATGCCTCTGTCGTAGTCGATGGAAAGCTTATTTCCTCTATCGAAAAGGGCTATCTGACGCTGCTGGGGGTTGCCAAAGGCGACAGTGAAGAACAGCTGCAAAAACTGATAACCAAGATCCTTGCTTTAAGAATATTCCCGGATGAAACCGGCAAGATGAATCTGTCCCTGAAAGACGTGGGCGGGGAGCATCTGATCGTGTCTCAGTTCACACTGCTGGGGGATGCCTCCAAGGGCCATCGTCCCAGCTTCATTGGCGCCGAAGCGCCGGACCGTGCGAAAGAGCTTTATGAAAAAGCTATGGCCATCAGTGAATCCCAGGGTGTGAAAACATTCGGCGGGGTATTTGGGGCCGACATGAAGGTCAGTCTTCTGAATGACGGCCCGGTGACATTGCTGTTGGAAGTCTGATTAGCGACTTAGCGACGCCACAGCGTCGTCAGCCAACGCCAGACTTCCGCACGGCGCTCGCCGATGTCGAAATGAGTTCCGTCGAATTCAACATAGTCGTGGTTGATCCCGTTCTTTTTGAATATCGCCGAAATCTGGCGGCATCCGTACTGCAGATGGAAATTGTCCTTGTTGCCAACATCCAGATAGATCTGTTTGTCCTTCAGACTCTGCACACGTTTTGGCAGAAAGTGCAGCGGATCTTTTTCCAGAATCGTTTCCCACACGGTCAGATTTTTCGTGCCGTCTTTTTCAAGAGGGAAGTGGAAGTCACCATGTTCGCCCTTCGGCGCATAGCAAGCGGCCATGCCGAAAGCATTTAAAAGCGTGTGCCAGTTGCGCATCTTCGTCAGTCTGCCATTGCGCAGTTCTTCCAGGGCTTTGAGTCCTGACTGATATTTTTCCCACAGAGGCGCGGTTTGGTAGAATTCAGAAAGCAGGCTGGCTTCAAAGAACGAGTCCGGGGCAATCGCGGCAATGACACCAAATACCTCAGGGTATTTTGATCCCAGGTGAAGCGCACCATAGCCGCCGCTGGATCCGCCGGTCACACACCAGTCAGACTTTTTGTCAGAAGCTGTGAAGTGCTTTTTCACCGCCGGGATCAGCTCCTGCATAATATAATCTTCATAGTTTCCCACCGCACTGGAATTGATGAACTGGGACCCACCCCAAGTGGTCAGGGCATCGACAAAGACATACAGTGCCTGGGGCGCTTCACCGCGGGCTGCAGCTTCATTGATAATCTGCACCGGGTTCTTTTCGTTGAATTTGCCATTGAAGTTAAAAGGGGCGTTGCTGGTAAAGCCACTTAAAACCACCACCACGGGCCACGGGCCTGGCACATGGGGGACCAGCACCGGGTTGAAGCGGGTGGCTGGATCCTGCAGGGGGTTTGACTTCAAAATCGAACTTTCGATTTTCAGGGTCTCGATTTTGAATTGCGGGGTCTCATAAGAACGATAGTTGGGCAGAACTTCATGATTGATCATGCATGAAATTCTGCCACGTTCACAGGTCAGGTCAATAGCCTTGCCACTTGTGGATATACGTGGGGTGATGCACTGATTTGGTGATCCCGCCGCCAATATTCATCAAGACAGCAGAATCCGCATAACCGAAGTTTCCGCCGTAAGCTCGTCCTACGCAGCGCACTTCGCCAGAAGTGGCCAGAGCGCATGTTGAAGAATTGGCCGCCCATACCTTGGTGTACGTGTTGGCTCCATCCACAGCTATTGGAATCATAAAGACAGAGTGGCTTCCCGTATAGTGAGGTGCAGACAAGCCGGAATAGGTCGCATTACCCCAGCACTTGATTTGGCTGGCTGTGATGCCGCAAGTGTGACCCGCCGCCATGGAAATATCAGAATAATCAGCGGAAGAATCAATCGCAGTCGGAGTGTAGCGATTGATGGCAGTACTATCCCCCAGAAGTCCGTTGAAATTGCTTCCCCAGCATTTCAGTTTGTTCGCGGCAGTGATTCCGCAGGTGTTGTATGGACCCGTTGAAACCTTGGTATAAGAAACCCCGGAATCAACCACATCCGGAAGGTAATACGAGGAAGTACCGCTGGATTTGGCGATCTGGCCTTGAGAGTTATTACCCCAGCATTTCACAACGCCGGCTGTGGTGCGACCGCAGGTGTGGGACATACCCATTTCGATGTCGGCGTAGCTGACGCCACTGTCGACAACGGTGAAAGCTGTGCGGGCGGTTGTGTCTCCCAGCCCCAGTCTGCCGTTGTCATTGTTGCCGGCGCATTTTAAGACACCCGTGGTGGTGATACCGCAAGTGGCGTTATAATACGAAACAACTTTTGTGTAAGTGGTGGTGGAATCGGCCACCGTCGGGGAATAAACAGTCGTTCCGACGGCCCCGGCTTCACCCAGTTCGCCAACGCTGTTGATGCCCCAGCACTTCATCTGCCCTGTGCTGGTGATGGCACAGAAATCTCGACTGCGGCGGGAATGGATGTAGCTGTAATTGGTGCTCGGATCAATCATCACCGGTGCTGGACGTCGCGCATCCGCTTGTGAACCGTCACCAAACGGTCCCTCGGTCGCTTTCATGGAACCCCAGCAATAAAGTTTGTTGGAAGATAATCCACAAGTTCCTGAGTAATGATCGTCAATTCCATCTTCGCCAAATACGGAAAGTGTATCAAAGTTCCATTCGGATGCTTTGGTCATTTTCTCTGCATAGAGATGACGGGCGTTACCACTGCCATAGCTGTAAGCATTTTGTGGCGAGTTGTCGCCCAGCAGGTTACCCCAGCATTTCAAAGCGCCAGTCAGCGTGATGCCGCAGGCACGGGTCGCAGTGGTTTGAACGGCGGCATAGGTTGTTCCCGCATCTGATGTCGCAGGGACCAACTGCTGATTGGAAGTTCCGTTACCCAGTTGAATCAAGGAATTCACACCCCAGCACTGCAAAATATCATTGGAGGTGATCGCACAGGTGAAGCCACGAGCGGATGCAACGGTGCCGTCGTCATTCACGGAAACAGTTTTGTAAGTCTCGGCGCCCGACACGGCAACCGGCAGAGAGCGGGTGGTGATACTGCTATCGCCGACCTGACCATAGTTGTTCGTACCCCAGCATTTCAGATTGTTAGTCAGGGTGATGCCGCATCCATGTTTTGAACCGACAACTGCGAACTTGTAGGACTCGGTCGCATCAATTGCCGTCGGAACGCCTTTGGTTGTGGCAGATCCGTCGCCCAATTGATAGTTGCCATTATAGCCCCAGCAGAACAGTTTGTCGTCACTGCGAATAGCGCAGGTGGAACGGGAGCCCGCATGCACATACTTGTAAGAGTTGGTATTATCCACGTCCGTAGGCGACGTGCGTCTGGTGGTATCATTCAGTCCCAGCTGGCCATAATCATTTTTACCCCAGCACTTCAGCTTGTTGGCCGTAGTAATAGCGCAAGAGTGGTAATCACCGGAAGAAACTGAAAGATAAGTCGTCGCGTTGTCCACGTGCAGTGGCGACCATTGATTTCCCGTGGTGCCGCCGCCCGCCTGGCCGTCACTGCTGTCACCCCAGCAGAACAGGCGGTTGTCCAAAGTGACCGTACAGGTGTGGTATTCACCTGTGGAAACACTTCTGTAACCAGTCACGCCCGCGATGGTGATGACGAACGGAGAGGCTTTAAAGTCGCTCACGGTGCCATCAATCTGGCGGTACATGTTCGTACCCCAGCAGCGCAGGGAAGAGTCTTCCATGATTGCGCACTGGTGGGCCCGGGATATGGAAAGCTGGGAGGCCTTCAGGTTCTTTTCATCATCAGCAATGAAATATTGGGCCTGATAGTTGTCGCCCATTGTTGCCAGTGGCGAGTCGGTGTGAGTGAAATGCACATTCAGCAGTTTTTCACCCTCAACCAAACTGTTATTCGGGAAGTTCACTGTGATGGTGCCCGTTGTGGACCCCGCTGGGATGGTGATAAAGCCAGAGCTCAGATTATGGTGGTCCGGATTTACGGCATCACCGGTGACTTGGTAATAGGCAGTCACATCATAACTTTTCGCTGGAGTCAGGCTGACGTTGATAGTTTGCGATCCAGAACCCTCTTGAACGCGGTTCATTCTGGTGCTGGTGATGTTCACCGCGGAAACAGAATCCTTCGTCCAGCTGACAGAAACCGCATCGGCCGCCGCCTGGAATACGCTCGTGGCGTCACCACCGAGCACACACAAAGTCACCGGCCCATTTGGCAATGCAGAAATATTGTCGACGATGGTTGACGACACATTGTAAGCGGCCGAGTAAGTGGCCGTGGCGCAAGTTCCGGAGGTGATAACAGCCTTTTTGTACTGAGTCACACGGAAGCCCGAGACCGTCACATTTAAGACCGACGTTGTTGAAACGCCAACCGGATACCCGGTCAGGGTTGGAGTCGGTGGTGGATAAGGCGTGCTGATTTCCCAGGTGCTGACCGCATTACCGATGGTGACTGTGGCGGTGTTAGTTTGTGCGTTGGCGGCCGGGGACGTCATGCGCACCTGGATGACTTGACCGGCAGAAACAGCAACGGACCCACCCCAGTAGCTTCCGGTGGTGATATTGCGAATCTGGGCATCAGCCCCCGAAACAGTGGCGATCGAAGTCTGATTGAGAGTGCCGATAGTCGTATTGGATGTCGTGTAACGTGTGCTCAAAGGCGCATTATGAATTTTCGCAAAAGTCGGTGGGGTCGTCAGGATCGGTCCGGGATTTCCCCAGTAAGCAACCCAGCCGTCGCGCACAGCACTGGTGTCACTGGTGAACTTGACCGTCATTTTTCCAGAGTTCGCGGTTTGGGCTGCCGGAACAGTCGTGCCACTGACCTGATTTAGCAGGATCGTCCCGGAGGTGGTCCCGTCAAAGACAGTCACTTTGTCCCAGCTGGCTTCCGTATTGAAAGACATGAAGGTCAGAGTGATCGGAGCACCGGTGTTGATCTCAAAGAAACAGGTTTCGTTGTTCTGATACTGGCCGTTGGCTCCGCCGGAATCATAAATGAAGCCCGTGGTGGCTGTCGATGCCGTCGCAGAACACATGGACGAGAAGTTTTGCACGTTATAGCGGTCCCACTGATATTCAGTCGGATGCCAGATGGCCTGCCAGGTTCCATTGGTGTGTTTACCCAGGATACAAAGTTTCAGCCTTTCACTTGCAAACCCGGTGAGGTCGGCGCTGATATGGGTTGAAATGGATGTTTCAGATCCGTATCCAGCTGTAACTGTACAGTCCGTCGTTGCGGATGTTCCCAGCTTGTATTTGTAAGCGACAACATTAGTCCCGCCCACAGTGGCGTCCAGGGTGTTGGTGCCGTTATTCGAAGCCGGCACATTGCTGGCGCTGGCGACAACAAACGGGTAACCCTCGATGACCAGATTTTTTCGTCCCGCCAGGGAATTTGCCGATCCAATAGCCGGCAGTGTGGCTGTCGCATTGCTGCCCATGGCATCTTTGATGGAAGTGGCGTTGGTTAGTGCTGTCGAAGAATAGTCCAGATCCGCAGCGCTTTGTTCATAGGCCACGGTGTAACGGAATGTCAGTTCTGTAGACCCACTGCCGCTAAGGTAGGTCGCAGTCACGCCGGAACCGGCGGCCAGGGTCATGATCGGGTTCGTACCCAGAATAGTGACTGGTTTTGTGAAGACAACCTGAATGTCGATGTTGTCGCCCGGCTTGTAAGTGCCGTCAGGATTTGTGGCAGTGACATGAGTCACAGTTGTTGGCAGCAGTGGAGTCGCCACCATCCAGTAATAGCTGGCATCACCGGCGCGAACATGGGCCAGTCGGTATTGGTCTGTTGCATTTGGCGAAGTCATGCGGACTTCAATCCCGTCTCCAGGATTTACAAAGGCCGAGCTTCCGAAAGCGGAAGCCGTCGTGATATTGCGAATTTCAGCGTCATAGCCCGAAACCGAGAAGACTGTTGCCGTTGAAAGACCATTGACGACAGAGGTGCGGGTATAAACGGTGTTGACGGTGGCATTGGTGACATTGGTCAAAGTCAGAATCGGAGACAGATTCGGGGCTCCACCCCACATCAGGGCTACGCCGGCTCCGGTGACGGAACCGTCACTTTTGAATTCGGTATACAGTGTACCTGAAGTTGAGTTGACGGCCGTGTGAAGGGCGGTGCCTGCGACTGGTCCTAAAAGGACGGTGCCGGCAGCTCCGGTTTCGCGCAGTCTTAAGAAGTCATAAGAGATGTTATTTTCTGTTTCATAGCTGACCGATGCTGAAATCGCGGCACCCGTGGTGATCGAGAAATAACAGTTGGCAATAGTTTCGTTGTCGCTGTAGTTCGCGGCAGGTCCGCCGGAATCATACAGACGCCCTTTAGGAGCGGTGGTGGACTTGACGGTTCCGCACAGATTGAAGGATGGCAGGTTTTCCACATAGTGCCATTGCGCCTGTGTGACGGCGAAAGCCTTTTGCCAGTTTCCGGCGCTGTCTTTACCCAGAACGCAGATTTTCAGGAACGAATATTTTGGATGTGCACTGATGGTGTCCGTAATCGGGGTCGCCACCGGAATTTCAGCTGAATAGTCCGTATAAGTGGAGCAGTCGACAGATGCCGCCAGGCCCAGTTTGTATTTATAAGAAACGACATCCAAACCGGACACGGTGATGTTAAGTGTGTCGCTGGAGTCAGCTCCCATTGGTGTGTTGCTTAGAATGGCTTTGGCCAGAGGGCTTGAATACGCTTCAATTGCGATGTTTTTGATTCCTGCCAATGAATTTGCAGTTCCCGGCGCCGGAAGTGTCAGGGTGGCGTTATTGCTAAGTGCATCCCTCATTGTTCCGCCGTTGAAGGCAAGGGCGGTCGTGCTGGTGTAATCCAGATCCGGGTTTTCATCACCGGTTTGAACGACATAGTTGAATAGAAGCTGGGTTGTGCCTGAACCACTGGTATAGTTGACCACTCGGTCTGTCGTGCCGGTTTCAAGTGTCAGTTGCGGGGTGCCTGTGACCGTCACATTTTCATCAAATGTCACACGAACCTGCACGGACTGACCTGGGCCGTACACACCATCAGCGGTGGTGGCATCCACAGTCAGAATAACCGGGCCTTGAGAATCCCTTGTCCAAGTCGCCTGGGATGTCGCCGTGGACCAGTTGCCTGCGGTGTCGCGGCCAAAGACACAGAGCTTGTAAGCCCCTTGCGCCGCCAGGGTGTCGGTGATTTTTGTGGCCACAGCGATATCGCTTCCGGTGTAAGCCGCACTGTTGGTGCAGACCTCAGTGCCGCCCGGAACAACCAGGAAGTAACGATAGTGAGTGATGTCCGTACCGCCAACAGTAATATTCAGTGTGCCGGTGGTGTTGGTTCCAGTCGGAGCACCGGTGATGGTTGCAGCTGCCGGGGACTGAGTGTCTTTCGGATAAGTTGATGAGCCCGTGGCATTGTTTCCACTGGCGCGGCTGTGAGAAGCCACCACCGTGAATGGAGTGCCCGAAGTATCTGCCAGGGAACTGAAGTCCAAAGAAGCTGTCCACGAACCCGTGGTGCAGGTTGCAGATCCGGTCACTCCGGCATGACCCGTGACGGTCAGGTTGACCAAACGGCCGTTTTCAGAGCAGGCGCCAGAAAGGTTAAAGGCTGTTTGATTCAAAGAATTGATAAAGGTCCCCGCCAACGGAGAAGTCAGTGTGACGGTCGGAGCAACGGAATCATGAATGATGGAATCAAACGCACAGTCAGATTCATTCCCTGCCACATCGCGGACTTTGAAATAAATCGTATTGGTATTGTCGGCTGTCGGCAGGGTCCAGGACTTGCTGGCGTTATAGGTTTCCCACGAACCACCATTCAGGCAAAGGGCCGTGTTGGTAACATACATCTGAACGCCGTCAGTGGTGGTGCTTGCCAATGTGGCGCTAAGGCTTGTGGCGTAGGCATCATTGTTGTTGATAACAAAGCTGTTTACTGTCGGAACCACCGTGTCTTTTGCAAAGACTTTCGTGACCGTAGGGGCCACCGCGCCGCTGGCGCGTGAGTGATTCAGAGTGAACGTCAGATCCCCTTGGGCTGAAGTGCTCAGATCCAGAGTTTTAGTCCATGCGCCACTGGAACACGTTGCTGTTGTGGCGGACTGACCGGTCACAGAAATTTCAACGGGGCGGCCGTCTTCAGAGCAGGCGCCGGAAATCACAAACGCAGAAACATTGGCAAGATTCACAAAGCTGCCATCAGCCGGGGAGGCCAGAGACAGTGACGGCACCGTGCTGTTGTGAGTGATACCGTCATCATAACAAACAGAAGAGTTGCCTGCGGCATCTCTGAACTTAACGTAAACAGTGTTCAGGGCATCCGCCGTTGGCAGCGTCCAGGATTTTCCTGTGGCAAAAGCTTCCCAGGTGCCGCCTGTGGCGCATCCAGCGGAGTTGGTGATATACATCTCCGCCGCATCGGTACTTGTCAGTCCCAGGGAAACAGCAAGGTCATTCGTTGTTGCTGCACCGGAATTAATGCTCAGGGTTCCTGTTGGAGCCTGTGTGTCTTTATTATAGGTCGGGGAATTTGCCGTGTTGGAGTTTCCAGCAACGTCATTCAAGGAAGCCGTCAGCTGGAAGGTTCCTTGAGGAATATCGCTTAGATCCAGGATCGCTGAAAAGGCAGAACCCGCACAGATTGTGGTCCCGGTGAAGCCACCAGGACCGGAAAAGTTCACAGAACGGTTGTTTTCAGAACAGGTGCCACTGACAGTGAACGCGGTCACATTGGCGGAATTGACGATGGTGCCAGCAACCGGAAGCGTGAATGCCAGGGTTGGAACGACGTTGTCATGAAGAATATCATCGCTGACACACGGGGATTCGTTACCCAAGCTGTCGCGGAATTTCGCATAAACGGTGTTCGTGGCATTGCTGTTGGTCAGAGTCCACGGGGCTGCAGCATTGTAAGCGACCCAGCTGCCCCCCGTACAGGCAGCCACCGAGCTCAGATACATTTCTGCGGCATCAGTGACGGAACTGTTCAAAGTTGCACTCAGAGAATTTGTTGCGGCATCACCATTATTCAGAGCCAAAGAATTCACCGTGGGTGCTGTGACATCGCGGTTGACGGTGGATGTGGCTGTGCGGGTGTTCCCGGCCGGGTCGGTATGGGTTGCTGATACCGCAACCGAAGTGCCTGACAACGAGCTCAGGTTCACAGACGTTGAATAGGTTCCGCCAGAACAGAGGACTTCGGCGCTCACGGATCCCGCGGTCACGGAAACATTGCGGCCCGTTTCAGAACAAGTGCCGCTGACTGTGTAAGAATTTTGATTCACAGATGTGATCGTAGTCAAAGCATTCAGGGTGATTGTCGGCGGCACCACGTCTTTGGTGATAGCCAGACGGTATTCCTTCGGTGTGCCGCCTGGGGCTGTGACGGTGGCGATCAAGTCACCGCTGTACAGGTTTGGCAAAGAGCTGAAATCCAGATTTTGTGTCCACTGACGGTCACTGCAGGTAAAGGTCAGCAGAGTGGAGGCTGCGGCGGAAAACTCGATCGAGGATCCCAGCAGACAGGTGCCCTTGAAAGGCGCTGTGGCCACGTTGCCTTCGTTGATGATGGACTGGGAAAGACTTTCGATGGAAAACGCGCCAAAGTAAGTGATTGGATTCGAACAGGAAGAAGAAGCCACACTGCCGTCTTTGGAAAGAACGAAGACCTTGAACGTGTACTCGACGCCATCTTCCGGAGTGAAGGTCGGCAGGTGAGATGTTTCAGCAGGACCGACGTTGGCGACCGGAAGGATCGGGGTGGCGCAAGAGTCGCCGCGGAAATAAAGCACCTGTTGTTCTTTGATGTCGGCTTTTTCAGGAAGGTTCCACTCGGCCTTAAGCAGGCCCTGCTGGCCCAGGGAATCGCTGTTCCATTTCAGGGTGGTGGGCGTGGAGTTTTCAGCCGCGATTTGCAGTTCCAGTGAACATCCGGTCAATACCATGAGGGAAAAGGCCAAAAGAAGCCTTTGGGCCCGGTGGATCAGATCGGTGGTGTTAAGAAACGTACAATTCATGTAAATTTCTTCGGGTTTCTGTGAGCGGAACTGAATCCCCAAGTTGGGGGAAAATGTTCAATAAACTGCTGGAAACACCAGCCTTTCCACCGGGTCCCCGCGGAAATAGGGGCTTTTCCGGGGGCAATTAAGATACAGCAATGACCGCGGATTTTCCGGCCTAAAATGAGAAATACTCTCAAATGACCTCAAAACCACTAAGTCCTCAAAAAGCTTGATTTCCCACACCTTTCACCCTAAAACAGACAGTCCGTATTTACGACTGTCTAAGGCAATGGTTAAGAGTCCTCCCTTTCGGGAAGAACGCCTTATCGGTGGAAGGTATCTAATATGAAAATGCGCACTCACTCTGGCGCTAAGAAGCGTTTGAAAGTTCTTTCAAGCGGTAAAGTTAAGAAAAAAAGCACTCGCATGCGTCACTTGAACTCTCACATGAGCTCTAAGACGAAAAGACAACTAGGCAAAACATCATACGTTGAAGACGCGAACATGCTTCAAGTTCGTCGTTGTTTGGTATTCTAGTTTTTTAAATTTTAAAATTAATGTCTTTCGGTGCCCGGCTAAGTCCGTGGCGTAATAGAGGTTCAAAATGGCTCGTGTAAAATCTGGTAAAACAAATCGTGCTCGTCACAAAAAAGTTCTTAAAAGAGCAAAAGGTTACTACTCTGCGGGTTCTCGCGCGTACATCCACGCGGTAGAGAAAAATGACCGTGGTATGGCTTTCGCTTACCGCGATCGCAAAGTTAACAAACGTAACTTCCGCACTTTGTGGAATCAGCGTATCAATGCAGCAGCTCGTTTGAACGGGACTACATACTCTCGTTTGATCGGTGGCTTGATTAAAGCTGGCATCCAAGTTGACCGTAAAATCTTGGCTGACCTTGCTATCAACGACGCAGCAGCATTCACTGCACTTTGCAAACACGCTTTGGCATAAGCCAAAGCTAAAAAGTACAGCAAAGCTCTGTTAAAGGAGCCTTAGCCCCATGGACGAGTCCAATAGTCAGTTTGAAAAAAGAAAGCGCGATCATATCAGGATTGCGCTGGATCCTAGGTCCCAGACCGATGGACAAAACGGATTGGACTCGATCACTTTGATTCATGAGGCTTTGCCTGATCTGAACTTTAAAGAGGTCGATATTTCGACCTCTTTCTTTTTTTCCGGGGAGTCCATCCCACTTTCTTCTCCGATCTTTATCTCTTCAATGACTGCGGGCCACGAAAAGGGGCGCGAGATCAATGAGGCATTGGCGCGTCTGAGTGACCGTCGTCAGATTCTGATGGGGGTTGGGTCTCAACGTCGTGAACTGGAAGATTCCAATGCTGCCGAAGAATGGGCCCGCGTGCGCAAACAAGCACCGAAGGCCCGCTTGCTTGGCAATATTGGAATCGCTCAGCTCATCAAGTCGCCGATTGATAAAATCCGCCGACTGATTGATTCCACGGAAGCCGTGGCTTTGTTCGTTCACCTAAATCCCTTGCAAGAGGCTTTGCAGCCCGAGGGCACCACCGATTTCAAAAACGGTCTGTCCGCCATTGAAAACCTGGTGAAACTGGCGGGTGTGCCGGTCATCGTAAAAGAAACCGGCTGTGGATTTTCTGTCGAAACTCTGAAGCGTCTTTCCAGCACCGGTATTTACGGAGTGGATGTCAGCGGCAAGGGTGGGACGCACTGGGGCCGTGTGGAAGGCTATCGTTCGGAAGAATCCGACATGCTTTATCACGTAGCCCAAACTTTCGCCAACTGGGGCATCAGCACGAAGCAAAGCATGCTGAACGCCATCGAAGCCCGAGTAGAGTATCAGCTCTGGGCATCGGGCGGCGTGAGAAACGGATTGGAAATTGGTAAACTTATGGCGTTGGGAGCTTCAAAGGTGGGGGTTGCAAAACCTTTCCTGGAAGCGGCTCTTCAGGGCGATGAGGCTCTTGAGAAACTTCTGACCCAGCTGGAAACAGAGTTGAAAGTAACGATGTTCTGCACGGGCAGCCGCAATCTGAAAGACCTCCAAAGCAAGAAGGTGATTCAATGACAAAACAACTTCAGGATATCTTTAAAGGTTTCTCCAAATTGTCTCGTGAAGAGCGTCTGAAAGCACTTAAAGAAGTCGGTGCATTGAACGAAGCCGAAGCTGACTATCTTGCCAAGGGCGGGTTGAAAGACACCTCTTTGGGTGAAAAATTCATTGAAAACGTGATCGGTTACTTCCAGCTTCCGCTGGGCGTGGTGACCAATATGCGCGTGGACGGCAAAGACTTTGTCGTTCCTATGGCGGTAGAGGAAACCTCTATCGTGGCGGCGTGCTCTAAAACGGCCAAATGGATCCGTGAATCCGGCTCTATCACAACGGAAGTTGTTGGTAACGAAATCATCGGTCAGATCCAATTGGCTAAAATCCGCAGCTTTGCGGATTTTGAAAAACAAATTCTGTCCCAGAAAAATTATCTGATCGAAGCGGCCAACCGCGAAGTGGCCTTCGGCCTGGTTCGTCGTGGCGGTGGAGTGCGGGACTTGCAAGTGCGCCGTGTGCCTCGCGGTGACGGCACAGATATGGCCGTGATCCACATCCTGATGGATCCGTGTGATGCCATGGGTGCCAACATCATCAATCAGGTGTGTGAATACCTGAAAGAGCCGATTGAACAGTTTACGGGTGAAAAAGTCACCATGTGCATTCTGTCCAATCTGGTGGATTCCAAAGTCACTCGCGCCGTTGTGCGCATTGATGACATTGATCCGGAATTGGCTGAAAAAATTGAAGAAGCTTCTTTGTTTGCACAAATGGACCCTTACCGTGCAGCCACCAATAACAAAGGTGTTCTGAATGGCATTGATCCGATCTTGATCGCGACGGGCAACGACTGGCGAGCAGTCGAGGCGGGCATTCATGCTTATGCTTGCCGTGATGGTCAATATCGTTCCATTACTCGCTGGTACCGTGAAGGCAAAAGTCTGGTGGGCGTGTTTGAAGCTCCGCTGGTTGTGGGCACCGTGGGTGGTGTGACGACTTTGCATCCGACAGCGATGCTTTCCATGAAAATGCTGGACACCAAATCTGCCAACGAATTGTCCCGTATCGTAGCGGCGGTGGGCTTGGTGCAGAATCTGGGTGCTTTGAAGGCCTTGACCACGGTGGGTATCATCGAAGGTCACATGAAGCTTCACACAAAGAATCTGGCTTTGGGAGCGGGGGCCGAGGAAAAAGAAATTCCTATGGTTCAAAAGAAGCTGGAAGAAATTCTGGCGATTCGCAAACGCATCTCTTTGAGCAATGCCATCGACGTTCTGAAAGAACTTCGTGCGGCTCAGAAAACCCCTGCGTCCACGACCCAACATCATTCCTAGGAGCGGACCTTGTCTTTGGTCTTCTCCGTTCCCGGAAAAACATTTATAGCTGGTGAATACCTGGCTCTGGCGGAAGGGCCGACGCTGTTCTTCTTGTCACAACCTTGCTTTGAAACGGAGATTTCCCGGGGCAAGGGTGATGTTCTGGGGATTCACCCGGACAGCCCGGCCGGTGTTTTCATGAGCAAACACCGGGGCTATTTCAGAAATTTCGATATCACATTCCGCGATGCTTATTCCGGCAAGGGCGGCTTTGGTGCCTCGACGGCGCAGTTCCTTTCTGTCTATGCGATGTGGCTTTATAAAGAGGCTCACCAAATGGACATGGAAAAGTACCTCGACTTCAAACACATGCTTGAAGTGTACTATCACGTGGCGTGGAACGGGCAGGGCCAGCGACCAAGTGGCGCGGACCTGGTGGCACAACTTAAAGGATCCATGACCTTCTTTGAAAAACGCCGCGGGATGATCTCGGTGGCCAGCTGGCCCTTTGATGATCTGGAGCTGTTGCTGGTGCATACCGGGAATAAGCTTGCGACGCATGAACACCTGCGCACGCTGCCGGTATTCCCGATCCACGGGCTTGAAAGGGCCATGGGAACAATTCGTGAAGCCTTCAACAAGGTCGACAGTGAGCAGTTCATCGGGGGTGTGAAAGCCTATGCCGACGAACTTTTGAAACTGAATTTCACCTGCGAGCCGACCCTGAAGCTTCTTTCCGATATCAGGCAACTTCCCGGCGTAAAAGCGGCCAAAGGCTGTGGTGCTTTGGGTGTGGATGTGATGGCGATCATTGTGGCCAAAGGGGAAACTGCCGGCATTAAAAACTACTGTGAAAGCAAGGGCCTGTCCGTGCTTTCTTCCTCTGATAAAATCTCGCTAGGACTTCAGGTCCGAGGAAGCCTATGAAACAAGTGACTGTATCTGCTCCATCCAATATCGCTCTTATCAAGTACATGGGTAAGATCGAGGGCACCGGCAATAAACCGACCAACGGTTCATTGTCCTACACTTTGGAAAACCTGCGCACCTACGTTCGTTTGACTGAAATCGAAGCGGGCGAAGACCAATGGAAACCGCTGGTGCGTGAAGACCTGCAAAAAATCGAGCTGTCTGAAAAAGGCCAGCAGCGCTTTATCAAGCACCTGCAAAATCTGAAAGACAAGTGGGGCGTAAAACAGAACTTTCTGATTGAATCCGCGAACAATTTTCCGTCGGACTGCGGTCTGGCAAGCTCGGCTTCAAGTTTTGCCGCTTTGACTTTGGCGGCAGCGGAAATGTTCCAGCAGATCCACCCACAGCCGTGGGGCACAGATAAAAAATATCTTTCTGAATTGTCCCGCCAAGGTTCGGGTTCTTCCTGTCGTTCTTTGTTCACTCCGTGGGCTTTGTGGCAGCATGAATACGCAGAACCGATGGCATTTGAAGTCAAAAACCTGCACCACATGGTGGTGATTGTGGAAGACTCCAAAAAAGAAGTCTCAAGCTCTGAAGCCCACAAGCTTGTGACCACAAGCCCGCGTTTCACGGGTCGTCCCGAGCGTGCGGAATTGCGCCTGAAAGACCTGAGCATGGCGTTGCAGTTTAACGACTGGCATATCGCACGCCAGATTGTCTGGGATGAATTCATCGACATGCACCGTCTGTTTGAAACCAGCACGCCGTCTTTCACTTATATGAACGATGGATCCAAAAAGGTTCTGGAAGATTGCCAGGCGTTTTGGAACAAATGGCAAGATGGCCCGTTGGTGACCATGGATGCCGGTGCCAACGTGCACTTGTTGTTCCGTCACGATCAGAAAAAACAATTCGCGCAGTACCGTGAGCATTTTGAAAAGGACTTCAAGGTCATGGCTTTTGAAGGTGTGAAAGACAATGTCCATTGATTTCACCTGCAAAGCCTTTGGTAAGTGCATTATCGCCGGTGAACACGCGGTTTTGCGTGGCGTGCCTGCGGTGGTGTTTCCCATCCAGTCCCGCAATCTGGATCTAAGCTATTCCCGTGGTGAGCAGCCCTTGGAGCTTCGCCTGGTCGGTGATCACGGCAAAGAATTGCAGCTGCTGGTGTGGGGTGTGCTTGAAAAGGCCTGCGAACTTAAAGGCATCAAACGCACAGATTTAAAAGGCACATTGTTGCTTGAATCCTCGATTCCAGTTGGCGCCGGTATGGGTGCTTCCGCCGCACTTTGTGTGGCTCTGACTCGTTGGTTGGGATATCTGGGGTACGTTGTTGAAGATGACTACTATGAATTCGCCCGCAATCTGGAAAACCTTTTCCATGGTGAATCCAGCGGTGTTGATATCGCCGTGGCATTAAGTGGTGAAGGTCTGCGCTTTGTTCGCAATGGTGAAAAGAAGCCTTTGACCCCGGCGTGGAAACCGCACTGGTATATCTCTTATTCCGGCAAACGCGGTGTCACCGTGGATGCGGTGAATAAGGTCAAGGACCTGCTTTTAAAAAATCCAGCCGTCGGTGAGCAGATCGATCAGCAGATGGCTGAAGCCGTCAGTATTTTGGAAACAGCCCTGAAGATGGACGAAAAAACCGGCTTGCCGGTATTGGCCAAAGCCCTGACCCTGGCAGGTGACTGTTTTGAAAAATGGGACCTGAACGAAGGTGAACCCGCAAAACACATCGCGTGGCTAAAATCCCAAGGAGCCCTGGCCGTAAAACCAACCGGTTCCGGCGGCGGTGGCTACGTCTTGTCCCTGTGGACCGCTCTGCCTCCGGCAGAAATCCAATCCCACCTGATCCCTTGTTAAAAGGTGCCTGGTTGTTTTTTCTGGCTACAAAGCGTTAGTATTGGATTAGATCACCAATCCTTCTAAGGCGGCGAGCATGAAGAAAGAGTCCGGCATTTCGCAAGCGTTGTCACAATTGCAGAAAGATGTTCAAAGTCAGGCGGACGCCAGTCGCGCCGTCGTCTTGCAAAGATTCTTTAAAACCGGAAAGGGCGAGTATGCCGAGGGCGATGTCTTTCTTGGCCTGACCGTTCCGCAAAGCCGTAAGATCGCCAAAAAGTATGCTTCCGCCCTTAGTTTAAAAGAGCTTGATAGTCTGATGAAGTCGCCAAATCACGAAGAGCGTTTGATAGCTCTGCTGATTTTGGTGTCTCAGTTTCAAGAGGCTTCTGAAAAAGAACAAACCCGTATCTTTAAGCTTTATATCAAGAATTCAAAACACGTGAACAACTGGGACCTGGTCGACACTTCAGCGCCTGCAATTATTGGTGGATACCTGCTAAATCGAGATCGTTCGGTTCTGAGGAAACTCGCGACTTCCAAGAATCTGTGGCAGCGCCGTATTGCCATGCTGGCGACTTTTCGTTTTATCTATAATGGCGAATCCACCGACACACTTAAGATTGCAAAGCTTCTGCTGAAAGACGAACACGACCTGATTCACAAGGCGGTGGGCTGGATGCTTCGGGAAATGGGTAAAAAAGTCAGCGAAGAAAAACTGCTGAAGTTTCTGGATCAACATGCGGCCAAAATGCCCAGAACGATGTTGCGCTATTCTTTGGAAAAGCTGTCTGCTGAAAAACGCAAACACTACATGAACAAATAAGATCAGGCGCAGATCATACCTGCGCCCACTGGATGGATTAACGGTGCTGACAAGAATAGCTGTACAGCGCGATGCTGCCAGCCACCGTGGCATTCAGGGATTCCACGCTTTGAGTGGAAACCGACAGACGCTGCAGGTTTTTAATCCCGCTAAAGCCCGGGCCCTCTTCGCCCAAAGCGATGCGCACGTTCTTTGGCCACTTGAAGTTCGCAACACTTTCGCCCTTCATGTCCAAAGCATAGATCTGATCGTTGTTGGAAACAAACTCAGCAAATTTGCCGATCTTAAACAACGGCAGTTTCAACAAAGCCCCCGCGGAAGCCTTGATCGCTTTCGGGTGGTATGGCGAGCAGCTTTCTTCGGTCAGAATCATTTTGCTCGCGCCAAAAGCCAACGAGGAACGCGCCAAGGCACCCAGGTTGGATGGATCTCCCAGTGGGGAAATCACTTCCAGGCCTTCGGCTTTAGCCGAAGTCAGCGGAGCGATCTCTTTCGGTTCCAGAACCAATAGGTTGTAATGCGTGCCCACGATGTCAATTTCGTTGAATAGAGCTTTTGGCAGTTTGAAAACCGGGATGCGCTGGCCTTTCAGCTTTGGCGCAGTCATCGTCACGGACTTCAGGTCCTCGTGAACGATTTCACCCTTGATGCGGAAGTTCGGGTTTTCCAGGAACTCTTCGATCAGCTTTTCGCCCATCAGAATAAATTCAGAATGCTTCTTGATTCCGCGCGCAGAGCTTAGATCGCTCCAGCGGCGGAAGTGGTCGTTGGTTTTAGAGCTGATTTCAATCACGTCTGATCCTACTCGCGGCGGTAAAGTTTCAAGTCGAAGTATTTATACGGACCTTTGATGATGCGAATCTTCGTGCCGTCCATGTCTCTAAAGACAATCACGTCATAGAAGTGGGTCGGATCCATGGCGATCTTGCCATAGAACAACGGACCGTCAGCTTCCAGCCAGCCAGTGGCTTTATGCGTGAACAGGGCATTGGATTTAATACGCAATGTGGACAAAGCATCGCCTTCGCGCATCTCCAGATTCACAAACCAGATGGAATTGTGATCGTAAGCCACCCAATCGCCCTGAAGCTGTTCACAAGTGACCGGCGTCAGTGAAACAACCGTTGGCCATGGAATAACGGGGTCGCCACCCGGGCCGCGGGCATGAGCTGAAATACTGAAAACAGCAAGAAGTACTAACAGGAGTGTTTTCATAGTGTCGCTTCCTCCGATTGTCTGAAGTGCACAGATGATTGCGGATTAAAGTAATAACCTTTGCGGTCGCGCAGGATGTATCTTGGGCTTTCCATGTCCGGCTCAAGCAGAGCGCGCAGACGTTTGATCGATACGTAAATCAGATTGTCATGCAGTTCAGGGTCGTAAGCCTGCTGCCAGATGATCTCGATTAAATCTTCCTTGGAATAACGGGTGCCGGCCTTTTTGATGAACAACAAAGCCAGATCAAAAAGAATATGCTGATTGCGGAAGTCAATCAGACCCTTGTTGCGTTCCTGAACACTGCGCGCCGCCTCGTCGATCTGGAAGTCAAACTGAGGTGCATTGCGAACAATATCTTCAGGGCACATTTGACGGATGAATTTATAAACGCGTGGTAGGCGAGTTTTGTCCGTTCCACGCAACGCCAGTTCAGCGTAGATGCGATAAGCTTCTTTGTTACCCAGTTCTCGGTTCACATGGGCCATTTGTGCCAGAATACGCGAAATCAGCAGATGGAAGCCGTGCAGTTTGGCCTGTTCATAGCAGTCCCACAAAAGATCATTCGCCGCTTCCAGCTTGCCGGTTTGCGTGAAGATGTGTGTGCGCAACAAGCGCGACGTCAGCTGCATTTCGGCGTTATCCATTTCAGCCAGAATGGTGTCGAGCTTATTCAGCTGCAGCAGGCTTTGTGCGAATTGGGCCGGTTCAAAAGCGCGAGTCATCGCATTGGTGAACAGGGCGCGCACCAGGGTATCCAGATCGCCAGCTTGAGTGGCTTTGGTGATGGCCGAGTTGATGTAGTCTTCGGACTCTTGCATTTTTCCGTTGGCCAAAAGCCATGAACCGATCAGATTTTCGGCCATGCCCTGAAGGCGCTCGTCCGAAGTGTTGCGGCTTAAAGTCAAAGTCTGATCGATCACGGATTGAGCATCAGAAAGCTCTTCCAGCTCATGACAGCATTGGAAGTACAGACGGGCAGATTCAATCCAGTCTTGAGAAAGTCCGCGGGCTGAAGCCTCCACCATGGCTTCTTCACTCAATAAACGGGCCTCGTGCAGCGCCCCTTTACGGTGCTGCAAACGTGCCAGTTGCAATGAAGTGTTCTGGGTGGAGTTTGACATCAGTATTTAGCCCAGCGTCTTTTTTCTTCGTTGGACAGTTCGTCCATCAACAGTTCTTCGCCTTCATCTTCTTCCGGTAAAGGCATGTTTTTGATTTTTTCATAAACCACCAAACGGCGTTCATGCGGCGTTTGCGGCAGGGAATACGCCACATCCTGAACCAGTTTGTAGTACTCGCCCCAGTCTTTTTTGGCGGCTTCAATTTCAGGTCCCACGCCGGGGCCTTTCATGAAGTAAACGCGGCCACCGATTTCAAGGCAGCTGATCACGTTCCCCAGGGTGTTGCCGATATCTTCAACCGCGCGGGTGATCGCGCCGCGAACAGGATAGACGCAATGTTTGTTGATGTTGCGGCCCAGAATGTCCAGGTTTTGAAGGTTCATCTCGCTGCGGACATGTTTTAGGAATTCTACACGGCGCTGAACGCCTTCACCCAAAAGGATCTGTTGATCCGGGTACATGATTTTAAGTGGAATCCCCGGAAAGCCAGGTCCGGTGCCGACATCCAGCAATGGGAACTGCAGGTCAGTGTATTTCATGATGATGATGCTGTCGATGAAGTGCTTGATGGCCACATCACGCAGCTTCAGCAGGCGAGTGAAGTTCTCTTTTTCCTGATTCAGCATCAAAAGGCGGTAAAAGTGCGCCAGTTGCTGTCTTTGGCTGTGGCTGACCAGATCAAATCCGTGATTGCGAAAGACATCAGCAAGGCGGTCATTGGCCTCATGAATGTCATAGATCGTCTCTGGTTTCTTATGGCGGCCCATGTTGGAGGTCGCTGGAGGTGCAGCAACGCCTTTGGACCCATGACGGGCTTCTTGGCGGGCTTTATACGGGCTGTAGTTAGTCTTGTTCTTATGGGCCATAGCAGTCGGGGGAACATAGGTCCAAAGGCCTTAAACCTCAAGTCTTTTCTGCGCCGTGTGTAAAAGCTAAATGCTTGAAAATACGGGCCTCCAGAGGGATATTGAGAACCTATGTCGACGACCAAACTTGATTCCATCAAAGATAACGCCCTGGCGGCCTTTAAAGCGGCCCCCAGCTCCAAAGACCTCTATGATCTGAAAGTTCAGTACCTGGGTAAAAGCGGGTCCCTGACTGAAATCATGAAAGAAATGGCTTCTTTGCCAAAAGAGGAAAAGCCTCTGTTTGGTAAAAAAGTGAATGAAGTGAAGCAGCTTCTGGAAGCCGCTTACACCGAAGCAGAAGACGCTCTAAAAAAGAAAGAGATCTCTGCAAAAATGGCGGCTGAGGAAATCGACATGACTTTGCCGGCGTTCTCCCAACCAAAGGGGACGGCGCACCCGGTGAATATCGTGGTGGAAGAGATCTTCACCGTGATGTCCCGCTTGGGTTACAGCATCCGCACGGGTCCGATGATCGAGAAGGACTACTATAACTTTGAAGCCCTGAACATTCCGGCGGATCACCCGGCGCGTGACATGGCCGACACCTTCTTCGTCGACAAAACCCACGTTTTAAGAACACACACGTCTCCGATTCAAATCCATTCTTTGGAAAATGAAGAGCTTCCATTGCGTGTGATCGGGACGGGTCCGGTGTTCCGTTGTGACAGCGATATTTCTCACTTGCCGAACTTCCATCAGATTGAAGCTTTGTGCGTGGATGAGAAAATCTCCATGGCGGACCTGAAGGGCACCATCAGCTTCTTCGTGCGTGAGTTCTTCGGTCCGGGTCTGAAAACCCGTTTCCGTCCAAGCTATTTCCCGTTCACCGAACCGTCTGCGGAAGTGGATTGTTCTTGCCCGATCTGTAAAGGCAAAGGCTGTTCTTTGTGCAAACAAAGCGGCTGGATTGAAATCGGCGGTTGCGGTTTGGTGAACCCAAAGGTGTTCCAGGCCGCAAAAATTGAATATCCTAAATGGCAGGGCTTTGCCTTCGGCTTTGGTGTTGAGCGCATGGCCATCATCAAGTACGGCATTGAAGACATCCGCTTGTTCCCTGAAAACGACGTAAGATTCTTAAGGCAGTTTGTAAAATGAAGATCAGTTTAAAATGGCTCCATGATTATGTTGATGTGACCGAATTCTTCCAAAAGCCGGAAGTGCTGGCGGAAGCTTTGACCCGTGGCGGTTTGGAGGTTGAAGAAATCACCAATCGCGCGAAAGATTTCAATCACGTGGTGATTGGTCACATTCTTGAAAAAGACAAACACCCGAATGCTGACAAGCTTTCTTTGTGCCGTGTTTCCACCGGCGAGGGCGTGGTTCATCAGATCGTGTGTGGCGCACAAAACCACAAAGCGGGGGACCGAGTGATCGTGGCGTTGCCCGGGGCAGTATTGCCAGGCAACTTCGCGATTAAAAAATCTGCCGTGCGCGGTGTGGATTCTGCGGGGATGCTGTGCTCTTTGAAAGAGCTGGGCCTGGCGACGGAATCTGAAGGCATCGCGATTTTGCCAGCGGATGCTCCGGTGGGTAAAGCCTATGCAGAATACGGCGGTTATGACGACGTGACTTTCGAGCTGAAAGTGACGGCGAACCGTGCGGATTGCCTGTCTCACTTTGGTCTTGCGCGCGAAGTTTCGACTTTGTTCGGCAAAGAACTGAAAGTGCCTTCCTCTGAGCTTAAAACCAACGGCAAATCCACCAAGTCTGAAATTGCTTTGGACGTTAAAGCCTTTGATCTGTGCCCGCGTTATGCGGGTCGTTTCTTGAAGGGTGTGAAAGTGGGACCAAGTCCTGCCTGGTTGAAAGCTCGTCTTGAAAGTGTCGGCATGAATTCCATCAACAACATCGTGGACGTGACAAACTATGTGATGTTGGAGCTGGGGCAGCCATTGCACGCCTTTGATGCGGCTTTCATTAATGGCAAAAAAATCATCGTGGACCGTGCTGTCGCGGGCGAGAAATTCATCACTTTGGACGGAACTGAAATAGTCTTGAACGGTGCTGAGCTGACCATTCGTGATGTGAATCATCCGGTGTGTCTGGCGGGCGTTGTGGGTGGTAAAAACTCCGGCGTTTCTGATGCCACGACCGAAGTGTTCCTGGAAGCAGCATACTTCCTGCCGATGAGTGCGCGTAAAACTTCACGTTCGCACGGTATCGACACGGATTCCTCTTACCGCTTTGCCCGTGGTGTGGATCCGGATGGAACTTTGCGTGGTTTGAACCGTGCCGCGGCTTTGATTTTGGAAGTGGCCGGTGGCGAAGCTTATGAAGATAATCATGACTTCTATCCAAATCCGGTGAAAAAAGCGCCGGTGGATATCACCATCAAAACTGTTTCAGACCGTTTGGGTTATGAAGCTGAAGAACACAAATTCGTCGACTTCATGAAACGTCTGGGTTGCGAGATCAACAAAAAAGGCGAGACTTTCACAGTCTTGCCTCCGACATTCCGTTTCGATATCGAGCAGGACATGGACCTGGTCGAGGAATACGCTCGCTTGAATGGGTATGAGCATATTCCAGAGGCGTTGCCTGCTTTGGCGGCGGCTCCAAGTTTCCATGACAAAGCCTTTATGTTGAATCGTATCACCAGCGAACTTTTGCGTGGTGAGGGCTTCCAGCAGGCGGTGAACTTTGCCTTTGTTGGTTCCAAAGCTCAAAAAGCGTTCCTGGGTTCCGTGGAATCCATGAAAGCGGCTGGTTTGACGGTCACGGAAAAAGAGATCCGCATCCTGAATCCTCTGAATGAGGAAATGGATGTGATGAGAAGTTCCTTGAGCTTTGGTCTGTTCAAAAACATGAACACCAACTTCCACGCTGGCAACATGCAGGGTCGTCTGTTTGAGATTGGCAGCACGTTCTTTGTTAAGGATGACGGCAGTTTTGCGGAAGGCAGTCGTGCCGGGATGGCTATCTGGGGTCGCGCAAGCAACCTTTGGAACAAATCCCTGGATTATCCGGTTGTTTATGAACTTAAAGCGGCAGTTGAAGTTCTGTTGAAGTCTTTGAATATCTCTTCCTACACGTGGGTGACTCCGGCGAACAGCGGTAAAGGTGGCACTACAGGTGCCAACGAGGTTCCAGAGTTCCTGCATCAAGGGCAGTTTGCGCAGCTTTTGGTGGAAGGTAAGAAAGTGGGCTTCATCGGCACACTTCATCCGCTTCTTCTTGAAGACAATAAGATTCGTGTTCCTGCGGCTTTGGCCGAATTGGATCTGGATCAGCTTTATAAAGGTCAGCCTCGTCCTTACCGTATCCAAAGCGTGTCCAAGTTCCCGATTGTGGAGCGTGACTTCGCCTTTGTGATGCCGAAAACCCTGAAAGTCGGCGATGTCCTGAAGGACATCCGCAAGGCGGGCGCCGGGTTGCTTCTGAACGTGGACGTCTTTGACCTGTATGAAGGCGAAAAGATGGAAGCGGGCAAGAAGTCCGTTGCGATCCGTATTTGGTTGCAGGATAAGAATGCCACACTGCAAGAAACCCAGATTAACGAGACAACAACCAAGATTTTGGAAAGCTTAAAGAAGAATTTTGATCTTTCTGTGAGATAAATTCTTGATTGTTTTCAGTTAGTTGTTACGATTTTATGTAGCACTTGAAGAATTTTAATGGAGTGAATGACTATTATGGCAGGCCAGAACTTAGGTAAATCAACTGTGACTAAGGCCGATATCGTCGAGAACGTATATCAGAAGATCGGTTTCTCCAAAAAAGAAGCTTCTGAATTGGTGGAACTTGTTTTCGACACCTTGAAGACTGTTCTTCAAGATGGCGAAAAGGTTAAGATTTCTGGTTTCGGTAATTTCGTTGTTCGTGGCAAGAACGAGCGTATTGGTCGCAACCCGCAGACGGGTGAGCAGATCAAGATCTCTGCACGCCGTGTTCTTACTTTCCGTCCGTCTCAGGTTTTGAAGGCGATGTTGAACGGTGAAGAGTACGCTCACTTAAAAGATGAGGACGATGATGATGACTACGACGACAATGAGTAATCCGTCCCTTGAGGCTGACAGCTCCGAGCTGTCGCTAGGGGATCATCATATTGATTTTGTCGAAGAGACTGAAAAAGCGACGTCTGTCCCGGTGACGGCGACGACTCCGATCTCCATCCCGGCGATGCTGTGTGATGAGAAACTCTTGGAAGAAATCAATGCGATCCCGGACAAAATGGGTTTCAAAATCGGCGACGTGGCTGAAATCCTGGGCATCAAACAATATGTTTTGCGCTATTGGGAAACAGAGTTTGAAGTTCTTCGTCCGAAAAAAGCCTCTAACAACCAGCGTATGTACACTCGTAAAGACGTGGAAAATGCGCTGCTGATCAGAAAGCTTTTGCATCGCGACCGCTTCTCCATCGAGGGCGCAAGAAATGCAATGAAGGAGCTGAAAGCTCACGTCAGAAAAGAAAAGGACATGACTCAAGTGTACCACAAGCTTGAGGGCATCAATGAAGCGGTAGAGGATCTGATCCTCGACATCCGCAGAGTCCGCCAGATTTTCAAATAAATAAAAAGCCACCTCGAAAGGTGGCTTTTTTCTTTTCTAAGGGATGTGCCAGGTAATTCTGGTGGTCCCGATATGAATTTGATCGAGATCTCAAATTATTAGAAGTAAAAAGCCCAACCGATGTTGAAGTAGGTCGCTTTGACTTCCAGCTCAATGTCCGTGTTGTCGTCTTTAATAGACGCGGATCCAGCGCCGAGTTCCGCCTTCAAAGCAAAGATTTCGGAAAGTGGGAACCACTTCAAACCGAAACCCAGACTTGCCGTGCTGCCTTTGGCATCCAGCGTGTCAGATTCCATAACCACGCTTCCAAGACTGAGAGCCGCGTAAGGTACCAGGTCTTCGCCTGGTTCATTCTTCAGAATGTTAATATGACCGATCAACTCAAAGGTACCCGCGGTCGTTTTGTCGCCTGTATCTTCGTTTTTGTCAGTAGAAGATGTAAATGCGCCACCCAATTCAAATCTGCCGAAGTTGTACAGATATCCAAATTTGGACTCTGTAGATGTGGTTTCTGATTCCGTGTTGGTATCTTTATTTTTAAGCTTTGTATTAGAGCTGGTCATTTCCCAGGTCATACCGTGCGTGCGCTTTCTCAGGTCCTGATGGGAATCCTGGGATACAGAAGCTTGTGCCGGTGTTTCCTGTGCAAGGGCATTGACTGAAGTGGTAAGAACAAGGGCTGCAATAAGGTGTTTCATTTATCCTCCGTGGAAAATATTGTAACGAAGAATAATAAACAATCATTGGTTTTTGATAACTCAGGCCCTTTGTCCTTTCATATGTGACTGACGCATTCCGCCTCCGCTACGGCGGCGGAATGCGTTGAGGATGTTCGGTTAGCGGCAGAATTCTGCCGTTGAGTCCTGCTGGCAAGCCCACTTTTGCAGGGATTGAATCTGCTGCTTCAAAATTGCATTCTCTGCTTTCAAAGCTTCGTTTTCAGTATTCCATTTTGCGTGGAACTCTTTAACAGCTTCAATCAAAGGTGCCACAAGGTTGGCATACTGAACAGCCAGGAACCCATCATTGTCTTTCGTGACCACATCCGGGAACACAGTTTGAACTTCTTGTGCGATCAAACCCACTTGCGGACCTTTTTCAAAATTCTTTTGCGGGAACTCATCGGTTCTCCAGTCATAGGTCACACCACGCAGTTGCAGCACTTTTTCAAGGCTTGAATCAATGGTTGCGATATTGCGTTTGAAACGACGATCGGAAGTATTGGCCCAGGAAGTGCCCCCGGCAGTTCCATTCACATGCAACATATAGGCTGGATTTAAAACTCCAATGCCGACCGAGCCCGAGTCAGGTTCTGTTAACAGAGCCCACTTGTTCGTGATCGTTCCCGTACCAGTGGGGTTGCGAATCATGATGCCGGTGTAGTTGGTGATCGAGTCATTGGTGGCCGTGACCGCAATCATCTCAAGCCCGTGGGCCGTGGTGATAGAGGTTCCTCCGGCAGCGGTTCCTTGAAGCATGAATTCTGAAGTGATCGCATTGACCTTTTCCATAACGGGAAGACTTGCCACACCCCGAACTGAGATTTGCCCCCAAAGGCCCGTCTGCAGTCCAGTGATGGCGGCGGCGGGCGTGCTTTCAGGTGTACTTAAAGCAATTCCCCCGCGCACGCCGTATCCTGTGGCTGAAAGCCCGCCAGAGTTGCTGATTATGACCTCCGAGTTGATTCCACCCATGGATCCGCTGGTGGCCTTAGTCCCGTCAATGTTGTGTCTGACGCCAATGGCGGGCATGGTCTGACTGCCGGCAGAGGATAATTTATGACTGGCCGTTACCAGGAATCTTCCCGTGCCGACAGTTCCGCCACTTCCAATGAAGCGAGAGTCAAAACTGAATGAAGCCGGGTTTGTTCCTGCAGAGCCCATGTTGCCAAGATAGAAGGAAGCGTCGGTAATGCGCAGACGTTGAGTTCCCAGAACACTGAATGCAAGCTGGCTTGCTCCGGGGCGGTATATGCCAGTCGTGCTGTCGCCCGAGAAAGAATAAGTTGGGGCGGAATTCGTGCCGTTGGTCCCTTGCAGCGGGAATGTCGGCGTCATGGCCGGCAGGCGAGCGGCATCAATCGTTCCGCCAGTGATTGCCGCGGCATCAAGACCCGAAATGTTAGAGCAGGTAGAGGCATCGGTAACGGCTGACCAGGTCAGGGTCTGAGAAGCCATGCACGACGTTGCAAACTGGGTAAGGCCTGAGGAAGTTTTCAAATCATCCACGCCGAAATAAACCGGTTCAAGGCTGCCTGAATTAAATCGATACACCTGACCATCTAGCGGAGTCGTCGTGGCAACAGCCACGCCCTGAACTTTCGCCACAGTGGGATTGGGAAGAGTTCCGGAAAGATCCCCACCCAAAGCAGTACTGCTTTGGAATGCACCGGTGATTCTCGAGTCATTGCCCTGGGCCGCCGTTCCCGCAGTTGTACCATAGTTCACCGCCACGGTTTTTGTGGTGGTCCCGACGACCGAAACGCCGGTACCAGCAAGCACATCTGAAACCACGCCAGTTCCGCCGGCATCGGTGACACAAGTGAAGTTCGTGCCGTCAAAGAAGACCACCTGTCCTGCCGTACAAGCCGCCCCGGGAAGTGTATTGGTACGAACAAAATCCGTGGCCGAATAATTTCCCAGTTTCAAAGCTGACGAAGCAAAATGCGCATAAGGCACAGAGCGGATTTCATTGTCCGGACTGATTTGCATCCAGCCGGTGCCGTCATGGAATTGCACACTCAGGCGGCGGGATTGGTCCGCGACAGGACCTTTTTGGCTGGCCACGTTGTTACCAGCATCGGCGCAATCCAAAGTGGTGGAGTTATCAAAGACCTCTTTCAAGCCCACGCTGCCGGAAGTGGGGAACAGCTTGGTGCCAGTTCCCAGTGGCACATCAAAGACCCCTTTAGAGTTCATCATGTTCACGCCGTTTTTCTGTTCGCGATAGTACACGCACAGGCCGTCTTCGGATTTGATTTCAAACAGGAAGCTGACGTTGTTGTATTCCAGCGGGGCTCCATCGGATTTAAGAATGCGACCCTGATAGGTCAAAGTATTCGGAGCAGCCTGCGCCAAAACCGAAAACAACAAAACGGGCAACGTGAATGCAGTAGTTCTAAACATGCGAAACTTGTCGGTTTGGCAGTTAAAATTTTTAAATATTTATTTGACGAATTACCAACCTAAGAATGAAACCCGGCCCTGTGATGGGGGTAAGAAGAGGGAACCTCAAAAGGTGAAATTTGGAAAACATGAGAATGATTTTTCAGAGTGAAAATGTCTGCCCCGAAAGGGCGATAGAGAAGCATCTTGTCCAGACATTTCAAAGTGGAGCCTGGCGGCATCCTGTGAAGTTTTGTTCTGCTAATTTCCACTTTTTCAATTGCTTTGCATTCGAAAAAGTTTCGGGTTCTTTGCGTTGACCAAGGCGGCAATTGCACTAGTCTCGAATCCTTTCGAAGGAGTACGTCATGGTAAATATTCTGGGATTGTTGGCTGTAACTTTGTTTTCTTTCGGTGCCGGAGCGGCCCAAATGAATGTCGAAGGCTCGTGGGGTGCGGACGCCATTCAGTGGCAGATCACGCAACAGGATCGCCACCAAAGCTGGCACATGCAATCCGGTTCTCAGTATAAAAACCTTGAAGTCGACAAATGGTCCAATATTGAATCCCAGGTGACCAGCGCGGATGAAAAAACCAATCTGGAAATTCGTTACACCGAAGGTCTGACTCGTTTGTTTGGCCAGCTGGATGGTAAAAAAGTTGAAGTTTCCATCGAGCACACCAACAACGGCACGCTTCGTTTTTCAGGTGTTTACAAAAATCATCGTCCGTCTTTGCGGTTTGATGTTCCGACGGTGAATCGTCCGGGCCGGGCAACAGGGTTCTTTAAAAATGACCTGGCCGACCTGTATATTCTGCCACGAGAAAAGGGCTATCACTTCAAAGGCTATATGAACGGATACTGGATTGACCTCGAGGTTCTAAAAGTCGCTGAAGGATCTTACACCCTTCAGGGCAGCTATCTGAGCAAGAAGATGTCCTTGTCGGTGACCACAGAGATCCCCATGGATGATCTGATTGAGTATCTATTGTTGGACACTCCGATGCCGGACATCGATTTCCTGAATCTGAATAAAGCCGGCTTCTAGTTATTTGTTGCTGCCGTTTTTTGGGGATGAATTCCCAGAACCACCGGCAGCGCCTCCTCCACGGGCAAAGCCTTGTGAAGCGGCCAGAATGATCACTAGAATAAGACTGATAAAGTATCTCATGTAGGCTCCTGAAGCGTGTCGATCACATTGAACATAAATATCGGCAAGGGGCCGCGTGACGAGGGGTCTTCTAACAGGCGCATTTTGTCCTGAAAGGCCTGCACATCGATGTCCAGCCACCTGCGATAGGTGGTTTCATTGATGGATTCAAAGAATAAGTTCATATAGTTGGCATAGTTTTCGTCGGTGCGTGCGGGTTTTGAGTACTTTTCCGTAAGTCGCAGGCCCACGGATTTGATGGCCTCTGCTGAAAAGGTGGAACGGTTGGTGCCCAGGGCGTACCGGCCGTTTTCCAGTTGGCGTAGCACGTTCATCTGCTTCATTTTTTCCAGGATTTCCATTCCGTATTCACCGAACCGGGTTCTGACGAATCCCCTATCAAAAGGACGTGTGTCCGCCAGAACATAGAGTTCGGCAAAGCAAGGGTCTTTGATCAGCTCCTGCTCGACATTGACGTTGTACCTGTGCAGGGGAGACGACTTAAGCTGGGGATCGGTGCGTTTTAGTTTTTCCTGAATCAAGGCCGGAGCCGAATTCAGCATCTGTCCCAGGTCCGCGGTCCCGGTCAGGCAGGAGTACAGCTTGTACAATGTCTGATAGGTGGGATTGTGTTCTTTTTGGACCAGGCGCTTTAAAGTTTTGGTGTGAATTCGGGTCTTGGCAGACAGTTGCATCAGTCCCTTGCGGGGGTCTTTATGACGTTGCAAAAACCGGCCAATATCCCGACTGACTTGTTCCTGAATCGTGGTGGAGTCCTGCATACGCAACCTCGCTTGTTTTCTGATGGCGTAGTGTCCCCTTGGAGGTTTGGCAAGGCTCCTGTGTGAATCCCGAGGCTCGTCGCGCAAGCCTCGGGTGAAAAATGCAGACTAGTGGCAGGAAGGAACTGTCAAAGCCTTGTTGAACAAGAATTTGTAGGTGTCATTGCGAGAGCTCATTTTTTTGGAAACTTTCACATTTACAGTCAGTGGATAAGTGCCGGAAACAACTTTGTCTGTGCAAACTTCGCGGTTTTTGCCGATGTATTTGCAGTCAGAAACCGTGCGAGTGTATTTGATTGGAGTGTACAGGTATTTGTAGCCAGTGATGACTTCTTTAGAACGGTTTTTGCCAATGAAAATGGTTTCTCTTTGAGCAACTGCTTTTTTAGTTCTTAGCATTTGGCCATCAGCGCACACGAAAGTGTAATCAACAGCGTGACCCATGAACACGACGGGAGCGTCGATTTTCAGGTTGGTGTCCGCCATCAGCACTTCCCATGAAGTGTCAGCAGTGTGAGCAGATGCCGCAGAAGCGGAAATCAACAGAGCGATCATTGCGAATACGTTTTTCATAAGTTCTCCTTTTGGTTTGTTTGATGGGTCTTGATTCCATCAGTTTCCGCGAGGATTCAACGGGAATTGAGCGTGGATTGGAAGATTGTTGGACAAGGTTATTTTTGTCCACCATGCAACCGGACAAAGATGGGTTTGTCCTTTAAGGGTACACTTTTTTCATGATGTCAGCTGGCATGGGGAGTTCTGATTCTTATCAATTCTACGGGTATTTTCGGGATGAATTGCGCCCATGACATATGACTTTGCTATCCTAGAAAGGACCTTTTGCAACAAGGAGGCTAGCATGTCTGGTCATCATAAAAACAAAGGTTTTAGTCAAACAAGCAAGCGCTTCGACGGGGCCTTAAAAGCTCAGCACCAGCGCAGTCGCAGCAAACAGATGGATCACTCTGCCGATCACCGCGAGGAAGAATCCGAAAGCCGTGAGTCTCAGAACGTGTCTTCATCCAAAAAGAACCCACGAGCCTAGGAGGGCTTTATGAGAATGAATCCTTTGCAGGACAGTGATACGGCGAAGTGTATCAACTTTTGCTTTACAACGTACCGTGTGTGTTTGGAGACGCTCAATCACGTGCAAGAGCAGGGAATGCGTTTTGCGCAAACTGAACTGACGTCGTTGTTGCAGCTTTGCGCAGACACCTGTGATCTGCACGCGCGGATGGAGATGGCGGAAGCTGATTTTGCCCCGCAAGCGGCGGAACTGTGCTTCCAGATCTGCAGTCGCACGGCTTTGGAGTGTGAAAAGTTTCCGGAAGACTCGATTGTCATCAAATGCTCTGATATCTGCCGCAAGTGTGCCGAACACTGCCGGGGGATGGCGGGCATGACCGTGCGGGTGAAGCCTTCTCAGATGTCCGCTCGACTGTAAACCGAACAGGCCTCGCTGTTGGAGATCAGTGATTGATCTCCGGCGGCGGTGGTGATTCGACAGGTTTGTCGATGACTCGCTTGAAAACAGTGGGTTCGGTTTCTTCTGTCATCCACGCACTTAAAAGACGCAAGGTGACAGCCAGAATGACGGGCCCAATGAAAAGGCCCACGATACCAAAAGAAATCATTCCACCCAGCACACCCACAGTGATCACCGCAGCCGGCAGGTCAGCCCCGCGTTTGATCAGAATCGGGCGGACAAAACCATCCATCAATCCCACCGCCACCGCCCAGCCCAGCAGAATTGTTCCTGCGGTGTTGTGATCTTGCGAATAAAGCCACGCCACTGCGCCCAGCAAAGGCAGCAACGGCCCAAGTTGTATCACACAGAAAATCAGAATCACGGCGGTCAGCAGTCCAGGCTTGGGAACTCCGGCAAGCCATGCCCCCAGGCCACCAAGGGCGGTCTGAATCAGGGCGGTGCCGATAATACCCATGGCCACGGCTTTCACTGATTGGGTGGCCAGCCTCAAGGCTTCTTCGCCGCGCAATCCGGCAAGTCGGCGTATGAATGTACGGCAGGATTGGGCGATCTTTTCTCCGTTGGAATAAAATATTGAGGCGACGATGATAGTCAGAATGCAGTGGACCACCAGCATGGTGATACTGCCAACGCTGCCGACAATCCATTCAAAACCCTGATGAATATAGGGCCGTGCTCTTTCGATCAGCTCTTGAGGGGCGGTGGCCGCCAGTTCATTCCAGCGGGCCGCAAGGCGGGCTCCACCCAAGGGCAGTTTTTCAAGCCATTCCGGAGCCGGAGGCAGCTGCGTGTTTGCCAGATCCTGCAGGCCTGACACAATCACATGACGGTTGGTGAGCAATGAGAAAAGGGCCGCCGCCAGAGGAACGATCACGATGGCGGTCATCAGCAGCGCCATCGTCAGCACGGCCGGGAATCGTTTGTTGTTGAATCGGGTTTGCAGTTTCAGCATTGTGGACCAGGTGGCAATGACGATCATCGCAGCCCAGATCATCGCTGGTAAAAAAGGCAGCAGCACCCACAGCGAGATCACCGCCAGCAGTCCCATAAAAAGGGTGCTTAACAATGTCTTGGTCAGGTCGGTTGATGGCGACATGATGATTCCTCCTGCATCCCTTCATCGCAACCTTGAAGGGCCGGAAAATCAAACTGCCGTTAGGCCTTTGGTAAATTACATTGGAATGAATGGCAGGAATGCCGAGGGCACCGTGATGGATTTTGCAAACGCGCGGAAGTAATCGTCGTACATGTGATAATGGCCTTCATCACCTTTTTTGGTGCCCCAGCTGTTGCGGATCTTCCATTTCACCACGCGCCCGGTGCGCGGATCCAGTTCATAGCCCACGATCTGAACGGCATGGCCACCGCTGTTTGTGTCAAAAGCCTCACGCATCTGGCGCGTGGCCGGACGGGCATAGGTGGGGATATGGAAGGCGCGAATGGACATGATGCCGCTGGAAGCATCCACGTATTCAGCGTGGTGATCATAGGACAGATACACGGCTTCGCCTTTATCCAGCATCCGGCGCGCGGTATCTTCGACCTTGTCGAGCGAGGTGATGAGTTTGCGTCCTTGAGGTGTTTTTTCAAACTTGGTCGCAGCCTTGCGATCATTGTGAATCGCCATTTGGGTCATCGGGCCTTCAAAGGATTCAAAATATGCTTTGGCAAAGTCTTTCGGTGTCCATGTCTGTCCCTGGAATTCAAATTGAGCCGGCACTTCGCCCACCATTTGGCGGAATAGATCTTTGATTTGATTTCGTCCTTGTTCCAGAACCGCTTCGCGGGCCGGACCCTCGGCGGTTTTTTCTGCCTGCCACTGAGTGCGCACCAGAATGTTTTCAATGAATTCAGACATTTTCTTGGCCTGAGGGTTTAGCATGAAATCGGATTTTGGTTTCCAGGCGCCTTCCGGTATAAGACCGTATTCCAGAATGCTTTCGCGCGAAAACAACGGGCCGGCTCCCAGTTTGACTTCGACTTCTTTGGATGGTTTTTCCAGGCGCAGCAGGCTGCGCTCCAGCCAGTGGCGGGCACTTAGGTATTCGTTTGAAAGGGTCAGGGATTGTCCGGTTTTTTGTTCGTAGCCGCGTTCCAGATGTGACATCCACGAGTGCAGGTGACAGGTGCCAAGGTTGCACTGATTTTTGATTTGCGTGCTTTGTTTCAGGTCCACGGTGTAGCGGGTGTGGTGTTTGAAATCGGCTCGCAGGGTGCCCCAGATGACTTCTGCGGGTGCCTGATTTTGGAAGGCCTGAAATTGGAATACGTCGGCGCACAAAGGGGCACCGCCAGCCTGAATAGGCAGGCTCCACAAGCTGAAAACAAATAGCAGCGGGAAGAGGAACTTCATGCAGCTTAAGAATGCAAGCCGCAAGCCAAAAAAAAGGCGTCTCAGAGTGAGACGCCTTGGGAATTCAAAGACAATGACAGCCTTAGTGGCGGATCATTTCCGGCGCAGTTTCATTCGCCAGATCATTCAGGCAGTCCACGAAGAACTTGCACACGATAAACAGGTGAACCTGCTCATTGGCTTCCAAAGCCGGTTCCAGTTCCGGGGACATGAACAGCTCTTCGATGATGTAGTTCAGAATTTCAGGCTGACCTGCTTGAGCAGCTTTGTCCTGAAGGTCTGCGATCATGTCATCGTTGATTTGCAGATATTTTTCGAATTCAGCTTCGTTCTTTTCAAAACGCTCAACAACTTCATCTTCGTTCATGGCGCGAAGATTTTTGTATTGTTCTTCAAAAGAACGGTTCAGAATCAATGCCATCATGAAGCCCAGATCCTGAGCGCCTTCGCTCATGTCTTCAATGAACTCCATAAAGAAGCCCGCCAGATCCGGTTGAACCTCAAAAAGGTGCTGGGACGCTTTTTCCAGGTCGCTTTCTTCCGTGATGCTGCAGATTTTATCGATGGAATTTTGCACTGTTTGGAACGGAATTTTTTGCATAAGCGACCTCGTCTTTATCTTTCCTTTAATCAAGAAAGAGTTTTATATTTGCAGAATACACAGGGAGTCCCGTTTTATGCAATTCATTCTGATGCTGGTAATTTGTTTTTCGGCCATAGCCGGCAGTGCCTCGGCCCCGGCCGGCAGAGCGCAGGCGCCATCTGGCGCCATAGCTGAAGCAACTCTCTATTCGCGCAAAATCCAACCGCTTTTTGACAATCGCTGTCTGGCCTGCCACAGCTGTTTTAATGCTCCCTGCCAGCTGAATTTGCAGAATTTCGAGGGGTTTCAGAGGGGCGCGAACAAATTAAATGTCTATGACGGGACTCGTTTAAAAAGTGTCGAGCCCTCACGTATTTGGATTGATGCCCATGCGGACGAGTGGCGTAAACGCGGATTCTATGAGGTCAGCACCAGCAAAGATCCTGACCAAAACCTGTTTTTCCAGATCACCCAGCTACGCGCCACAGCGAAAAATGCAAAAGTCACCAAGCAGGTATCTGAATCTCAAGTCTGCGCACAGACCATGGCCGACTATCAGCTTTTGGCTAAAAACTCGCCAGAGCTGGGGATGCCTTACGGTTTCCCGGCCCTGAACGCGGCTGAGCTTGCAACCCTGAAGGGCTGGGTGAAAGCGGGCAGTCCGGGGCCGAATGCGGAAGAATTGAAAAGCCAGAATACACCTTCTGCTGAATTGCAAAGCCAGGTGCGTGAATGGGAGGAATTCCTGAATCAGGAAACACTTCGCCAGAAGCTGGTCAGTCGCTATCTTTACGAACATCTTTTCCTGGCGCATATTTATTTTCCGGAAAAGTCTGAAGAATTTTTCAGACTGGTGCGTTCCAAGCAGACCTGCGCGCTGGGGGTTCAAGAAATCGCCACCCGTCGTCCCAATGACAATCCCGGGACAGCAAAGTTCTGGTACTGCCTGAAAAAGTTCCCGGGCACGGTCGTGAAAAAGACCCACATCCCATACCAATGGAGCCCGGCAAAGCTAGCCCGCTACAAAGAACTCTTCCTGGCCGAAGCCTGGAAAGTTTCTGCTCTGCCAAGCTATGATCCCGGCGTGGCGGAAAATCCGTTTGTGGCCTTCAAGGATATTCCCGTGAAGGCCCGTTATCAGTTCCTGCTGGACGATGCCCAGTATCAGGTAAGTACTTTCATCAAGGGCCCGGTGTGCAACGGCAGCATGGCCGTGAACTCCATTCAGGAACAGTTCTATGTATTCTTCCTGAATCCTTCGTCGGACAACATGGTGCTGTCTGAAAAATACGCCGACAAAGCGGCGAATCTTCTGATGATGCCGGGCGTGTGGGGCAGTGATGTGGATGTGAAAGAAACACCGCTGTTTTATAAAAAGCTGGTCGACCATCGGGAAAAGTACCGCAAGCTTCGCACGGATGAAATGGCAAAGCTTCGTCCGGACGGTTACGCGCTGAAAGATGTCTGGGACGGCGGGGGCTTTAATCCCAATGCCACACTGACCGTGCTTCGCCACGATGACAATGCGGTGGTGATGAAAGGGGCGGTGGGGGATCTGTCCAAGACCGTCTTTATGCTGGATTACCCATTGTTTGAACGACTGGTTTACAATCTGGTGGTGAACTTTGATGTCTTTGGCAATGTGTCGCACCAGTTGCTGACCCGAGTTTACATGGACATGATCCGCATGGAGGCTGAAGAGCTGTTCCTGACCTTCCTGCCATCGGAAGAACGCTTAAGCTATCGTCGTGCGTGGTATCGTGGGTTGCTGGCTCAGGCAAAGATGGCCTATGTCTTCCCAACGGTGGGCTCTGCCGAGCCCACAGGCATTAAATTCAACGAAGACAACCACACGAAAAAGCAGTTCGTGCAAAAGGTGCTGTTCTTCCATCAGAACGAATCCGTGCGGGGCGCCTGGGACTTTATCAATTGGAAGAATCTGGAAGTCCCCGACAGCATGCAGGGTCAATGGAAAGTGCAGGGGCTGGATAAAGAGCTTCGCAAGATCGCGGCCGTGAAAGCGGAAGCATCCCTGCCGTTTTCGCAGTTCTTCCCGGATCTGGCACTTCTGAATATCAAAACAGCCAAGGGTTTGAAAATATACTCGCTCATTCACAACAAAGAGCATGAAAACATCTCGTGGATTCTGGGTGAATCTTTGCGTATGGACCCTAAAAACGACACGCTGACAGTGCGTGAAGGGGTGTGGGGCTCTTATCCGAATATGATCTTTAACGTGAAGGAAAATGAGCTGGCGGCGTTTGCGATTCAAGTGCGTGGGATGAAAAGTCCGGAAGATTATCAGAACCTGGTCACCCGCTACGGCCTTCGCCGCAGCAATGCCAAGTTCTGGTCTTTCTATGATGATATGCACAGCGCCATGAGAAAATCAGATCCAGTGAATTTCGGATTTCTGGATCTGACCCGCTATGAAATGAAATAGAATTTTTTCTGTTCGGTGTCCCACTCGACTGTGTACACCACGCAGTTCGGGGTGGGCAGGCTTTCGGTGATGTCCGGTCGCAAAGAATGCAGGAACCGGCGCATCGCCAGTCCATGAGTGCAAAGACCGATGCTGTCAAAGTCATGCTGTTCACACAAGTCCGTCAATGCGGCGGCAAAGCGCTCTACTGTGGCCCAGGTGTTTTCCGCGTCCGGGAATGCAAAATCAAAATGCTGGCGATCTACTGAAATCCATTTTTCCCAAGCGTGGGGGCCATATTCCTGCGCCACCGCTTCACGGGTCATGCCTTCGATTTTCCCCATATTGACTTCACGAAATCCAGCTTGAAGCAGCAGGGGCTTGGACAGGTGATGATTGGCAATATGGGCAGTCTGCTGGGCACGCTGCAAATCACTGCTGACAAAGAATTCAACCGGATTGTCGCGGAAGAACAGTTGCAGACTCAAGGCCTGCTGACGGCCTTCGTCGTTCAAAGGAATATCTGTGTGTCCCTGCAGGCGAAGCTGCGAGTTCCAGTCGGTGAGTCCATGACGGAAGAGATGAATGGTTTTTCGCATAGTGGCTCTATTGAAGCACTTGCCAGTGGCATCGGAAAGAGAAAAAATCAGAATATGAAAAACATTTTTCGCGCTCTGAAACAGGCTTTTGAATCTCTCTTGCGATTGCGGATGTTTCTTTTGATTCTGGGACCTCCGGTGGCGACGGTCCTTGTGCTGCTGGTTTTGTTCATCGTTTACTGGAGTGCATGGACCGTGGGAATTGCCGGCGTCATTGGCAATCTGTGGGGCTTTCAGTGGGTGCAACAAACCACGGGTTTGACCGATTTGGGACTATGGCTGGCAATGATTTTCCTGGTGATGGTCTTTATTCCGCTGGCCTATGTGATATCGGTCTTGATTGTATCGGTGTTTGTGATGCCCATCGTGCTGAAATGGGTGGGGGATCAGGATTTTCGCACTCTTGAAAAGCGCCGGGGCGGAACCATTGCTGGCAGTGTTTGGAATACGGTCAAAGCCACGATCTTGTTTGTGGTGGCCTTTATGATGACTTTGCCGTTGTGGCTGATACCGGGGTGTCAGCTGGTCGTGCCGCTGGTGCTGACGGCGTGGCTGAACAAAAAGGTCTTTTTGTATGACGTTCTTCAGGATTATGCCTCCAAGGAAGAGCGTAAAAGCATCGAATCGGAAGAATCCGGCTCCCTGTACCTGATGGGGCTTTTATTAGGACTCCTCTCATATATTCCCCTGGCTTTCTTCTTCGTCCCCATTATATCGGCTTTGAGCTATACCTATTACGGCTTAAACGCCCTGGAAGAGCGCCGAAAGTGATTTTTCCTGCCCGGAAAGTGGATTTTGCCGGGCATTTGGTGTATCTCCTAGGGTATGACAAAGTGCAGCCATGATCGGAAGAACATTGATATCGACTCTCTGAACGAGAGAGTGCGCAAAGCGGGGATGAAACTGACCCAGCAGCGCGGTCAATTGCTGAAGATCCTTTTGCATCATCCCGAGCCTATTTCCGCTGACGAGATCTTTAAAAAGATCGACGACAAATCCGACGGCATGGATCTGGTGACAATCTATCGCATCCTGAAAAAATTTGAGGAAGGCGGCTTGGTTTCCCGTCTGGAATTCGGGGACGGCGTTGCGCGCTTTGAACTGACTTTGGAGTCAGGCCACCATCACCACCACGTGATCTGTCGTCACTGCCAGCGCGTGGAACCTTTGCATATCTGTGATCTGGATCAGCATATCAAGATGGTCGAGGCGATGGGGTACAAACAAGTGGCCCACCGCTTGGATTTCTTTGGCGTGTGCTCCCGCTGTCAATAGCTAAGAGCTTCTTCTTCCTGCCAGCGCGGCAGACGCACCACAAATGTCGTGTTCGGCGCCTGACGATCCAGGATTAATTCGCCTTTGTGGCTTTTCATAATACCCGCAGAAATACTTAGGCCCAAGCCCGTGCCTTTGCCGACTTCCTTGGTGGTGAAGAAGGGCAGCATGATCTGTTCGGCGATTTTTTCCGGGATTCCGTTGCCGGAATCAATCACGTGGATTTCGATGCTGTCGACCTGCTCGACAACTTTGATGCGAATCCATTTTTCCTGTAAATCACTGATGGCATCAAAAGAGTTATTCAACAGATTCAACAACACCTGTTCGATCTGAATCAGGCGGCATTCCACTTCCAGTTCCGGGCCGATTTCGCCGACTTCGACCTCCACGCCATGATTGTAAAATCTGGTGCGGCAGAATTCCAAAGTCTCTTCGATGATTTGTTTTAACGGAATGACTTCAAACGGATCGTAAGTGCCTTCGCGGGCGAAAGAGCGCAGGGACTTGATGATACGGGCAATCTTGTCTGCGGTACGGCTGATGCTTTCAGCGGCCTGCTTGATTTTTGCCGGATCCATTTTGCCAGAGTCCACCATCTGCTGCAGCTGAAAGGCGCGGGCCTGGATGACGGTGAGGGGATTGTTGATTTCATGCGCGATACCGCCGGACATCTCGCCCAGAGCGGCCATCTTGGTGGAGGAAATCAGCTTGGCTTTGTTTTCAGCCATTTCGCGTTCTGTCTGGAATTCTTCAGTGGAATCCCAAGCGACGCCGTACATGCGCGGGCTGACGGTGTTGCCATTTTGGGTCATGAACTTGCCATAACATTTGATGTGATGGATCTGCTGATTGGAATGGGTCACCCGGTAAGTGACATAGAAATCCTGGCGGTTTTCAACGGCCTCTTGAATGCGGCGATTGACGCTTTCCATGTCTTCGCGAATGGCGCGCTTCCAGACTTCATCCAGCGGGTTTAAGCCCGGCAGCACCGGCACGTCATGCATTTCATACATTTTCGTGTCCCACTGCAGGCGGTTTTTTTCGATATCCCATTCCCAGGTTCCCATATTGGCGGCAGAAAGGGACAGGTTCATTTTTTCAATGGTCTTTTTTAAAGTCTCTTCATAGCTTTTGCGATCATCCACATCGGTGGCGATGCCCAAAATAGTGGCGACGTTGCCATCTGCATCCCGGGAAAAAGGTGTGATGCGGTCATTGATCCAGTGATATTGCCCGTTGTGATCTTTAAAGCGGTATTCGATGGAAATGACCTCGCCCTCTTTCAGGGTGCGGGACTTTTCAATGGCGGCGTTTAGAACGGGGATGTCGTCTGGATGCATGGATCTGGCGTAGTATTCCGGGCCCAGGGCGCGAAGCTCGGCCAGGGTGTATCCATACAGATCCTTCACCCGGTCGTTGAACCACACCATATTGACCTCGTTCAGGTCGAAAATATAGACGCTGTTGGGGATCGTTTTATTGATCTTCTCTAGCAGAGTATTTTGGTCTTTCAGAAGGTCTGTAATCATAGATTTATTTAGTCTATCCTAGGTTTTTGGTAACGCGAAACGGCTAAAATCATAATAAAACCTTAACAATACAGCGCAATATCATAGTGCTAGAGTTTGTCCCATAAATCCATAGGGAGATTTTATGTTGACCAACTTTGTAGTGTCTTTGTCTGTTGTTATTGCTGCGGCTTTGGCGCACGCACAAGCTCCAGTTATCAAAATCGATGGTTCCTCCACCGTATTCCCAATCACCGAAGCAATGGCTGAAGAATTCCAGTCTTCCCAACGTGGTAAAGTGCGCGTGACCGTCGGTATCTCCGGAACAGGTGGCGGCTTCAAAAAGTTCTGCCGTGGTGAAACAGACGTTCAAAATGCGTCCCGTCCAATTCAAGCCTCTGAAATCGAAACTTGCCGTAAAGCGGGTATCAAATTCCTGGAACTTCCAATCGCTTATGACGCTACTGCTGTGGTGGTAAACCCTAAAAACACATGGTTGAAGTCCATCACCGTGGCTGAACTTAAAAAAATGTGGGAACCAGGCGCTCAGGGTAAAATCAACACCTGGGCTGACGTAAACCCAGCTTGGCCAAAAGAAAAACTGAAATTGTACGGTGCAGGTTCTGACTCCGGTACCTTTGACTACTTCACGGAAGCAGTTGTTGGTAAATCCAAGTCTTCTCGCGGTGACTATACAGCTTCTGAAGATGACAACACTCTGGTGACAGGTGTTTCCAATGATCTTTACGCTTTGGGCTATGTTCCGCTGGCGTACTATGAAGAAAACAAAGGTAAGCTGAAAGTCGTAGCCATCGTCGGTGGCGACAAAGCCCCTAAGAAAAACGAAGCGGTGCTTCCAGGTCGCGAAACGGTTGAGAACGGTTCTTACTTCCCACTGTCTCGTCCAATCTTCATCTACGTTAGCGAAAAATCCATGGCCAAAGCTGAGGTGAAAGAGTTCGTGAACTTCTACATCAGCAAGTCCTTCGAAATCGTTCCTCAGGTGAAGTACGTTCCACTTCCAGCCAAGGCTTATGACATGGTTAAAGACCACGTTAAAAAGAACAAGCTTGGAACCGTCTTTGGCGGCCACTCTGAAGTGGGTTTGAAAATTGAAGAGTTGATGAAACGTGAAGGTTCGTTGTAGTTTAGCCACGTGAGTAAAAGCCAACTTAGAAAACTTTCTGAATTCACATCCGCCGACCACCCGGTCCGGCGGATGCGTCGTTTAAGGGAGCGGGCCATTGAAACGGTCCTGTTCCTGGCGGCGGCTTCCTCGGTTCTGGTCACTATCGGCATCGTCGGTATCCTAGTGACGGAAAGCATGCCGTTCTTTGCGCATGTGCCCCTTAAAGACTTCTTAACAGACACGCAGTGGACACCGCTTTTTGAAAATGCCCGCTATGGTATTTTGCCTCTGCTCAGTGGAACTTTACTTTCCACGGTGATCGCGTTGTCGGTGGCAATACCACTAGGCACAGTGGCGGCAGCGTTTTTAAGTGAATACGTTCGTCCTTCGGCGCGTGAAATTTTAAAACCTGTCCTGGAACTTCTCGCGGCTGTACCTACAGTTGTTTACGGTTATTTTGCTTTGTTGTTTGTGACGCCTCTTTTGCAAAAGATCATTCCTAACCTTGGGGGCTTCAACGTCCTCAGTGCCGGAATCGTAATCGGGGTGATGATCGTTCCTTATGTGTCCAGTCTGAGTGAAGATGCCATGCGCTCGGTGCCTAATCACCTGCGCGAAGCTTCGTTTGCGGTAGGGGCGTCGCGCATGCAGACGGCCTTCCGGGTTGTGATTCCGGCGGCGTTTTCGGGGATCACTTCTGCTTACATTCTGGGCATCTCCCGTGCTTTGGGTGAAACCATGGTGGTGGCGATCGCGGCGGGCATGCAGCCCAATCTGACGATCAATCCCACCGAACCTGCGGCGACCATCACGGCCTTTATCGTTCAGGTCAGTTTGGGGGATTTGCCTCACGGTTCGATCGGGTATCAGAGTATTTACGTGGCGGGGTTGAGCCTTTTGGTGCTGACCTTGTGTTTCAATATCGTGGGCCTGTGGCTGCGTAAAAAGTTCCAGGAGAAAGAGTAAATGGATTCACGTCAGGAACTTTTGGCGAATATCAAGCGCCGTCAGATGTGGGATTTTGCTTTTGCCCTGATGGGTTTGTTGTCACTGCTTTTTGCTTTGGTGACTTTGCTGGCGCTGATTGTGGATCTGGGGATGACCGGGATTCCGCGCATCAATGCTGAATTCTTCGTAAACTTCCCTTCGCGCTTTGCTGAAAAAGCGGGGATCTTATCAGCATGGGTGGGATCTTTCCTGATCATGGTGACCACGGCGGTTTGTGCCATTCCTTTGGGGGTGGCCGCTGGTGTGTACTTGGAAGAATACTCCAAGAAAAACTGGGTGTCGCAGATCATTGAATTGAACATCATCAACTTGGCGGGGATCCCATCGATCACTTACGGTCTGATGGCGCTGGGTCTGTTTGTATACAAGTTAAAACTGGGTCAGAGCATTCTGACCGCCGGTTTGACTTTGGGGTTGTTGGTTCTGCCAATCATCATCGTGACCACACGTGAAGCCATCCGTGCGATCCCGAACACCATCCGTGAGGCGAGCTACGCGATGGGGGCCAGCAAGTGGCAGACCATCCGCTATCATATTCTGCCTTATTCTTCCGGTGGTATTCTGACGGGTGTGATTATCTCACTGTCCCGTGCTATCGGTGAAACAGCACCGTTGATCACGATTGGCGCTTTGACGTTTATCGCGTTCTTGCCAACGCCGCCGATTGACGGGCAGTTCCCTTATGTGAATTTCACCTGGCTCATGGATCCATTCACCGTGATGCCTATTCAGATGTTTAACTGGTTGTCACGACCTCAGCCCGAGTTCCACGTGAACGCGGCGGCCACGGGTGTGGTGTTGCTTGTGATGACTTTGATTATGAACGGTGGGGCGATTTACCTGCGCTCCCGTTTCCGTAAAAAGATGAAGTGGTAATTTATGCAGTTGAATTTGCGCGCTGAAGTTAAAAATCTGGTTTTCTCTTACGGTGATAAAAAAGTTCTGAACGGCATCACGTTGCCGATTTATGAAAACCGCGTCACTGCTTTGATTGGTCCTTCCGGTTGCGGTAAGACCACGCTGCTTCGTTGTTTCAACCGCATGCATGATCTTTACGCCAATGCCCAGTATCAGGGCGAGATTCTGCTTTATCCAAATCAAAGCAACATCCTGGGTAAAGACATCGACCCAATGGAAGTGCGCATGCGTATCGGAATGGTTTTCCAAAAACCAAATCCATTCCCAAAAAGCATCTATGACAACGTCGCTTACGGGCTGACGGTTCGCGGGGTCAAAAAGAAAAGCTTCATCGAAGAACAAGTTGAAAAGTCCCTGCAGCAGGCGAGCCTTTGGAACGAAGTCAAAGATCGTTTGCACTCTTCAGCGACCGCGCTTTCCGGCGGCCAGCAGCAGCGTCTGTGCATCGCCCGCGCCCTGGCGACCGAACCTGAAATCCTGCTGCTGGATGAACCTACATCAGCCCTGGATCCAATCTCCACTCGTCACATCGAAGAGCTGATTCAAGAGCTTCGTAAAGACGTCACAATCGCGATCGTCACCCACAGCTTGCACCAGGCAGCCCGTGTGTCGGACTTCACCGCATTCATGTATCTGGGCGACCTGATCGAATTCGGCGCCAGTGATCAGATCTTCACCAACCCAAAAGATCAAAGAACAGAAAACTACATCACAGGCCGCTTCGGCTAAAAGGTACCTGCTTACTTTTGCATAAGCGTTGCGTTGTTTATTGGAAGGCGATTTTCAGGGCTAGTTTGGCGTAGTAGGCGTTGCCGATATCGACTTGGTTGCCGGGATCCAGTTCGTAGTTTTCAGCAACGAAGAATCTTCTGTCAAAGGCGTGGCCCACTTCAAAGTCTGCAAAGACGGACTTGGACAATGGCGACTTGATACCCATCAAGAATTTCTTTTCATCATAGAACAAACGATCTTCGCGGTTTTCGCGACCGTATGGCAAATAAGTTACCTGACTGAAGTCCATTCCCGCATACACTTGCGCAAAGTCGTTCAGTTTATAGTACACCGTGCTTTTGATCACCCAGGGAACCAAGGTGAAGAAAGTCAGTCCGAACTTGTCGGCAAACTGCCAGTTGATCGAAGCAAATGGGGCGCCCAGCACCAGATTCAATTCACGGGACGGGTAATAGAACCACGCAAAACCCGGCAGGGGAATGTTGTTCAGGATCGGGCGGTTGTTGGAATAGTTGGCCAGTAGCAGCCAGCTGCTGGTGGCATCGCTCGGGTAGGAGTAAAAGGCCGTCACCCCTAAAGTGGAAACCGACGGGTCATAGAAGGGTTTGTCGCTGGCAGAACCGTAGTTGACCATCACGGACCACATGCGTTTTTCACCGATCACTTCCGTGTAGCTTGCGCCAAACTTGATGTCATATAGCTCGGAATGACCGTTCTGTGCGGGGTCCACGCTCATCTGGCTTCCTGAAAAACTTAAGCCCACGGATTGAGTTTCAGTTTTGTAAACCGGAGAGCTTAAGTCCACCAGTTGATAGCGCATGTTGGCGCGCTCTTGTGGGAATTCCGCCTTGTCATAGAAAAAGCCCAGATAATTAAATGTCGGACGCTGACGACCCGGCGGGGTTAAGCCTTGAGCCAATTCAAAGGCCAATGCAGAGGTCGAAACACCCAAAACTGACAGAACGGTGATCAATAACTTTGTCATATCCCACAGCTTAAAACCCTCTTTGCTTGCGGACAACAGCTATTCTATCAGGGGTTCAAAGTATTTAAATCTGACGATCTTTACATCAACTTAACTCGAGTTTTCAAAAAGACCTCGTTAGCCTTGGTTATCCCTTTCAAGTAGGTGAAGAATGAGACGTCAAAGAGGCTTGGTGGTTCTCTTGGGGCTGGTGGTAATCGGCAGTCTTGGCATCGCCGCTTTTCGCGGATTGTCGACGCCCGAGAAAGCAAACTGCGTTCAGATTTATTTTGATGCCGAGTCCCGGGACCAGTTGGCCTCGGGGAAAGCTTTTGCCCAGCAGTTGCGGGGGCTTTTGGCGCCGTATGTGGGTTACTCGGTTCACGCATCGGGGATTGGCAGTTATCAAAGCGGGGAAGTCCATCGCTGTGATAAAAATATTTATGTTGGAACTCATTTCGACCATCGCGTTCCCCGGGTGTTTGTTGAAGACTTTATGAACACCAAGGGGAGCGTTGTGTGGTTTGGTTATAATGTCTGGCAGATGGGCCCACGCTTGGAAAGTGAAATGGGTTTGCGCTTCCTAAGAATGGCGCGCCAGGAATTCACGGGCTTTTTTGATGAGGTTCTTTACGAAGGCGGGTTCTTTAAAAAAACCAATAAGACCCTGACTGAACAGGTGGAGCTTTTGCCGTCGGATATGAGCAAGTTTTCCATGCTGGCTGAATCGCGAAACTCCGTCACCCGTGAAATCGTGCCCTATATCGTGCAATCTAAAAATCGCTTCTATGTGGCCGATGTTCCAGAACTTGAGGCGGGTCACATGAACCTGATGATGGCAGAGGTTCTGGCTCGGTTCATGGAATCCAAAGCGCAGCCTCGCGGGGTTATCGCCTTTGGGCTAGGTCATTAAATGCTCTCTCCTGCTTTGCGATTGCCTCGCATTGGCAGAGTGGTTAGGCTAGTGGGATGACATCACTTCAGACTGATAAGTACTTTATTCGTGAAAGCATGTTCAACCTTGTTGAGCTTTCTTTGTTGGCCCGTCTTTATGAGGCTCACTGCACGCCATCAGCGTCCAGCGGGAAAATCAGCCCTGAATCTCTGGCTCAGACCTTGTTGAAAATGAAAGCGACAGAAAAGAACGGTCAGCTGCGTGTGGCGATCTTTGAAACAGACCCTGTGGGCTTTTATTGGAATTATGAAGGCAAGGTTCTGGCGCACTGGGTGCACCCGGATCATCGTGGCCATGGGGTGGAGCAAAACCTTCTGGGCGGCGCTTAAGCCGTGACTCAATTCTGGAGCGGTAAAAGAGTTTTCATCACGTGCCCCACGGGTTTTCTGGGGGCGTGGCTGGTGCAGACTCTGCTTGATTCCCAAGCCCAGGTGTTTGGCTTTGGCGAGCCCGCCGCGACATCTCCGAATCTTTTTGATTTGAAAAATCTGGGGCAGAAAATCTCGATGACCTACGGGGATATGCGGGATGAGTCCGCGTTGCGCGAGGCTTTGCAGTTTGCTGAAGCGGATGTGGTTTTGCATCTGGGGGAAAGCGGTCTGATTTCTGACCTTGGCAAAAGACCTTTGGAAACCTTTGGCAAAGCAGCACTTGGAACGGCGACCTTGATGGAGCTGATGCGGGAAACCGCATCGGTGCGTTCCTTGGTGGTGGTCAGCTCAGATAAGGTCTATGGACGAAAAATTTCCGGCGAGGATCTGACTGAAACAGATGCAGTGGCGCCGTCAGCGATTTTACCCACAGCAAAGCTCTGTGCCGAGATGATTGCTCTTTCTTATCGTCAGAGTTTTTTTGCCCCTGAAAAATACAATAAACATAAAATCGCCATAGCCACGGCTCGTATTGGTTCTGCCATTGGTGGCGGGGACTTCACCGAGCAGGCGTTGATTCCGCAGGCTGTGCAGGCCTTCGTGGCTGGCAACAGCTTTGATTTAAAGAACCCTCAGTCCGTGCGCCCGTGGATTCACGTGTTGGATCAGGTGGTGGGCCTGATGAGTCTTGCCGAGGCTTTGTATGAACGCGGACCGAAGCTTGCGCCGACCTATAATTTTGCGGCGAAAGATACTAACACAGTCGGTGAAGTTGCGCAAGCTTTGGCGACAGCCTGGGGAGAAAATGCCCGGGTGAATTTGGGCGAGGGGTCGAAGTCCTCGTTGTCCGTGCATGCGAATTTGGATTCAAAGCTCGCTCAGAGCGATCTGAACTGGAAAGTTCAAAGAAATCTCACAGATACTCTGAAAGAAACACTTCAGTGGTATAAAGAATTTTATTCTTCAAGGACTTCTGCTACCTTGTAGGGATGGCCTTTTCCGGATTAAGTCTTCAAAAAATTTCCCAGTTAGTCAGCCCCAAGGATCTTGCGACCCTGGAGCAAATGCCTGTTGCTGAAAACGCATTCCGCATTCTAAAAAAATTGTCTTTGGACAGCCACAACATCCAAAAGAAGGAAGACGGCGGATTAGACATCCAGTTCGTTTACGCAGAAGAATCCACTTTGCGCAAATCCTATGTGCAGGTCGAAGAAGACGCTGATGGCGGGGATCTGACCTTCCACTGCGCCCAGTGTGCTGAAAGCCGCAAGGACAAAGAAGACATCTGCGTTCATGAGTGGGCCTCATTGATTCTGATTTGGTGGGCACTGTCGGTGGATCGTGGATTCCTGCGTAATCACAGCTTCCAGGTCAGTAATTTCTGCGAGGACTTCTGGGATCTGACGGAAACCAAAAAAGCCCGCCGCGGTGAGGGTGATGGCAAAGGCCTGCCTGAAAACTTAAAGCTTGAATCCATCAGTCTGGTTTCTGAAACGCTTTCGTTGGACGACGATCGCGCGTTGGAAGAATACCTGCCAGAATGGAACAAGGTCTATGAGCTGGGCCGTGTTGCCGAAGGGGACGAATCCGGCACCGGGGCGGTGTGGGGACTGCCTCAGGCTTTCCGCGGGTCTTTGCAAAAAGAAACCGTTTACTGGGCTGATGTGCGCCATCAGGATCAGTTGGCTGGGCTTCTTCGTTATAATTTCAATGACGGCGTTCAAATCAGCAGCCGGGATATTCTTCGTCATGCTTATCGATCCGTGGTTCCGCGCGATCTGTTGCCGGGCCCCGCACGCAAGGAAACTTTTGAGGTTCTTTGGCCACTTCTTCCCAGTGACCCGCATCGCTTCTTCAGCCGGGACCTTTTGGATATTGAAGCCGTCATGCAAGAGCTTCTTTCCCGTATCACCCGCCGGGTGAACAAAGGGGATCTGAAGTTTTATTTGCAGGATCAAAAAGATCTTGGAAAAGCCTTCCAGGTTGGCAACATCAGTGTTGAGGCCGAAGACGCCTTTGAATGGAAAGTTGAATTCAGTGGCTCTGAGGAAGTTAAAACCTCAGCCTTGCTGTCGGCGCAAAAAGATCAGCAGAAATACATCTTCTTTGATAACTTCGCGGTGGACTTCACAACCGGAGCGGTTGTTGCTTTTGCATGGAAAAAAGAAAGCGAAGCTTTAGATCAGTTTTATTCCCGCCAGTTGAAGGCAGACCGTCCCAGAGCCTTTTCGCACCTGCATGTTGAAGGCAAGGGTGAAACCGCGGCCTTTATGAAATTCTTGCGCGGACGTTCGCTTCCGGTGCGCGTTCAGGGTGGCAGCCATGACATGGGCGCTATTGCCAGTGTCCTGAACCTGCATCATCAGGATGATGCAGGCTTTGTCCCGGAAAAGGTTTTCACTCTCAACGAAAAAGAAACCGTCAGTAAAAAGGGCTTCAGCACTCCGGTGGTGCTGATCATGCGCACGTTGCAAGAGGGGCTGGGCTTTTTACTTCAAACCGAAGTTAAATCCCTGGCCTCGAGCAGTTTTAAAAAGCGCGAATGGGATTTGAAGATTCTAAAACACCTCGGAGTCTTGCAGTATCTGACTTTGGAGGCTTTGACTTATCACTTTGAAGGTCAGCTGACTGATGGCACGACCTGCGACCCGGCGAATATCTTCCCGGTGTTGCATAATCGCGTGCACAGCTTGCTTGTGACCGGAGACGGCACAAGTCTGACCAAGACTCAGCCGTTGGATGAACTGTGCTCTAAAGGGGTTTTGGGCATTTTTTCTGACTATGTCGCCAAAGTTCTGAAATCTGTTGGCGAGCGTGAGGCCATTTACAGTTCCAAAGGGGAATACCTGTTCTCGGGCTCGGTTGAACGGGAATTCCGTGTTCTTTATGAAATTCTGAAATACATGGCATTGTCCACCCAAGGCAGCGCCTTTAAACGCGCCCGCACCGGCTTTTTAACCAAGGCCTGGGATGGAAAGATCGAAGAAGATCCCATGCTGGAACAAGGTCATTTCTTTATGCCTTCCTGGGGTAAAGAAGATGTCACACCAACGCAGTCCTTGGGACTGCTGCAGCCGTTGGTGGATCATGGCATTCGCCTGTATGTGCGCGGTCAGCTGTTACAAGAACTTGGTCAGAACGAATTCGTTGTCGACTTCCAGATTGTCAGCAAACTTGATGAAGGGATGCTGAACTGGTTTGAACTGAATCCGCGTTTCTTCCTGCAGGGGAAAGAAATTGATGCCACTCAGCTGAAAAGCATGGGCAGTGGCGGTGTGGTTGAATACGATGGAAAGTTCTTCCTGGTGCCGCGCAAAGAAATTCCGTCTTTGCGTCGTTTGGAAGGATTCTGGCAAAAGCTTCAGGCCGGTAAAAAAGATTCATCCAAAAAAGCCTGGACCGATAAATACTATCAGCTGCCGAAACACCAGGCGCTTGAATTGCTGGCTTTGCGCGCGTCGGGCTACGCCTTCCGCGGGGACGATGAATGGAAGCGCATCTGTGCCTTCTATGATGGTTTGGGATCGCGCACAGATCTGGTCAAGCTGCCGGGTTCGGTGAAAGCGGAACTTAAGACTTATCAGCACGAAGGTGTGCAGTGGTTGCTGGATCTGTTCACTCTGCGTATGGGTGCACTGCTGGCCGACGACATGGGTCTGGGTAAAACTCTGCAAGCGCTGTCATTCCTGGATCTGCTTCGCACGCGCGAACAGCTGGGCCAGGTGCTGGTCGTGGTGCCTTCAAGTTTGGTGTACAACTGGGAAAGCGAAGTCGCGAAATTCACCCCGGAACTGCCGTTTGAGATCTTTACCAGTAAGGACCATGACCGCCTTGGCAAAAGACTTGAAGCCAAAGAACCATTGGTTGTGGTTACGACCTATGGTCTTTTGATGGAAAATGACGAGTTCCTAAGCCAGTACAATTGGAATGTGCTGATCTTTGATGAAGCTCAAAATCTGAAAAATATCACTGCTAAACGAACCAGTTCGGCGCGTATGCTGAATGCCAGATTCAAAATGTGTCTGACCGGTACTCCGATGGAAAATCACTTTGGTGAATTCTATTCGTTGTTGGATCTGGTGGTGCCGGGATGTCTTGGCAAGTACGATGATTTCCGCCGTCACTTTGTGAACACCGAAGTGGTGTTGCTTGAAGACGTCGAGGATCTGAAGCTTAAAACCAAACCTTTGATCATGCGCCGAACCAAGAAAGAAATCCTGGATCAGCTTCCTGAAAAACAGGAAACCAAGGTCAGTATCGCCTTTGAAGACAAGCAAAAGCAGATCTACCGCGATATTGCGATCGCTTACAATCAGCGCATTCAAGACACCATCCGCGAAGCCGGGGAGTCCCAGTCGCAGTTGCAGATGTTGACCGCTTTACTGCGCCTTCGTCAGGCGTGCTCTGATCCCGGCGCATTGCCAGAGGTGAAGTACGAAAAGACGCCGCCTAAGTTGGAAGCGTTGATGGACTCTTTGCAGGAAATCATTGAATCCGGCGAAAGTGCGCTGGTCTTTACTCAGTTCCTGCAGACGCTGGAACGCACTGAAAAGCTTTTGAAAGCGGTCGGCATCCCGGTCTTTGTGTTGCACGGGGCGATCCCAACGAAGCAGCGCCAGAAGATTCTGAAGGACTTTAACGAAACCAACGGCGGGGCTGTTCTGGTGATGACTCTGAAAACGGGCGGGGTGGGTTTGAATCTGACCAAGGCCAGTTATGTGTTCCATCTGGAGCCATGGTGGAATCCGTCAGTCGAAAATCAGGCCACAGACCGTGCGCACCGTTTGGGGCAGCGTAAGGCCGTTCAGGTCTTCCGCTATATCATGCACGAATCCCTGGAAGAAAAGATGGAGCTTTTGAAGGAACGCAAGAATCGCAAGTTCCAAAGCCTGTTCTCAGAAGCAGAAGCCAGCACGGATCTGACCGGGGCCGGCGGCGCCCTGACCAAAGAGGACTTCGACTTCTTGTTGGGCCTTAAATCCTAAAAGGTTCCTGGTTCTTTTTTGGCCCATGGCGCGTCATGCTGGCGCGCCAACTTTTAAGAGGACTTCCGAACTTGCACAGTCATTTTTAGTCCGGCTTTTCGCAAATAATCGTGAATGGCACATTCGACAGCCAATACTTCGGACAAGCCGCATTTCTTTGCAATCTTTGCGGCAAGATCGATGCTCACATTTTGCCGGCCCTTTTCGATATCGCAGAGGGTGCTTTTAGAGATTTCTAAAAGCATCGCCATTTCTGTTTGAGAAAGGGACTTGGTGGTTCTGGCCGCGCGCAGGAAGCCGCCAAAGGACATCGGGCCTAGTTCTTTTTCTAAAATCTTTGTGAGGCTCTTAGTACTCATGTTTGTTCACCTCAATGACGATGATTTCAATCTCTTTGATCGTTTCCACGTAAATTGCTCTATAAGAACGATTTAGTCGTATGGATCGTTGTCCCTTGCGGTCTCCCTTAAGAGGCTCGTCATGGTAGCCCGGGAGCTTTCTTGTCTGACTCAAACCGATCAGCTCGATGGATTCTGCCCAATAACGTAGGGCTTCTTTAATGTGTGAAGGGATTCTTTTTAACTGCTTCTCTGCGAATCTGGATATTCGAACCTGTGTTCGACTTTCCATAGAACCTTTCAGTACGGTAAATTACCGTATTTTGGTGAAATTGTCAATATGGGGTGTGAGAGCAAGAAGCAGGAGTGAATAAATTGCGCAATACCTGCTTCTGAAGGCGGCCGAGTCCCAGGTTCGGATCAGAAGTGCCAGTTTCTTTTTGGGGTAGAGTGAGTTAGACGCACTGTGGCCCAAAAATGGCAGCAGAACCTTTTTTCTGAGCCATTTTTTGGGTAGTGTCTGCCCATGCTATTTAACTCCTACGCCTTTTTATTCCTGTTCCTGCCGTTCACTTTGCTCGGCTATTACTGGATCACGAAAAAGAACCTACAGCTGTGGTTCTTGTTCCTTTCAAGTGTGTTCTTCTATTGCTATTGGAGCACGGTGTATGTTTTCCTGCTGCTCTTCACAGTGGTTCTGGATTTCTATTTAGCCAAAGCCATTTCAATGACGACCTCACAGGCTCGCCGAAAGACCTTCCTGCTGATTTCGGTGATCGCCAATCTCGGCATTCTTGGATTCTTTAAATACTACAACTTCTTTGCGGACTCTTTGAATGGAGCCCTGCAGGTGACGGGGCTTGCGGGACCGCTGCCGATTTTAAATCTCGTACTGCCCATCGGTATTTCCTTTTACACCTTCCAGTCCCTGTCTTACGTGATCGACGTTTATCGCAAGACCTCCAGTGCGCACGCGCATCTTTTGGAGTTTGCAGGTTACGTGACCTTGTTCCCGCACCAGATTTCAGGTCCACTGGTTCGTCATAACTACATCGTTCCTCAGTTGGAAGATTCAAAGACCTATTTCTTCAATCCCGAGAACTTCTGGAAAGGTTGCTATTTCTTCGTGTTCGGTCTGGCAAAAAAGATGATGATTGCCGACCGTATCGCGGCAGTGGTGGATCCGCTGGTGATGAATATGGCCGGGGCTTCTACGGCTGAGGCGTGGATTGCCATGATCGGCTACACCATGCAGTTGTATTTTGATTTCAGCGGTTATTCCGACATGGCGGTGGGATTGGGATTGATGATGAACATCCAGTTCCCGCAGAACTTCAACTCGCCTTACAAATCTTTGTCCATCACTGAATTCTGGCAGCGCTGGCATATCACGCTGTCTTCGTGGTTGAAAGATTACCTTTATATTTCCCTTGGCGGAAATCGCGCCGGAGTTTTGAAAACTTACCGCAATCTGTTTTTGACCATGGCAATTGGTGGCCTGTGGCACGGGGCGAACTGGACATATCTGGTCTGGGGCTGTTTCCACGGTGGGATCCTGGCGATCGAAAGACTGTTTAAGGATCGTGGCTGGTACACGGTTAAAAACAAGTACGTAAGGTGGACCTTCACTTTCTTCCTGGTCTGTGTGGGCTGGGTGTTCTTCCGTGCACATTCCGTTGAGCAGGCGCTGTTCTGGCTGCAGAAGGTGTTCATGCTTAATGGGGACATCAACTGGGACATCACTTTGATTCCGCTTAAACATAAAGACCGCTTCTTTGCGGCGCTGGGTGTGGGGATCTTGGTGGCCTTCCTTGCCAAAAACACGTGGGAGCGAGAATTCAAACCGAGGCTTTGGCGGGCGGCATTGATGGCGCTGATGTTTGTGGTGTGTTTGGCTTACATGGGTGAGGAATCTCCGTTCCTTTATTTCCAATTCTAGGTGGGACGTATGAAAAGCAATACTTTGAAAATGATTCTTTTCCTTGCGGCTTTCATCATCGGACTTATGGCGCTGTTGGCAGGGTTTAACTTTGCTGTGGATCCGATGTGTTATTATCGCTGTGATTCTATCGATACGAATCGCCAAAGCCAGAACGTCTATTTTCAGGCGGCCCAGATTGTCGGGGCGAATCCTGACACCGAGATTGTGATCCTGGGGTCTTCCCGTGGGGAAACGACTTCGGCTTTGTGGGTGGAAGAAGTCACAGGGCTTAAGACGATCAATCTTTCGAAGGGAGGCGCTGGCTTGCTTTTGAAAGTGTCCCTGTTACGAACAGCCTTGGATCAAAAGCTGCCTTTAAAGAAAGTCATCTGGATTGCCGACTATTTCGAGCTTGCCGGGGAAGTCACCGATGTGAAAGTTCGCCAGACTCCGGTCTTGCGGGAAAAACTGCTGGCTGATGTCGAAGGTCTTGATGGTATGAAGTACTATCTGGAGCACCTGCAAAGTCTGATCAGTCATAATACTTTAGAAGCGGCAATTCATCAGTTGAATCAGAAAAAAGCTGACGGCATGTTTGCACCCAAAGGCAGTGGCAGTGGTATTGACTATCAAAAGTGTGCAGCCGCGGATTATGCCGGAAAAACCACGGCCGATGTTTTGGCCAAAGAAATCGACGTCAGCTATTCCACTTTCGGTGGCCCGATGAAGGCTCCACTAAATCCCGAATTTGTCGAGTTATTCAAAAAGCAAATCAAAGCCACGGCTGAACAGGGTGTGGAAGTCCTGATCCTGATTCCGCCGTTTCATCCTGAATTTGTTCGCAGACACGCAAAGGACCATCCGGATGCAGTGAAGTCCCATCAAGAGTGGCTAGAGATGATCAAGGGCCTGGAATCCGACAAGGTTCACGTGCAGTCGTACTGGGACGGGGTGCCCGGGGATGATGCCGGGCCGTCGTTCTGGGATGATGGATCTCACGCCACTTGCAAGGCGATGATGTTGATGCTGAAGCCTGCGCTCAGCGAAGCCGGAGCACATTAAGAGAGCAGATTCAAACTACGAATTCTTTAAGCCTTCGCGAATAAATTTAACAATAAGGCTTTGATATTTTGTGTCCTGTATCTTTGCAGTCGTTTTCAGAGCACGCAGCAAGTTTGCAGGAATGCGCAGGCTGATTGCTTCTGTTGGCTCATCTTTGTCGTGGATCATCTTATTGAATGACTCAATAAACTCCACGGCTTCTTCGGGAGAGATTTTATTTCTTTTCATTCAAAACCTCTTTAATTCGCAAGATGTCTATTTGGTCCTGGGGGCGGTTGGATTCCAGCTTCATTTTCAAAAGCTCCTTCAGACTGGCGACGGGAATGCGTCGGCCCGCTACGGATATTTTTACAACATCCAAGTCTTTAAGGTTTTTTGTGATAAGAATATCCACCTGACGACTTGGATCTTTAAAGTCCACAAATGACCATGCAATTAGATTTCGTTCCTCGATGTATTCTTTGCGAAACTGAATGATGTCCTGAGCGCGCACTGGGATGCGTGGTTGTAATCCGAGACTGGCTAGGGCGGTCTCAGCTTTTTGATAGTCTTCTAGTTTTAAATTTAAAACGAAATCCACATCCATGGTAGCGCGTACAATGCCATGCAGTGCAAGGGCATAGCCCCCCACCAGGGTGAAAGGGATCTTTTCGTATTGAAATTTGTCGACCAGTTGATATAGCAGCATCTCTCAATTGTATATACATGTATATACAATTGCAAGATAGCAGTTTCAGAATTGTAAACAAATGAAATCATTAGGAAAAAATGTCTTATCTGAAAGGCTGGGGGCTTTTACTGGAACAAAAGCTCCTGCGACTCTTTGATATAGCTTAAGCCTTCTTCGTGCATTTTTTTGCCATTGGCAGGACATGGGGATTCTTTGGTGAAGCTCATGTCCTCTTTCCACTTAAAGCATCTTTCTTCACCCGGGTTGCGAATGTTAAAGACCACGGCCCATTCATTTTCAAACCACGCGGACTGACCTAAATGAAAAACACTTGCTCCGGGACTGAATGCTTCCGGACGCGCCAAGGATCTGCCCAGGAATGTCGGAGCTTTCACTCCAGTGATATCAGCTAACGTGGCAGCGATGTCGGGTTGTGAGAACGCTCCCGGCAAGAGTTTGTTTGGCAGTACCGAGCTTTCCTTGCCGTCTTTAGTATAGTGTTTCATCAAAAACGGAATCGCGTAGTGATCAAAGATGCTCGATCCCCCGTAAGTGGTGTGATCGGCAACCAAGACCAGCAGCCAGTCTTTTTCCCACTTGCGGCTTTGCAGTAGTTTGTGGAAGTCCTTAAGTTCTGTGTCCGCCCACTGGCGAATGGTTTTGTACTTTTGGCGATCCGCTCGCGCCGGGAACAGGTTGTCGTGGGTGGTGTTGGTGTTGATGCCCACCAGGAATGGTTCGCGCAGGCCCGTCATTTTATCCAGCGCAAATTTATACAAATCAGTGTCGTAAACACCCCAGGCGTTTTGTTCAAGTTTTTCGTAATCTGGAATATCACGCTTTCCGTAAGAACTTTGGAAGCCGGTTTTCAGCACCAGCAACCCTGTGCCGCTCGTGTACTGGTCAGACCCTTGGAAGAAGGCCGAACTATAGCCTTTTTCCGTCAGCAAGCGCGGAAGGCAGATGAAATCTTTGTTTTCAATTTCCGAGTACATGATGCTTTTCCCAAGTGGATTGGGAAGGCTGCACATGCTTGCAAAAATCCCTTCGGTGGTGCGATGGCCCCCGGCCAGGAACAAATCTGTGTGCAGGGACTCGCGGCGAAGTTTGTTGAAGAAAGGCAGGATTTCCACACCATCTTGAATGCGGTTCACTTCTGAACCCCACCAGCTTTCCAGGAAGACGATCACGATGTTGCCGTCAAAGCCTCCGATGGGTGTGTGGATGCCACGCTGGGCTTTCCAAGCGGCAAAGACTTTTTCGGTATCAATGTCTTTGGGGGATGCGACGTTTTCTTTGCTGGATTTTTTTTCGCCCACGGCCGCCCAGAAAATTCCATAAGCTCCGTTCAGGGCCAGGAAAGCTCCTTGCGGTCCGCCACCGGCGCGATAGGCCCAAGAAGGATCTTGCGGGATGCCCTCAAAGCCACGGAAGCCCATGACGGCCAGAATTGCCGCAAGCAGCATCGCAAACGTGCGCCCAACGGGACCGGACGAGGGTTTATAATTCGGAGAAAGCCACAGATTCAAACTTGCAGCGGCTGCCAATGACACCAGCACCGCCACCCAGTAACGTCCAAACAGGGTCACCATTGAGCCTTCTATGGTGAACATCGAATAGATTTCATAGGAAAGATGACGGCCGGTTTCCTTGGCGTACAGGGAATCGGTCACCACCATCACGATGTAAACCCACAGGAAAAGGAAATTCCATCGTCTTGCCGCTTTCGGTGAAAGGTTGAAAATCAGAATCAGCCAGTAAAGCAGCAAATAAGCCACCGCTCCGATGGCCAAGTCAAAGTGCCAGCCGTGAAGAAAGGCCGGGAAGGTGTTTTTGATGGTGCTGAAATCCATCAAATCCCAGATTTGTAGATAAATGGCCACGATAGCGCGAAACACAGCGCCGATGATGGTGATGCGAAGAAGAAAGCCAATGGAGGAAGACAGGAATCTCATGTTTTTTTCATACTACGGGGATTTGGGGGTGTACATTGATTTCGACAAGCTGTGTCTTTATGGGGTGATGCATTTTGGCGACTTACTGGTACATTTTTTTCAACAGATTCGGTATTTTAGGTTCCTTGGCTGAAAAAGACGGGTGGGTTCTATGGTCTATGATTGCTTTGTTTTTTATGATGAGTTGGATCTTCTGGAGATCCGTCTGAATGTTTTGGACAAGGTTGTCGACAAATTCGTGATCATCGAATCTAAAAAGACCTTCCGTGGTACAGATAAGCCGCTTTTCTATATCGAAAATAAACAACGTTATGCCCAGTTTGAATCTAAAATCATCCACGTGGTGGTTGAGGACTTCCCGAAAATCAACTGGAGGAAACTGCGTCCCTTCAGCAACTGGGACCGCGAGGACTATCAAAGAAACGCATTGGCCAAAGCTTTGGTGAACTGTGCGCCAGAGGACGTGATCATCTTCTCGGACGTGGACGAAATCCCGACTCCGGAAAAGGTGACTGAATACCTGCATAAGCCGGGCATCAAGACCTTCTATCAGGAACTTTACTACTATTACTTGAACAACTTGGCGTATGAGCACACCGAGCCCAACGAAATGTACAAGGACTATATCCCTTGGCATGGAACGGTGATGGCGAACTATTCTTATTTCAAGAAGTACGGCTGCAACAACATGCGCACTTATCGCAGTAAAAAAGACAGCGAGCACACCATGGTGATGGACGGGGGATGGCATTTCTCGTTCATGGGTGGGACTGAGATGATTCTTAAAAAAATGCGCGCCTACAGTCATACCGAATACATGACGGAAGATATGTTCAATCCCCAATGGGTGGAAACCCAAGTTCGCTCTGGAAAAGACATCTTCAATCGTCCGATGAAGTTTAAGCCTACTGGAGTGGAGCGCTTGCCAAAGTACGTGCAGGAAAATCAGTCCAAGTACTCCAAGCTGCTTTTGTCATAGGGCTTTTTCGCGATGCGCTTCAGATTGCCACAGAATAAACAGGTTTTATGGGGATTGCTGAGCTTGAGTGTGCTGAGCGCACTTTTGCAGCTTTATGCCTTCAAATATCTTCTGATTGTAAAGCTGTTGATGCCGTGGCTGTTGTATTTTTCTGTGCTGGTATTCCTGCGCCCGTATCCTGCGGCTTTTTTCATTTTCCTGATCGAGTGCTTGGGGGTTCGGATTCATCTGATGAAGATGGCATTGACGAACTCTCCCTTTGAGGCCTCGGATATCTTTGCCTGGAAACAGGCTTTTTTCCTGAAAAGTTATACTGATTATGTGATTCCGGCGATTGTGATCGGGCTTTTGCTCTGTGTTTGGAAGGGGATTTCCTTCCAGAAAAAGCAATTGCTGTTTTTGCCGGTCTTTTTCATGGTGGCGATGTCCATTGTGCAGGAACGCCATCCCACGGAATCCCAGGCCAACCCGGTCAGCTCATTGTTTAAGCTGGCACGAGTAACCTATGTGGACTGGAACTTTGCCACCAATGTGAAGGAAAACGGCATTCTAAATCATATTTTCCTGACGCTGCCGACGGGGCAGATTCCGGCCAAGGGAAAACTTCCTTACGAGGATCTGAATGCGGTGATTGATCCGAAAAAAGCCAAATACGAGCCGGATGTCTTTTTGGTTTTGTGTGAGTCCTGCTATACCAGCAGCAACGACAGCTTTGTGACTCCGATTGCGGATCTGGAAAAAGACGGCTTTGCCCATGCGACGGTGATTTCTCCGGTTTACGGGGGGATGACGGCCGAGGCAGAATTTGAGGTTCTTACGGGACTTCCAAGTCGCCGGTACAAGGGGATTGATTTCCAGTATTTTGCGGAAAGGTATTCGGCCAAGGCCGAAGCCGTGCCCCGAATTTTTGCAGAAAATGGCTATGACACCTGGTCGGCACACGCCAATGACGGTTTTTTCTGGAAGCGCGATATCGTTCATCCGAAGTTTGGTTTTGAAAGATCGTTCTTTGCCGATTCCATGAGCTGGTCTGATGGCAGCAAGTACCCGGAAGACAAAGTCCTGTTTGACCTGGCTTTGACCAAGTACGCTGACAGCCTGAAGGCCGGGAAGAAGACCTTTGCCTTCCTGATCTCGGTATACACCCATGGGCCGTATGCAGATACTGACGGGGACGGCGGCGAAGCTGTATATAAGGAAAAGCTCGGAAAAACAGTACAACAGTTCCTGGATTTTAAGAATGCGGCGGTCAAGCTTGCCCAGCAAAACAATCGCCCGGTGATCTTTGTGATCTTTGGGGATCACAAGCCTGCGATGACCATTTCCTTTTATAAACGCCATGAGTTCGATGATGACTATTTCAGTGCCCGTGGTTCACGGAACGAATCCTTCCAGTTTTCGACCCTGAATCGGTCCCAGCAGATCGTGTACGGCAAGGTGCCGATGTACGTGAAGGGTTATGGGTTGAAGGACGTTGGTGTGGCGGAGGCGATTGCCAAAGAGAGCGAGCAACGCCCGATCTTCTGCCTGCCGGGGATCTTGTCAGAGCGGATTGGGATTCAGAATGCTTATTATAACTATCTGGTGGATACCTGTCGCAAATCTCCAGAAGACCTGGTCGATCCGGAGTTCTTAAAGAAATACTTTGCTGAGGAGATTTACGGGGACCGGTTGTTTGATTAGCTACCTTGGTCGATCTTAGAGAGTAGTTTGTTGTTGGGGTTTGCCAGCAAGGTAACCGTAAGAAAATCCCAGAAGGATTAAGATGAAGTTCCGTACTTCATGCTGGATGAATGGTGTTTCAGTCCAAGAGCAGGCAAAAAGGGCCACGATACAAAGAATCGAGCCAAGTGCCAGCTGCTTTTTGTGGAGTTCAGCAGAGTATTTGAGTTTATGATAGAAGAATACGGCGCCCCCGCCGAACGCACCAAGATATCCCGCCAGTCCAAAGATTCCAGCGCCAGCCAGGGTATCCAAAAACTGATTATGAGCATGGCCGACAACGTACTCATTTGCGTGACCCATCTTTACATAATAAGAAGGGAATAGTTTTGCCGCATTCTCGAAGCCCACGCCGAAGAGAGGATGATCCAGGAACACTTGCCATGAGACTTTCCAAATGGTCAGGCGGGCGATTTGGGAATTAACACCAGAAAAGTCGAAAGTGTAAAGTATTCTGTCTTTCAGCTCAAAGACGTTCAAGGCAACGGCTGCCGCGAATACGGCAAGCGTAAGCCCAGAAATGGCGATGGCCTTTTTGTTCCTGGTATAGAAAAGGGCGACCACTAAAGTGCAGATCATGCCGATCCAGGAGGTTCTGGTATAGGTGGCAATAAGCGCAATGGTCGCCAGTACTAATGCAAGAGTCGCAGATGTTCTTGACGGGCAGTCGTTGGAATAAAGAACAAACGATAAAACCATTGCCCAGACTAGGACTAGAGCCAGAGCAAAATAATTGGGGTTGCTGTAAAACCCTTGGAGTCTGTGGTCGGGAGTGATGAAGTCACCGGCGGTCATATTATACTGGCGATAGATTATCCAGCCCAAAATCCCAATAAGGGCAGTGAATGACCAATTGAACTTCTTGGATTTTTCTGCAAGCAAATGACCAACAGCATGGCAGGCAAAAAAGCCCCAAATCCAGCGCAGACTAGCGATCTTGTTCCACTCATGCATTTGCATAGGGCTGTTCAAAAAGTAACCCATGATTCCAGAGCCAAGATATGCGGCAAGGCATGTCAGTAGAAACTTATTGGTAAAACCGAAGGTATTGCGAATGCCGGCCCAGGACTTTTCTGAGAAGCAGAATGAAATAATTGTTACGATTGCAAAAACGCCGTCCATCCAGAAAAAATTAAACAGATTAAGTGCTAAAGAAAGCGGCACAAAGCATGCGAGTAGAGTTAAAACTATAGATGATCTGGATGCGGACATTGTGAAATTGTAGATTTATATTAATTCGGTGTCACTGGTAAAGTACTCGCTCTCAAGTGAGGAGAGTGATGCGCTAGGCCATTTGCTGATTTAATGATTTGCTAGGGTTGAGATCGCTCCAATCGCTCTGTATTTTTCCAAAATGTATTTGCGTATAGGCGTTTCTATATACTCAAAGGAAAGCCAACTTACTAGAGTGGTAGTACTTATTACGCTGATATATAGAATCAAGTTTGGCCAGAGCCCCTTTATGCTACCCATGAAAGTCCTAGTGATTGCGAAGCTAATAAACATTAGAATCGGGTGATACATGTAAATACCGTAGGATTTTTGTCCAATCTTGCTTAAGAAGGTATCTTTAGAGCCAATAGAGTTTGCCACTCCCAGTAGAGCTGCTGAAAAAATTGCTGCCTGCACTAGTGGCGGTATTTGAAAGAAAAAAGACAAAAGAGCTGGCAGGATTAAGCTGGCTAAAAATAGGCGTCTCTTTTTATTGGTGGAAAAGGGATGATAGTAAAGCAACCATCCAGACAGTCCTCCCAGTGCCATGTACTCGATCGCGAACTGACGAATCAGGATTTGCACATATGGGAATGTGCGAATAAAAGGAAAGTAAGACTCAATGTTGTTTAGAAAGAAAGATTTAATCAGGGCAAAGATGAGCAGTATCCAAGGAAGATGCTTGATTGAAAAATTTTTTATTACATGCGGCCAAGCCAAGTAAAACTGTTCTTCGACTCCAATCGACCAACTTTGACTAAGTCCAGCTACTCTCATGCCAAGTGAAATGGCTACGTTGGGCAGGACTAGAAAATAAAGGAAGATTTCGTTGAAGCTGAGATTCCCTATTAGATTCTGGAAGTGGAGTTCGCCATCTGTAAAGGAAAGACTAGCTAAGGCTGGCATTGCGGTGCAAGATGCGAGTATGAGTAAATAATATAATGGTAGGATTCGGGCTGCACGACGAAAATAGAAGGTCTTTATGTTGATTGACCCGGTCTTATCCTTTTCCTGAACAAGTAGCCAAGTAATTAGAAATCCTGATAAGGCAAAAAATAGCATGACCGCATTGTGACCTAGATTGTCGATAAAATAGAAAAGATTAGTGTCAAATAAACTTGGGTCATTCTGGCGAAATTTGTAGAGTTCAATATGGTGCACGACGACCGCTATTGATGCAACTGCTCGGACTTCGTCAAATCCTGTGATGTATGAGTTTGCAGAGGTGCTCATAGTTCAAAATTCTTTGTGACTTCGTTGAAGCTAGTAACGCGAACCCCTTTAAAGTTTTTAAAGATATTATTGCGATCAATTAGAATAGTGTTTAGGCCATGCTTTTTCCCAGGTGCAATATCCAATTTTATTGAGTCTCCAATATAGAGAATTTCCCGTGGATCCAAATCTATCATTTTCAGAGCTTTGTTGAAAAAAAGCTGTGACGGTTTCGAGGCTTGCATCTGGGCGGACCCAAAAATATTGTTAAAAGATACATCAGGAAAAAACTCCTTGAGTTTCGCTTCCAAGGTCAGGTCCCAATTTGAAAGTATACCTTTAGGCAGTGAAATGCTATTGAGAAATTCTGTAGAATCTTCGCAGATATGCCATTTAAGTTTTTTGCACGAAGTATAGATGTGATTCACCAGCTCCTCAGAGGGCTCTATTCCGAGAGCATATAGTAGCTCTTGATTGAAGTGCTTGTAAAAGGTTTGGTCTGTATTGTCTGGGAATTTGATTAATTCCGTAAGTAATTTATGTTGCTGCTCAATAAAATTTTCATCTAAGTTATACCCGAATTTTGACAGAGATTTTGAAATTGTCGGGTAGAGCTCAGGCTTGTTAATTAGTGTTCCTGCGACATCCAGCAGTACATATTTTATTGTATTCATCAGAAAATCCTATGTGGCGTATGACCATCCAGGACGTCACTAATGTCTTTGTCGGGATAAATAACATCCATCAGAATTCGCACTGCGCATCCTTCGCCGAACGCAGTCGCATGGGGCTCCTCATTCAGCAAGAGCTCCTGGACGGTCCATTCTACATCTCGAAATCCAAACTGACTACGGATGGAGTTAGTTCCAGATATACGGCAGTTCACCTCAAATGGAATGATGCCGCCAGAGTCTTCGACAATTGCCTGTATATTGCAGCTGCCTTTGATCTTAACATTTTTGACGAGTGTTTTAATAATTTCGGCCAGCACTGGGTCATACCTTTTTTCAACTTTACATAACACTGTGGTGCCAGCTTGGAGTTCCCTTTCGAATGTAAAGGGTCCCAGGACTTTGCCGGTTTTTGTAACATAGAAGGAAGAGGTGATTTCTTTCCCAACGTGTCTTCTTTGTGCAACATACTCTGGTCCAAAGCCTTCAAGGGTGTCAGGGCAGACAACTATGCCTCGAGACCCTCTTCCCACTCTGGGTTTGACAATTGTTTCTGAAAGTGGAGCTTTGGGGGTATCAATATTTGGCCTCCAAGACTCCGCGAACGGTAATGTAAGCTTCTCAAATACCAAGGCCGTTTCCCACTTGTCATAAAAAACCGAGCAAGCTGATTGGTCTGAAACAGCAGTGACGGGAAGTTCGAGCATCATCTTTGCAAGTTCAACAGTTTCCGCATCAGTGCTCGGGATTATTAGGTCAATCTTTTCATCGCGGCAGATTCGAATAAGGGCGTCCTTGTATTCGGGGGCTTGGGCGTAGGGAACCTTATATACTTTGTCGCAAAGGTGATTTCCTGCGGAGATGAGTGACGTGTTGGTTCCAATAAGGTTGAAAGGGCCATTCATGCTTTTGATGTTACGCAAAATGCCCTGGCCAACATTTCCACCAATTCCAGTAACAAGGATATTATAGTGCATGTTCTATCATTTCTTTTAAGGTCATATGAAGAGTTTTTGTTGGTTTAAAGGTCAAACTGCTTTGTGTAGTTTGATTGTTGAAAAGTCTCTGGTTTGAAGGGGGGGCAGATTTATGCCTCACCTCAAGACCAGGTAGCAATTGGGACATTATGTTGATGACGTCGCGGTCACTATGGTTGTTCCATCCGGCCCCAAGATAAAGGTTCTTTCCATATCTTGCTAGGCCTGCTTCTAGTGCTAGCTGTGCGGCATCGTAGACGTGCATATATGATTGAACTCTTAAGCCATCTCCCCAAAGTTCGATATAATTGTTTTTTGTCGCATCGTCTACAAGAGTGGGAATGAAAGTTCCCTTGCGCATCCCAGGACCAATCAGTGACGCAAACCGTATAATTCCGTAGTTCTCCGATAGGTTCTGAACAGTGAATTCACCAGCAATCTTCGATAGTGCATAGTTGGAAGGTTCTTTAATTTCCAAAGTTTCTGTAATGGTGCCAGATTGGTTGCCGTAAACAGAAACTGACGAGGCATATATAAATCTAGCCTGAGGGAACAAGTTAATTAGCTTGGAAGTTAGCTGTACTTGTGTGTCAAAAAGTCGCGGATCGGGCAGAGTATAGTCTTGAGGTATATAAGCCGCCAGGTGGAAAATAATGTCTGGCGCATTCGGCAGGACTTCGTTCATGCATGACAAAGGGATCGTGTGAATATAATCGGACTCTGTTGCAGGAGAGCTTGAGTTAGTTAGAGCAATTGTGTGGATGCCCTTGGCTTCAAGTAAATTTAGTAATGCTGATCCCAAATAGCCAGAAGCTCCAGTGACGACAACCCTCATCTATATGTACATCCTTCCAAAGTCGTTTTTTTGAATGGGCTTATAATACAAGTTTAGTGCTTGAATGCAATATCCAGCTTGTTCTTTGAGCTATGGTTGCTAGTTGGCGGGGCGTCATGGGCGCCAAGGCTTGCCCACACGAGAGTACAGTCATAGTCTCACAGTCAAAATATCACGTAGTGATGAAAGGTCGCATGTCTTCTAGTTGTTACTTATCTATCGTGGTTCCTGTCTTTAATGAGCAAGAATGTATCCAGGAATTTATTGATCAGGTCACGATACAGATGAATTTAATTGAAAAAAGCTGTGAACTTGTTTTTGTTGATGATGGTAGCATGGATAGGACTGTGTCAATCATTCGCACCAATATTAGTAGGGACTCCAGAATCGGTCTGATTGAGTTTTCTTATAACCATGGGAAGCCAATGGCGTTGACGGCTGGAATGCAATTTTGCCGTGGAGAATATGTATTGATGATGGATCCAGATCTGCAGGATCCCCCGGAGGCAATTTGCAGTTTTTTGACGGAGATTTTGCAAGGTTATGATGTGGTTTACGGTATTCGGAAGGAAAAGGCAGATACCTTTTTGAGAAAGATCTTTTCCAGTGTTTTCTGGTGGATTTTGGATAGATTCACAGGAATATCTTTACCACGCGGGATCGCAGCAATGCGCATAATGAGTCGTCGCTTTGTAGACACTTTTCTTCTTTACAAAGAGACGAATAGATTTATCGAAGGACTATTTAGTCATGTTGGCCTGAAGCAGGGGACCTTATTAATCGACAATAGAAGGCGGTTTGCCGGGGTTTCGAAATTCAATTTTAAGAGGCGCCTTGATCTCGCGTTAAATGCGATATTTGACTATTCTGACTTGCCTTTGAAAATTACGATTCGTTTTGGCTTGATCGTAACTGGAGTTGGACTCTTTGCTGCCTTTGGTTTGGTTATCGCAAAACTCGCTTATGTTGAATTTCAGATTGGTTGGCCTTCTGTGATGACGACTTTGGTCGTTGGATTTGGAATGCAGATATTTTTCATGGGGCTCATCGGAACATATTTAGGGCGAATATATAAAGAGGTAAAAAACAGACCGCTTTACTCTATACGGGACCGCGTGAATATATGAAGAAAATTGCCATAATTGGAAGCGGAGATCTTGGGCAACTGATTGCACATCACTTAACAGCTTCCGGAAATTTTGAAATTGCTGGTTTTTTTGATGATTATAAAGACCCGAATGAACTTGTGGGTCATCATCCCGTAATCGGGGGGATAGAAGATATAGTATCTAATCACGCCTCGGGGAAGTTCTCTGCATTGTTCATGGCGATTGGTTATAAACACATGAGTGTTCGTGAGTCTTTATTTTCTAGATTTAGCAAAACAATTGGGTTTGAAAGTTTCGTGCATTCGTCGTGTTGGGTGGATCCAACTTGTCATCTGGGTTCAGGTGTTGTGGTTTTGCCCGGGTGTGTATTGGATCGAGGAGTTAGCTTAAAAGATAATGTTTTATTAAATGTTGGCTGCGTTATTGCTCATGACTCCAGTGTTGGAGAAGGATCGTTTTTCGGGCCTCGAGTGTCGGTAGCTGGTTTTACAGCAGTCGGGAGGAATTGTTTTATTGGTATTGGGACTGTAATAAAAGATAATATTGTGATTTGCGATAGTGCTCAAACGGGGGCTGGCGCTGTTGTCTGTAAAAGTATCGACACTCCGGGCGTTTATTTGGGAGTTCCTGCAAGAAGAGTAGAACGTGTCTAAGATTAAAGAGTATATTAATTGTACGATCAATGCTGGCTTTGAAAAGCAGATTTCTGGTATCGGTCTGAGTCTTTTTCGTGTCAGTTTCTACCTCATTCTTTTGATTGAGGTTATTCAGATTTTTCTATTTAGGGATGTTATTTTCGGTGTCGACCGGAATTCGTATACAATTCTTATTTTGGCCTGGATTCCGATATTGTTGTGTCTTGTCCTGGGTTATAGGACAAAGACCGCGGCTTTTTTGAATTTTTGCATAATCATAATGGTACTTGGCCGATTCAGAGATTTTGAATACCACATTGATTATGTTTATCTTGGCATTTCGTTAATTGGTTTGTGGATGCCGCTCTCTAATCGTCTTTCGCTTTCGAATTTTTTAGAGAAGAAGAAACCACGATCCGTCCCTGTGGCTTACTATTATTTAGCGACTGTTATTGGGCTCGGATTTCTGTATCTAGAGTCCTGTTTCCATAAGATTGATTCTAAAATGTGGTTGGATGGCCTCGGTTTTTGGCTCCCCACGTCATTGCCGCAGATTGCGCAGGATGTGTGGGCCCCTGTTTTGAACAACATTTGGCTCTCGAAGTTGCTAGGCTATGTAACTTTGGCTTTTGAGACAGCCTTCTTTTTTGCGATGTGGTTCAAGTTGGCCAGGCCTTGGCTTGTGGTGGTGGGTTTATGCCTGCACTTGGGCATTCTGATTGCGTTTCCCATTCCTTTGTTTGGCGCAGCTATGATTGTTCTCTATTGGCTAGTTGTGCCGGATTCGTGGTTGAAGAGTATTGCTGGATCTAAAAAAGTTGATAGATACGAGTACGGTCAATTTGATATTGTGTCGTATAAATGGATTCTCTTTTTTGCAGCGTCCATGCAGGTCATGTCGTTTTTGTCGACCCCGCAAGTAAGGCGAATCTTGCCGCCGGGTGAAGTTTCTAAGGTTATAAATGATGTTACCTCGAGGACGCTGCAGCTAAGGGTCCTTTCTTTTGGCATGGCGCCTCACGCGGTTTTTGTTGATGACCACTTCACTTTTGGTTTTCTCGATTATCAGGTTGATGCTGTTGCTGTAGTGGGTGGAAGACGATTAGTTAAAGAGAACATTATTGCTCCTTATTTATCGGGTCGGATTTGGGCGAACTGGATGTTTAGGCTGGGGCAGTTCCCAACTACGGAACCAGCGACTCGGGCGCAAATGGAGCTCTATTTAAAGCATTGGCTGCGGCATGATGGTCTTGATTTGGCGGGCGATGTGAGTTTTGAAATACGGGCACGACCGTTCAAGATTAATAGAATTGCGTGGGAAAAGGATTTCTATGCCCAAAAGGCAGCAGAGCCATTTGAAGTTGTGGATCGGGTACACTTTCGTGATGCGCAATTCAATTGGGAGTCCAAAAAATAGGCAGTAGTTTTGTACTATTTTAGGGAACTAAACCTTGAGCGCACCTGTTCTTGGAAAAGGATTCGGATTTAAAATTCCTATAGGTTGGTCTTTGCTTTGGGAGTGACGCATCAAAGCGTGCTAATTTAGAGATAATATTTACTTAGATAAATACTCGGGTTTACTATGCTATTTCCACATTTTGAAGAGGGTGTATGAGTTCTTTGTTAAGCGAGTTGAGATCAAAAAAAGCTGTCATTGGTATTGTGGGTCTTGGGTATGTTGGGTTGCCATTGGCACTGCGATTTTCTGAAGAAGGATTTTCTGTTGTTGGGTTTGATATTGATGATTTCAAAATCAAAAAAATTGCGGAAGGACAGAGTTATATTGAGCACATCCCAAGTGAGTCTGTAAAAGCGGCTGTTTCTAGTCGTTTCTCTGCAACAACGAATTTTCAAGAGATATCCAAAGTTGATGCGATAATTCTTTGTGTGCCGACGCCTTTGAATAAATATCGCGAACCGGATTTGAGTTTTGTACTCAATACGATGGATAGTATTGTGCCTTATTTGCGTAAAGGTCATGTAGTATCCCTTGAGAGTACAACCTATCCAGGTACAACCGATGAAGAGCTTAAACCTCGAATTGAATCTCGAGGTTTAAAGGTTGGTGAGGATGTTTACTTGGTGTTCTCGCCAGAGCGTGAGGATCCAGGAAATCCTAACTTTACTACACGGACTATTCCTAAGGTTGTTGGAGGCTATAGTCCTTCTTGTTTGGAAGTTGGATTAGCGCTTTATGGTAGTGTTATTGATAAAGTAGTTCCTGTTAGTTCAACAAAGGCAGCTGAGATGACTAAGCTACTGGAAAACATTCACCGTGCTGTGAATATTGGCCTCGTCAATGAAATGAAAATTGTGGCTGATAAAATGGGTATTGATATTCATGAGGTGATCGATGCTGCGGCTACTAAGCCTTTTGGTTTCGTTGCATATCGTCCAGGCCCAGGAATTGGTGGTCACTGCATTCCTATCGACCCTTTTTATCTAACCTGGAAAGCGAGAGAATACGGTTTGCACACGCGGTTTATTGAGCTCGCGGGTGAAATAAACAATTCAATGCCAGGTTATGTTGTAGGTAAGATTGCTGCTGCTTTGAATGAAAAGAAGAAGTCCGTGAAAGGATCCCGTGTACTAGTATTGGGAATCTCTTACAAAAAGAACATTGATGACATGCGAGAGTCTCCATCAGTTTTCCTAATGGAAAAGCTGCGAGATGATGGTGCTCTAGTGGACTATACTGATCCTCATGTCCCAGTTTTCCCTAAGATGCGAGAGCATAAGTTTGACCTGTCATCTATTGCTCTTAGTCCTAAGGTGGTTGCGGAATATGATTGTGTCGTGCTTGCAACGGATCATGACAAGTTTGACTATGACATGATCCTAAAAAATGCACAGCTCGTGGTTGATACTCGCGGGAAGTATCGAAAAGCTGCGGTCAATCTGGTGAAGGCATAGTTATGAATTTTGCTATTATCGGTGTTGGTGGTTATATTGCTCCGAGACATTTGGAGGCTATCAAGGATCTGGGGCACACTTTGGTTGCCGCCTATGATCAAAATGATTCTGTTGGAATCATGGATAGATACTTTCCCGATTGTCAGTTTTTCACTGACTTTGAGCGATTTGAAGCTTACGTGGATTCTTTGAAGGGCACTTCGGAACAGGTGGAATATGTATCCATCTGCACTCCAAATCATCTGCATGCTCCACATATTAAATTTGCATTGAGCCATGGTGCTAATGCAATTTGCGAAAAACCGTTAGTTCTTTTTGAAAAGCACATAGATGAACTAGCTGAGTATGAACGTAAATATGGAAAAAAAGTTTTTACTGTTCTTCAGTTGAGAGTTCACGATGCTATTTTGAATTTGAAGGACAAAGTCGAGAAATCTGGCAAGATCTCTCATAAGGTCGATCTGACCTATATGACATCCCGTGGTCAATGGTATCACGAATCTTGGAAGGGCGATGTTCGTAAGTCCGGGGGGCTTTCCTCGAACATTGGTGTTCATTTTTTTGATATGTTGACTTGGATTTTTGGCGAGCCAGTGGAAATTACCATGGCCGAAAAATCCGCAATTGCTGAAAAAGGTTTTGTGAAGCTTGCGAAGGCCGATGTGCATTGGGAGCTGACCATTGATAAAACCCGTCTTCCGAAGCAGGCGGTTGATTCTGGCAAAACAACATTCCGGTCCATTAAGATTGATGGAGAAGAGTTTGAGTTTTCCGAAGGATTTACTGAGCTTCACAAGCGTGTTTATTCGGACATTTTCTCGGGTAAGGGGTACGGTTTGCAGGATGCGAGAGCCGCAGTTCGAATAGTTGAAAAAATACGTAGCGTTTAAACTCGTCTTAGAGAGAGTTTTTTAAGGATATCAGTGGATTCGACAGTGTATATTCATGAGACAGCGATTGTGGATTCTGGAGCTCAAATAGGTGCCGGAACCAAGATTTGGCATTGGACGCATGTTTCTGCTGGAGCCAAACTGGGTGAAAAGTGTTCATTGGGACAGAATGTCTTTTTAGGCAACAAGGTCGTTCTTGGTAGTAACGTAAAAGTTCAAAACAACGTGTCTATTTACGACAACGTCTTCATTGAAGACAACGTGTTCTGCGGTCCGAGCATGGTGTTCACTAATGTTATTAATCCACGTTCTGGAGTAGTTCGAAAAAGTGAATACAAAGATACCTTTGTAAAGAAAGGCGTCTCGATTGGGGCTAATGCAACAATTGTGTGCGGCATCACTTTGGGAGAGTACTCATTTGTCGCGGCAGGTGCAGTCGTTACAAAAGATGCAAGGCCTTATGCCCTCATTGCTGGAGTTCCTGGCAAGCAGATTGGTTGGATGAGTCAGTATGGGGAGCGAATTCCGCTGCCTATGAAGGGGCAAGGGCGTTGGCAATGCCCTAGTACTGGATTAATCTATGTTCTGAACGACGAGCAAATTTCTGTAGAGGCATCTGCGAAATGATTACTATCGTTGATTATGGCATGGGTAATCTTGGATCCATACGTAACATGCTAAAACGTGTTGGAGTCCCATCTGTGATTACCAGTGATCCTGAGGATATCAAAAAGGCCACCAAGATTGTACTTCCTGGGGTTGGTGCATTTTCGACTGGAATGGAAAAGCTGAATGAAATGAATTTGATTCAGCTTTTAAATAGAAAGGTTCTGGAAGAAAAGGTGCCAGTGCTCGGAATCTGTTTGGGGATGCAAATTATGTGCAAAACCTCCGAGGAGGGGGTTGGCCCAGGTCTGGGCTGGGTTAATGCGGATGTAAAGAAGTTTCAGTTTCCGCTTGAAGATACTTTGCATAAAGTTCCGCACATCGGTTGGAATTATATGGTATCAAAAAAAGAGCACCCAATAGTTTCTGGATTTGATCAAAAAACACGTTTCTATTTCGTGCATTCTTACTACGTTAAATGCAATGAACAGGCCGATGTCTTAGCGCAGACTGAATATGGTATTGAGTTTGATTCGATGTTCGCGGTCGACAACATTATTGGTGCTCAGTTTCATCCAGAGAAGAGTCATAGATTCGGAATGGATCTTCTAAAACGGTTTGCGGAGATCTAAGAGGTCGTATGCGCACAAGAATTATACCCACCTTGTTGTTGAAAGGTCATGGCTTCTATAAGAGCCAAAAGTTCAAAGACCTTCGCTATTTGGGTGATCCTATCAATATTCTGAAAATATTTAATGAAAAGGAAGTTGATGAGGTTTTGATCCTCGATATTTCGGTCAGTAAGGAAGGGCAGGAACCTCAGTATGATCTCCTGAGGGACCTTGCCGGAGAGGCTTTTATGCCGCTTGGATATGGCGGCGGCATTAAGGACATTTCTCAGATCAAGAAGATTCTTAATATGGGTTTTGAAAAGGTTTGCCTGAATTCTTCAGTCCTTCAAAATCCTATGTTTGTTAAAGAAGCTGCAAAGGTTTTTGGCAGTTCGACTATTTCGGTTATGGTTGATGTAAAAAAGAATTTCTTCGGCAAATACGAAGTCTTTAATCACGTCACATCAAAAAGCTCTTCGGATCCGCTAAAGTGGGCAAAAGAGCTAGAGGGTCTGGGAGTAGGTGAGATTATTCTCAATAGTGTGGATCGTGACGGGGTTATGAAAGGTTTTGATTTGGAATTGATCAAAACTGTTTCCTCTCAGGTTTCCGTTCCAGTGGTTGCGTCCGGAGGGGCGGGTTCTGTTCAGGACCTACATACGGCAATTAGTGGTGGCGCTTCAGCTGTAGCGGCGGGGAGTCTCTTTGTGTTTCAAGGGCCTCTGCGTGCCGTGCTGGTTAGTTATCCAAGTGATGAAGAGTGCGCGCGAGTGGGTTTTAATCGATGAGGTTTAGAGATGTTTAAGGATGTTTTTTCTCTTGCTTCGAGCTCGGTTCTTGGGCAGGTGATTAACCTCTGTGTACTTCTCTTTGTTGCTCGATTAGTTTCGGTGGAAACCTATGGCGCTTATGCTGTCTGTATAACTCTGGTTGGTTATATGGTTGTTCTTGTTAGCGCTAAGTATCAGCATGTGATCTTCTCAGGTAGCCTGGCTGAAGCTCGCAAGTTGACCGCTGGAAACTTTGTATTTACTGGTGGTTTGGCGGTTGTTGGATTTGCAGCCACATCGGCAACAAAATTTTTTTTTGATAAGCTTCAGACTGTTTCTTTTGTTGAATTGCTTCTTATTTCAATTGCAGGATTCTGCTCGGCTTCCAATCTCTTTTATTACTATTTGTCTTTGAGGGAAGATCGTTTACGAGTGATTTTTAGGTCCAGACTAATACCCCCTCTTCTCGGGGGTATTGGAATGGTGATTTATGCATCACTTTACGGAAGCCAAACTGGCTTGTTGTTCTTTTATACTCTAACAAATATTTTTGCATTGGTCATTCTTCGGCGTGGTTCTGAGGTGGATTGGACTTTAGAGGATATTTGGCTGCTTTTAAAAAAGTACAGAAAGTTTCCCATGTTCTTGCTACCTGCGGGTGCCTTAGAAGTGTTTAACAGTGGTTTCCTGCTGTTGGCTTCGTCGGAGTTATTTGGATTGGAGATTTCTGCGGCATTTGGTCTTTATCTGCGCTTGGTGGCGTCACCACAGGGACTTGTCGTTAATTCGATAGGGGATACTCTGAGAAAGAGAATTGCTTCATCCTCAGCTGGTGATTTGCCAAGATTGCTGATTCGAATAGGGTTGGTTCTTTTCGGTGTTTCTCTGGCTGGTGCACTCGTGATTTTTCTCTTTTCAAAGTTTGGCCTTGGGCTGCTTCTTGGAGAGAAGTGGAACTACGCTGGTAAGTATTTTGTCTGGATGCTGCCAGTGTTCGTCTTGTCCTTCGTTGTGCCATCTCTTTCGGTGACATTGTACGTCTTTAATGGCCAGAGATATGATCTGTTTATTCAGGTATTTACTGCCGCTCTTTATAGTGGTGTGTATTATTTTTTCAAAGCCAGTCTGGAGGCTTTTGTTGTGGCGTTTGTTGCATCCAACTGTTTGAAATATGTAGTTGAGCTTGTCTTGTGCTTTAAATGTATCGGGGAAGTGGATGAGACCACATAGAGGTCTTGGTGTTGTTGGATTTGCGGAATGGTGATAATATTCTCTTTCTCTTTTTATGGTCAGATGGTGCGGTACGGGTCTTTAAAATGATCAAGAAAATTACTCTAATATTGTAGTATGTGGAAAACGGTTCAAGTTTCAGGATTTATCTCTGAAGAGTAAAAAGATGCCAATTGTTGTGTAAAGAGATATGGGTAGGAAACTCCAGTAAGAGAATCCAGATGTTAATGAAAATGAAATTGAAATAAAAAGTCCAATTAATATTTCATGTGCCCATTCGGATTTATGAAGGTAAAGGCCTAATAGCGCAATAAGTATACAGCTGCTGATGAGTATAAGGCCAATTGTCCCGGTTGAAATGTAAGATGTCACCAAGAAGTTATGCGGATAGTCAGAGGGGAAGTTGTTCATTCTTCCCAGTTCCTTTAGATAGAAGGAATTTCCAAATACATGTTGAAGTGGTGTAAACTTCTCTATTAATGAAAATGCTGATTTTAGTCTGTTTGATCTTGGTTGAAGTGCTAGCTCCCCAATGCTGTCAGCAAAGGTTTTGTACTCTGTAGATACTTTCAAGTGGTCCTGGATATTGTGAACTAAGTCGTAGTGGAGTTTGTTGAATTCCAATGGGGTCATTGCAAGAGAAAGTGGGCGGATAAGCGGTGCTACAATAGCTTTGCTAATAATATGATTTTTGAATGGTTTAATATGGGCTAATACAAGGGTTGCGGCGGAGATTGCGAATGCAAAACCAATACCGTATGAAACTTTTCTAAGGTTCGGCAATTTGATGGAAGGCCTTAGTAGAATTGTTAATGGCAGTAGAAACAGTAAAAGTAGAAACGCGCGTCTTGAAGATGAGAACAAAATACCTATAGAGATAATTGTTGAAAAAACGTAGAAGGGAAATTTTATTCTTCTCGTGAAAACCAACGAATTAAGGGAAATTAATAGCAGAAAAGCCATTATATTATAATCAATGTTTGAATTTACGAACTCGGTCATTGTAATTGTGAGTTCAGTTGATTGCTCTTCAAGTATGTAACTTGCAAATCCAACAACAATTAGTGCCGAGGGGATCAGTGAAAGCGCGGCGCCCGCAAATATTTGGTATTGTCGGAGTCTTGGGACAAAATAATCCAAATTGACTGTTCTGATAAATAGCGCAAAGAGTGCAATTGTTGCGATATTCAAAAGGTCCAAAATGAATATTGGTTGAAAGCCGTACTTAAGAGAGTCACGAGTGATACATACCAGGTGAACCAGAAATGCTGGGGTAAGGAGCAACAAAGGTTTGGTAACATTGTTGATGGTTGGATGAGATCTTGAAACTGCTACCGCATAAAGTAGCGTTAACGCCAGGAGTATTCCTGAGTGAACTGGAAGCCATCTGAAATATAGAGAGACAACGGTAAGTAAACAGACAAGAGATTGTTTTCGGCGAGCGTCTGTGAGTCGCGAGAGAGTACTTTTTATTTGCTCTTGTCTCACAAAAATCCCCGGGAGTTAAAGATAGCCTATTTCTTTATAAATAGAGAATAGAGAATCTTCTTCAGCATGCCATCCAAAGCTGTAGTTTTTTTTCAGTATCTTGTTTCGTTTTTCATCAACGATATCTTTTGTGGTGGAGTCAATTAAGTATGAAAGGCTCTCAACAGAAGGATCTATGGACCAGCCAGCTTCGTTTTCGTTGATGAACGAAGACATTTCTGGAAATGCACTTGCTACGACAGGGACGCCGGAGTTTAGGTATTCGTAAACTTTATTGGGAAGGCAGAGATAATAACTCAAGCATTTGTTTTCAATTAAAGAAAGTCCAATGTCGGCAGAGGGGGTGATTTGTGGAATTAGCTCTGGTGCGACTGCGGTTTTATAGTGAATATTCGGATACTTTTTTTCGTAGTCTTCAATGAGGCAGGAGAGTTCTCCGTATCCCATGAAGATGGCATGTTTCCCGGCCTTGCCTTTGAATGCCTCAAGAGTTATGCGAATCCCTCGTCCTTCAGAGAGAAGGCCTTGGTACAGAAAGACAATATCTGTATGTGGAATGTTAAATGTATCCTTAAGGATATTACTTCTATCGCCTTGGATCTGGCTGCGGTGTGGAACGTTTTTCACCACAAATGGAGCGGGGATGTTGTAAGTTTCGGAATACCAACTTGCGATTGATTTGTTGACAACGCAGATGGCATCACAATAGCGGATAAACATCTTTTCTGTCGCCTTGTACAGCAGTCTTTTGAGTCCCTTGCAGCTGATTGTCTCGGTTTCCAGCTCGTGAGTATCGTAGACTAATTTGCATCCTTTCAGTGCTTTAATAAGCACAGTCAATGGCAATACGGGCAAGCTGTGTGGGTTGATGCACTCGATTTTATGCTTGGAGAGATAGATGATGGTTCGAATGTACCAGGATAAAACAGCGATCACTCTCTCAATCGTGCGTCCCATAAGCTTAAGTCTTAAGGGCTTGATTCGCACAATTTCAACATTACTGTTAATTGAAGCTCTTTCGGGCAAGCCTTCGCGCCAGCGTCCCAGGATTTCTATTTTATCAAAGATCCCCGACTTAGCTAGCGAGGTTGTGATTTTTAGGATGCGGCTTTCATTCTCGATTGTCGATGGGTAGACATGAACGTTCATTTGATAATTTTTCGCAGCCAGGATCTCAATTTGTACATCAGCTGACGGAGTTCGTAGTTGGAAGGATAGTCCCTGAATGTCTTTAATGGCATTGTCAGATAGTGCTTAAACTCCTCTTGTGAGATGCTAAGTTTTTTGCACAAAAACTCAGAGTCTTCAGTTACGAGTTCAGCAGGAAGGTTAGGCTCATTCATTTTCTCCAGAGCCTCTTGGCGTGAAAGCTGTCCGGCCAAGACAAGGCTCGAGAGGTGGGCGCGTTTTTTGTCGAATCCGAAACGTGTTGGTAGCAGGTGTCCCTGGAAGAATCGTGTAAATCGGGATTCGTAGTGTTTGCCACCATAGTACTGCCAGCCCAATTTTTCGGTCATTTCCTGGATTGCCTTGTTTTTGTCGTAATCGATATAGTTCAGCGGTTTGATGATTTTGAAACGCTTAATGTATGGGAAGTAAATATACATTTTGAAGAAGCTAATTGTTGGATATGTCGCCAGCTTCTTCTTCCCGAAGATCTTGTGTATTGCTTTTAGTTGTTTTGAGTCCATGGCATCATACCCCCAAGCTGTTGGCAGTACAGATTCCGTGGCAAAGTTGCTTCCGCTGAGCACATATTGAATATCGTGCTTCATCGCGAAGCCATAGAGTGCGGCAAAAAAAGCATGATCTTGGGGGACATCTAGGTTTGCAACGCCAGATTTGAAGTAGGACAACTGCAGATCTTTAATTTCTTCCCAATTTATGACTTCAGTGAATAGATCAAATCCGAGTTTTTTTACAATATTTTCAATATTTCTAACTGCCACCTCAGAGTTCCATCCGGCATCAACGTGCACAACAAGTGGGCGGAGTCCGTACTGCTTTGCAAGCATGGCAACGTAAGAGCTGTCCACTCCGCCGCTCAAGCCAAGGATGGAGTCATAGGCCTTGCCTTCGCCATCAAGTTTGATTTTGGCCATGATCTGACTCAATACTTTTTCGTCTTTGTTCCAGGCAGGCTTTATGACTGAGTCGAAGGTTTTGCAATGGCTGCAGACACCTGCCTCATCAAAGGAGATTTCGGGGTCTGAGGTGTCCATAATGCAGCGAGTACAAATCTGATAAGTATTATTCATATTGGCATTTGAAACTAGCTGGGGCATCTTTAAAAATCAACTGTTCTTTGTAGGCAAAAACAAATAAGGCAGTTGGCTATAATCTTTGAAAGATCCGAAAGTCTGATCATATGAAATATCAAGTTTGTTCTCGTTGTATAATGGATACATCTGATCCGGAAATTAAGTTTGATAGTGCGGGAGTGTGTAACCACTGTCATCGCTACGATGAGCGGGCTTTGGTGGAGCTTAAGCATGGACCTCAAGGTCAAAAAGAATTAGCGGATCTAGTTGAGGTCATCAAGGTCGATGGGAAAGATAAGTCTTATGATTGTGTGATCGGTGTCAGCGGTGGGGTTGACAGCACAATGGTGGCTTATAAGGTAAAGCAGATGGGATTGCGCCCCTTGGCCATTCATTTTGATAATGGTTGGAACTCTGAATTGGCTGTTTCTAATATTGAAAAGACTATGAAGAAATTGGGTATTGATCTTTATACCTACGTGATAGACTGGAACGAGTTTCGCGACATACAACTTTCCTTCATCCACGCAGGCGTGGCCAATATTGAGGCACCTACAGACCACGCAATTGGGGCGCTTCTTTATAAAATGGCTTCCAAATATGGTGTGAAGTACTTGATCAGCGGCGGAAACTTAGAGACGGAAGGGGTAATGCCTTCTTCATGGCTCTATGACAATAAGGACTGGAAGCATATTAAGGGCCTTCATCGAATCTTCGGTAAGGTTAAGCTTAAGACATTCCCTCATTATGGGTTGTTGCATATGGTCTACTATGTCTTCTTCAGAGGCATCAAATTTGTGAAGGTTCTAAACTACGCGCCTTACAATAAAAATGAGGCAATGGAGTTGTTCCGCCGGGAATTTGACTGGGTCCCGTACGCAGGTAAACACTACGAATCTATTTTCACTAAATTTTATCAGGCGTATATTTTGCCTCAGAAGTTCGGTTATGACAAAAGAAGACCTCATTTGTCGTCGCTTGTCCTCTCTGGTCAGATGACTCGGGATGAAGCCTTGAAGGAGCTTGAAATGCCGCTTTATCAAGCAGACGAGCTTGCGCGTGACAAAGAGTATGTTTTGAAAAAGTTTGGTCTTTCTGAAATGGAATTCGATCGAATAATGTCTGAAAAGCCAAAGTCCTACAAAGAGTATCCATCAAACCGGCGAATTTTTGAAAATTTGAACAAGGGTTTTTTGGGGATGGTTAAGCGATTCGCGGCGGGTCAGAGGAAGTAGTGAAGGTTGTATTTGTAAATCAGTTTGCGCTGAGACCTACTGACCGCGGAAGTTTGCGGCATTTTTATTTGGCACAATATCTTGTCAGTCAGGGATACCAGTCTGAAATTGTCACCTCAGATATTCACTATAACAGCCGGGAAAAGCTGGTTTGGAATCAAAGTATTGAAGTTCACGACGGCGTCACTTTTAAAGTTATTAAAGGTAGACGATATAGTGGACAGATCAGTCGTCTTTTTAATCATATACAGTGTGCGATAAAAGGATTCTTTTATCTCGTAGGAAGTTTGCGGCCGGGAGATGTGGTGGTGGGTTCAAGCCCCCAGCCTTTTCTGGCATTTACATCATATCTGGCGGCGAAGGTGAGGCGCGTGCGTTTCATATATGAGGTGAGGGACTTGTGGCCGCAGACGTTGATTGATCTTGGCGGATTGAGTCGATCTCATCCAATGGTGCAGGTGATGTTTTGGATTGAGCGTTTGCTTGCGCGGAGATCTGAGAAAATTGTGGTGTTGATGCCTTTGGCTGGATTGTACTTTTCAGAAGCACATCGAATTCCAGTCGAAAAGATTATTTGGGTTGGGCAAGGGGTGGACACGTCGGTCGCTGTCGCGAAGTTTAGCTCAGCTTTGGTCGAATCTGCACCTGTAGATATCGTTTATGCCGGCAGTCTTGGTGCTGCGAACAGGATGGAGTTTTTGCTTGAAGTTGCGGGTCAGCTTCAGTTGGCCAAAGTGAATGTTCATTTTTCAATATATGGTGATGGTCCAGAGAGAAAAGAATTAGAGGCGATGGCGATGCACCTTGGGCTTAAAAATATTACGTTCTTTGGGGCTCTTGCTCGCAAACAAGTTCTTGGTAAGGTTGCGGAATCGGACTTTGCTATTGCGCTTGCACACAATTCTCCGCTTTATAAGTTTGGGATTAGTTTCAATAAGCTCTTTGACTATTTCTTGGCAAAGAAGCCGGTTATTTTTATTGGCGATGTGGCTAGGAATCCGGTGACTGATGCTGATGCTGGATTTGTTATACCAGATGGAAGCCCTGGTGAAGTCGCTCAGGAAATGATAAAAATTATCGGCAATACCCCGGAGTATTTATCTTCAATGGGGGACCGGGGATACAGATTCCTAGTAACTAATCACGACCACAAGGTTACGGGGCAGAAGTTTCTTAATTTAATTTCTAGTCAGTCCGGGATTTAGCTTTAGCGGGATTTCCCATCGCGCAAACATTTTCTGGAATATCTCTGACAACTACAGATCCTGCTCCTAGAGTTGATTGCGAGCCAATTCTAATCAAAGGAATCGCTACAGATCTGGCTCCTATGAGGGTCAGTTCGCCGACAGTGACCCCGCCACAAAGCACGGATCCCGGGGCGATGTGGGAAAACGCACCAATTGAGCAGTCATGTTCAATAACTGCGCCGGAGTTAAGAATGCAGCCGCTCTCAATGATAGCATCTGAGTTGACGATGACTCCTGGCATAACAACGGTCCCTGGTCCGATCTTGGCTGAAGGGGATATGACAGTCTTCGGATGGATAAGCACCGGAAGTTCAAGGCCAATTTGGGAGGCTTCTGCTGCGAGCTTTCTCCTGGCGCTATTGTTTCCGATAGCAATTGCCGCTTGAGTTATGTTTTTGGTTCTGCAGAAAGTGGCAAGTTGCTGAAGATCGGAAAAGACAGGGTGTCCCAAGAACTCGGAATTTTTCGGTGTGTTGTCGAAAAAGGCAGCGATTGTGTGGTTGGTGGTTGCTTGAATAATATCCGTAATGACTTTGGCATGGCCACCACATCCGAAAATGACAATCTGCTTCGTCATGTTAAATCCGTTTTTTTGGTATTAGTTTTGGCGGCTTCGGCAAATGGAGTCATGGTTTCCGAGTTCTTAGCCGCAACACCTTCTCTTCGGAAAACTTTCCATGCAGTCAGCAGAATAATTTTTATATCAAGAGACAACCCGTGATTGTCCACATACCAGACATCAAGCTTAAACCGCTCTTCCCAGCTTAATAGATTTCTCCCATTCACTTGGGCCCAGCCAGTAATTCCGGGTAGAACCTCGTGCCTGCGTGCCTGAAAGGGTGTGTAGTGTGGAATGTATTGCATCAGCAACGGGCGGGGGCCAACAAAACTCATCTCTCCTTTTAAGACATTAAGGATCTCAGGAAGCTCATCAAGGCTCGTACGGCGAAGGAATAACCCAAATTTAGTAAGGCGTTGTGAGTCTGGAAGTAGGTTCCCCGATGAATCGCGCGCGTCCGTCATGGTTCTAAATTTGTACATTTTAAATGGTTTGCCGTATCTCCCCGGACGAACCTGGCAAAATAAAACGGGTCTTCCAAGGAAAAGAATTACCCCCAAATAGGTCAGAGCTATGGGCACAGCAAAGAGAACGCAACAAAGTAAGGCCAAAATGAGGTCAAAGCCTCGTTTCATAAATCTCCCTAGGATCAAGAAGCCTTAGGCTATAGGAAAACAAATTCCCAAACAAGTCTTCTCGCGCGCCGCATCTTGCATGCATCTGTTAGGTATTTTGAGGACTCAAAGATTTTTTTCCATTATGCTTCGGGGGCTTAGTCTTAAAGAGGGATAGTGATGAAGAGCCATTTGGCAATTGATGGGGGAGCCCCAGTTAGAAGTGTGGCTATTGCGCCTTGGCCGTTTTATGATCAAGATGAGGTCGAAAAAACGGTGTCGATACTTAAATCGGGCAAGGTAAACTATTGGACTGGATCAGAAACGAGACAGTTTGAAGAAGAGTTTGCTCATTATCACGGAATGCGGCACGGAATTGCATTGGCCAATGGCACACTTGCATTGGAGTTGGCACTTATTGGTTATGGAATTGGGCATGGAGATGAGGTCATTACGACTTGTCGTACATTCATAGCTTCAGCCAGTTGTATTGTTCGAGTGGGAGCGACGCCCATTTTAGTCGATGTCGATTTAAAGTCGCAGAATCTTCTTGTTTCAGAAATTGAAAAAGTAATTACTCCCCGTACCAAGGCTATTATTGCTGTTCACTTGGCTGGTTGGCCCTGTGATATGGATGCAATTCTTGAAGTTGCGCGAAAGCATAGCCTGAAGGTCATTGAGGACTGCGCTCAAAGCCACGGGGCAAAATACAAAGGGCAATTTGCCGGATCTTTCGGTGATATGTCGGCCTTTTCATTTTGTCAGGATAAAATCATCTCCACTACAGGCGAAGGTGGGATGCTTCTTTTAAATGACACAGAGTTGTATGAAAAACTATGGGCGTTCAAAGACCACGGGAAAAGTTTTGATGCTGTTTTCAGGCGCATACACCCTCCGGGCTTCCGCTGGTTGCACGAAAGTTTTGGTACCAACTGGCGCATGACCGAAATTCAAGGGGCGGTTGGGCGTATTCAGCTGAAAAAGCTTGAAGGTTGGATCCAGAAAAGGCGCAAATTGGCATCCGAAATCACGCAAGGTATCGGCAAAGTTAATGGACTCGTTGTGCACCTTCCGGATGAAACGACGTACCACTCTTACTACAAGTACTATGTAATGGTGGAATCGTCATCTTTGAAACCTGGCTGGAATCGGGATCGGATAATGGCTGCAATTAATGCTGAAGGAGTTCCGTGTTTCTCTGGAAGTTGTAGTGAGATCTATTTGGAACAAGCGTTTAAGAAGGCAGAATTGGGGCCGTCCAATCGATTTGCAAACGCAAAAAAACTGGGAGAGGACAGTTTGATGTTCCTGGTGCATCCGACTCTGGATTCGGGCTATGTTGCTGACTTGATGACTGCTGTTACTAAAGTGATGAATGTAGCTGCAGAATAAAATAGGGAAGTTTGATTTTATGTTTTTGCGACTGGCTGGATTACCAAGAAGAATAAAAATATTGCTGATGTTGTTTAGCGATTTGGTTCTTCTGCCATTGGCGCTATGGTCGTCAGTCGCATTGCGCATGGGGACTCTGAGTCCCGATGTGGCAAGTTATATTTGGCTTTTCTTTGTGGTTCCATTTGTAACAATCCCTATTTTTATAAGAATCGGGCTGTATAGAGCTGTAATCCGTTATCTCGACGATAAGATTATTTACACCGTTTTTTATGGGGTTACTCTTTCTGTTCTGTTATTGACTGCTGTTATAGTCATGGGAAGAGTTTCCTCCATCCCTCGGTCTTCTCTGATTATTTACTGGATTATTGCTATTGCTTATATTGCTTCCAGCCGTTTCTTGGCTCGAGGATTGATGCGAAGTCTTGAAAGATTCGAAGATCGTCGTCAGCCAGTGGCTATTTATGGTGCGGGTCGTGCCGGGCTGCAGACTGCTTTGGCGCTAATGTCGGGACCAGAGTTTCGCCCGGTTGCTTTCTTTGACGACAATCCAGAAGTGCAAGGCACCAATGTTGTAGGCATTCGAGTTTTCGATCCAATGGAAGCGATTGATGTAATGAAGGCCAAAGAGTGCAGGCAGTTATTAATTGCCATGCCTTCTGCCAGTCGTACGCGCCGTAAAGAAATTATTCAGAAGTTCGAACGTGAAGGGGTTATTCTTAAGACGCTGCCTGGAATGGGAGAGCTTGTTGATGGTCGCGTCAGAATTGAGGATATTCGTGAGGTGGGTGTAGAGGATTTGCTCGGGCGTGATCCAGTACCACCTTTTGAAGACCTTATTAAATCCTGTATTAGAGACAAAGTGGTTTTGGTTACTGGGGCTGGGGGCTCTATTGGGTCTGAGCTTTGTCGGCAGATTATCCTGAATACTCCTAGAAAGCTAATTTTACTGGAGCAGGCTGAGTTTGCTTTGTACAAAATTGAGCAAGATATTCTAAAGCATCGGATTAATTTTGAGGTAGTTCCAATTTTAGGTGATGTGCTCAATTCTGACCACATGGAGAAGCTGATTTCAAGATATGGTGTCCAAACTGTTTATCATGCTGCTGCCTACAAGCACGTTCCGCTTGTTGAGAGTAATGTGATCGCAGGAGTTATGAACAATGTATTTGGCACCTTAGCGGCTTCGAGGGCGGCAATTAAAGGGAATGTCGAGACTTTCGTGTTGATTTCGACTGATAAGGCTGTGCGTCCTACAAATGTTATGGGGGCATCAAAGCGTCTTTCTGAGCTGGTTCTGCAGGGCTTAGCTCAGGATCGAAAGTGCTCAACGCGGTTCTGTATGGTCAGATTTGGTAATGTCTTGGGCTCCTCTGGGTCAGTGGTCCCTTTATTTAAAGAGCAGATTCGGAATGGGGGGCCTGTCACCGTGACTCATCCAGAAGTTACCCGTTACTTCATGACTATCCCCGAAGCAGCGCAATTGGTGCTTCAGGCTGGTTCGATGGGTAAAGGAGGAGATGTCTTCGTTCTGGACATGGGAGAGTCAGTTAAGATTTTGGACCTGGCAAAAAAGATGATCGAGCTTTCAGGTTTAGAAGTCCGTGATTCTGTTACCGGATCAGGTGACATCTCTATTGAGTTCACTGGATTGCGTCCCGGTGAGAAGTTATATGAAGAGTTGCTTATTGGGAGTAATGTTTCTTGGACTGCTCACCCGAGAATTATGACTGCCAGTGAAAACTGCTTGGAGTGGGATACTTTGAATAAGCAGTTAGATGAATTAAAAAACGCATGTTTGTCTGGTGATGACAGAGTTGTCCGAGCGATACTGAAGGCGTTGGTTCCAGAGTATGTCCAAGGATAATGTATCTAGATTGTACTCTCTGAGTGTTGTCATTTTTGCGACTTTAATCTTTGGGGCAATGGTTTGGCGCGCCCGTTTTGGCTTAGATCTTACTGATGAGTCTTTTTATCTTATTTGGTCTTCCAATCCTTGGATTTATCCTGTCTCCACGTCTCAGTTTGGTTTTATTTACTATCCTCTTTATAAGTTAGCAGGGGAAAGTGTTTTCGTCTTTCGGTGTCTTAATCTTTTTCTGACAGGATCTCTGGCTTTTGTTTTTTGCAGGCTTGCTTTTTTAAGTAGATCCCCAGGATTGTTGTCGAATGCGCAAGTTTACGGTCTGGTTAGTGTTTCAATGGTTTGTGCGTTCCCGTTTGTTCTTACTCCAAATTACAACATTCTTTCGGTTCAAGCTGCATTGTTAATTGCTTCCTCAATTTGTATCTTAGTAACCCGCCAAGGACTTGCAGCTTTTGCAGGGTGGTTTTTATTAGGCTTCGGTGGCTGGGTTTCTTTTATGGCAAAACCAACTTCTGCAGCTATTTTGGGCTTAATGGCTATGTCATTTATCCTAGTGATTAGGCGTGCGACATGGAAAGGTATTTTGACAAGTGTACTGACGGCAGGAGGATTGCTGTTTTTAACAGCGGTTGTAATTGATGGTTCGGTTGCTTTATTTATCGCTCGTCTTTCAGGTGGGGCGAACCTCGCCGTTGTAATGGATCCTAATTATTCGCCTCTCAAGCTTTTTCGATTAGATGATATTGATTTTTTGTTTAGAGATTGGGTGAGATTCGCTCTCTATGTCGCGGTGATTTCTTCATGGAACATATTTGATGCTTTAGAGAGTCGAACTAGGGGAATGCTTTGGCCGGTTTGGTTTTTGGTTCTGATGTCTTTGGTAGACTTTGTCTGGGGTGAAGTACGATACAGTATTGTAAAAGGAATTTTTCTTTTTGCAGTGCCTTTTGCTGCTATCTTGGTGCTTTGCTGGCGTAGTTTGTTGAAAAGAAGAATTGGGTTCCTGACGGATAGGGATAAAAGAGAGACAGTGCTTCTGGCATTTTTGCTGATTGCCGTTCCGTATGCTACGGCGTTTGGGACTAATGGTAATTATTGGACTCAAGCTTCAACGGCTGGATTTTTTTGGGTTGTAGGTGGAGTCTTGATGCTGGCTTTTGATCCTGGTGCTTCACGCCTCTCGATGGGACCTATTTTGGTGGCTCAAATTATTATCCTTAACCTTGTTTACGATAATTTTAAGTTCCCATATCGCCACAGTCAGGAACTGAGTTTGAATAATAAGTATGTTGAGTTTGGAAAGTCCGGAGGACTATGGATGTCCCGTGATTTTGCTAACTACTTGGATTCTATCCGATCCGCTGCGGGGCAGGCGGGATTCGCGGCAGGCATGCAGGTTCTTGATTTAACTGGTCGTTCACCTGGTGTTGTCTATGCGTTGAACGGAGTTGCAATTGGTCAACCTTGGATGATTGGCGGATACTCAGGTAGCGAGGATTTTGTTCGGAGATCACTGGCTTTGGTTGAGTGTGAAGAGATTTACGGCTCGTGGTTATTGGTTGAGCATGGTGGGCCACGTGAAATATCGTTTAAAGTGTTGGATACTTATGATTTGACATTAGATGATTATGAAAATGTTGGTCAGTTCACTTCTGTTCAAAGTGATTTTTCTGAGAAATACCAGCAAAATCTTTTGAAGCCTAAACGGTCGAGTTATTACATAGAAAAGAATTGTGTCTCGACCCATGAGCGAAAAAGTGGAAAGTAGTTCCCATTTTTCGGTTTGCGTATTGAATGCTTAAATATTTTTTCGCACGCAATCTAATTGTGTGCGAAAAAAGCTACTTTTGACCAAGCGCCACCTTCACCGCCTTCACCACCTCATCCTGCGTCTCCTCATCCAAATACGGATGCATCGGCAAGCTCACAACACGGCTCGCTGCCAACTCGGACTTCGGATAAGCCCCCTTCTGATATTGACCCGCATAAACCGGCTGCAAGTGCAAAGGAATCGGGTAGTGAACCGCTGTAGGCACACCCAGTGTTTTCATCTTTTCAATGAAGCTGTCACGGTTGTCGACCTCAATCGTGTACTGAGCATAAGCTGAAGTGTTTTCAGGCAAGATACGCTGAATCGGAGCAATACCTTCCAATAGCTTATTGTAACGAGCAGCCACTTTGTGGCGAAGCTGAATCTCGTCATCAAAGATTTCCATCTTTGCCAAAAGGATGGCCGCCTGAAGAGTATCAAGGCGGGCATTCATGCCAATGTCGGTGTGATAGTATCTTCTAGCCTGACCGTGCGTTCTTAGAACTTTGATTTTCTCTGCAATTTTGTCGTCGTTGGTGAAACAAGCGCCACCATCGCCATAGCAACCCAGAGGTTTGGATGGGAAGAAGCTCGTGCAGGAAATCGTCGTCAGGTTGCAGGACTTTTTGCCCTTATAAGTGGCACCAAAGCTTTGCGCAGCATCCTCAATGGTCACAATGCCGTGTTTTGCAGCGATAGCCTCAATGGCTTCGTAATCAGCGCACTGGCCGTACAAACTTACAGGAATGATCGCTTTGGTTTTCTTGGTGATTTTTTCCTCAATGAGGCTGGCATCTATATTGTAAGTTTCTCTGTCGATATCCACAAAGACTGGGACTGCGCCAAAGAAGCTGATGACTTCAGATGTGGCAAAGAAACTGAATGGAGTTGTGATGACTTCGTCGCCCGGTTTGATCCCAATAGCCATCAAAGCCAGCATCAGAGCATCGGTGCCGTTGGCGTTAGAAATACAATGTTTGGAGCCAGTATACTTTGCAAGACGTTCTTCAAGTTCAAACACTTCAGGACCCATGATGTACTGACCATTCGTAAGAACGGTGTTAATTCTTTCTTGAATCTGTTTTTGAATTCTTTTTTGCTGTGATTTTAGATCAATAAATTCCACGACATAGTCCTTTTGGATAGGACTTGTATCTTGTCGATAATTGACCCAAAACTCAAGCTGCCGATAGGGGAATCGTGGCTTGCGATGCGTCGATGCGGCAAGGTTCAGAGGTGGGCCCGGAGCCCGGATATCCAAGCACCCACCCCTTCGGTCCTCGGGTATTTCACTTTTACATACATTGTGCAGCTTATCGGTTAACTGTTGAAAAGTAAACCTAATGGGTGTACAAATGTATAGAGTTGAGCTCGGTAAATATGCTAAAAAAGCCCTTGGGCGCATCCCAAAATATATTGTGGCCAACCTTCTGGACTGGGTTCAGGAGGTTGAAGATAAAGGGCTTGAGAAGGTGCGGAAAATACCCGGATATCACGATGAGCCTTTATTGGGGGCTTGGAAGGGATATCGGTCGATTCGCTTAAGTCGTTCTTACAGAGCGATCTACTTCGAGGATGATGGCGAGCTAAAAATTATTACAATTGTCGAGGTAAGCAAACATGAATACTAAAAAGAAAAGTCAGACAGTTCGATTGCTGGAAAAGTCTCTGGGTGAAGAGCTGACCTTCGGGCTTCGTTTGTCATCAATACGTAAGGCAGAAGGTTTTACTTTAGAGACCTTTGCTGAAAAGCTTGATATCTCGAAGCAGCATCTAAGTGATATCGAAAAAGGGCGCAAGGCGGTCAGTCCCGAGCGGGCCGCACGCTTTGCGCAAGCTTTGGGATATGCTGAGGATCGATTTGTTCAGTTGGCATTGCAGGATCTGCTGCAACATGCGGGGCTTAAATATAAAGTTCAGGTGTCTTAAAACCTCAACCGCACCCCAATCCCCACGTCCAAATCCACATCCGTCTCCGGCGTCAAATCCACCGCAACGGAAAGCTCCCCAAAGATCTCAATGTCCGGATTATTAATATTATAAAGCAGCCCCAACGGGGCCCGCGGCCCGATAGCCAGCTCGCCATCGTGCTCACCCTTATTGAAATTAATCAACCGCACCCCAAGACCATAATACATCTCAATCGGCCCACCACCTTGCACAGTAAAAGTCCGGGCGCGGTCCCAAAGATAAGTGGCGTGGATATGAAGTCCGGAGTGGTCCCCCGTGGCATAGGCCAGGGCGCCTTCGATGGAATGCTGTCCATCCAGGGAAGCTCGTCCTGAGATCCCCGATGGATCGCCCAGCACAATACCGATGGCATTGTCGGCAAGGGCGTTAGAAGTGGTAATCATCATTGATAGAGACAACGTCGCTGCTGCCATTAACTTCTTCATGAAGTCCTCCGCTGAAGTTCATTATCCGCAATCGAATAAAGAACTCCATATAAAAGAACAACCTGTTTCAAGCTGAGTGGCAACAGTCAAAAACATCGACAGTTTGTTAAACTTAGTTCGTCATTTCTGCGGGCTTATTCTGGATATTCGATTTGCACCTTTCTTTTGACTTCTGGAAGGCCTACGAGCAGGGGGAGTGATAAACTTCAAATATTGAAGTTTATCACCCCTAAGACCATAGATCCCCCTTTAGTCGCCCACAGGCAACTTTCTCTATTAAAATCTAGTGTTTTCGATAAAATGTTGCCTGAAGACAACTTTTAGTGGATTTCCCCCATAATTCCATTAAAATATTTACTGTAAGCAACTTTTGGAGGTTCATGTGGAATATATGCGTATTACAGGTGCTTCTCAATTGGCAGAAGAGGTCCGGAAGATTCGCAAAGAGCAAGGTATTACCAGCGAAAAGCTCGGGCAGTATGCTGACCTTTCTCGTTATGCCGTTTTGAACTTCGAAAATCAAAAGTCGGACATCAAGTTGTCGACGCTTTTGAAAATTCTAAAGCTTTGCAATATCGAGATTTATATCAAGGTCAAAAGCAAATGAAGCGGCCGTTGAATGTCTTTTACAAAAAGCAACATGTTGGAGTGCTGCTGAAAAAGCCTGATGACACTTTGGGTTTTTCATATTCAGAAAAATGGATTTCTGGGAAAGATTCTTTTGTTCTGTCGCCAGCCTTGCCATTGCAAAAGGACGAGTTTAACAATCGCCTGACCAAGGCGTATTTCGACAATCTTCTTCCTGAAGGTGACACTCTAAAGCTGTTTGAACAAATTCTGAAAAAAAGCTTCGAGGATCCCTACCAACTTTTGGAAAGCTACGGTCTTGACTGTGCGGGAGCCCTTGAAATTACGCCGTTGGACGAGGCGCCAGAGACGGTATTAAAAGGGGATCTGGAAGAGATTTCATTTGAGGAAATAGACCGGGTTATCAATAACAAAGAAAGCCTGTATGTGCACAGCCTTGTGAGCCATAAAGGGCGTTTTTCATTGGCCGGGGCTCAGGATAAAATTCCGGTGATTTTTCAGAGCGGGAAGATTTTTTTGCCGGCGGATGCAAGACCCACAACTCATATTCTAAAGCCACCCACTCGGATATCGGGAGTTCTAAATTCGGTGCAAAATGAGTATCTGTGCATGAGGCTTGCGGGACTTTGCGGACTGAGTATCCCGGCTATTCAGTTGGTCGGGGAAGAGCATTTATTATTCTTAGTAGAGCGTTACGATCGTAAAATCGAAAAAAATGGAACGGTTGAGCGCCTTCATCAGTTCGACTTGTGTCAGGCCCAAGGGGTCCCTTCTGCAGAAAAGTACGAGGAAGGTGGTGGGCCGTCATTTGCGCAGAATTATAAGGTCGTAGGGGATATTTCGGACAATAAGATTCAGGATCTCGAGGCCATCTTGAAGTGGCTGGCCTTTAATTTGTTGGTTGGAAACAACGATTCCCATTCTAAGAATCTGTCTTTTTTATACGTAGATGGCCATACTCAATTGGCACCTATGTATGATTTGCTTTCTACTAGCATCTATAAAAATATGTCGTCGGCATTTGCGTTCTCGGTCGGAGGGCAGCGACAGCCAGCGAAAATGAAAAAGAAAAATTTTGAGATGTTGGCTGAAGAATTGGGTTTCTCTAAGAAGAAAGACATCTTTGTGAAAACTCTGAAGGAGATGTCCGTATTAGTGGAAGAAAAAGTGGAAACGCTATGGTCAGAAATCGCGGATGATGATCGCTTTAAGTATATTAAAGGTAATCTTCGCGGCGAAATTCAAAGCCGTTTGAACCTCTATAAATCCGTGCGATGACGCGAACTAAGACTTAAGAAAAACTTGATATTTACATATAATTTACATATACAATATCTTTTTGTAGAATATGGCTTATTTAACTATTTGAAAATACAGGCTTAGTATTGACTTAAACTGAGTTTAAGTGTTTATTGATTTGGTCCGATAACCTGTTATGATGAAAGAGACTCTTTGTTATGCCAGCACATTATCCCCTTATAGATGTGAAAAAGCTGGTAGAGGAGGAACTGAATGACTCATCTGCAGGGAAAGTTATTTTTTCGGCCAAATCTAGATCGATTAATGCGGTTATTGCTGTGCATAAAAATCTTAAGGGGCACCGAATGACTTCGGAAAAAGCGGCCCAGTTTATTTTGTACAGGCTGTTGGAGATTCAGGAGAGAGATTTCTGTAAAACTAAAGTCGGGCAGTGGGATGATCCACACTTTATTGTGGATCAATATGGGTTTTCCTACGAAGGCGTATCGTATTTTATTAAGTTCAGAATTGATTCTCAATCTGGAGAGCTTGACGAGATTTCTTTTCATCCATTGGAAAAAGATATGATTTTAGAAAGTGGTGTAACTTTAAAGGCACAAGGTGGTGTGTGATGAGGCGCTGTGGAGAGTGCGGTAGCACATACTTGAGTAAGAAAAACATTAAAGGTTCTTTGCACCCATGGAAAGATTATTCTCAGGTGGAGCTTTTGTTGGATCAAGAGGTCTTGACCTGCGAAAAGTGTGGAAATCAGATTATGACAGTGCAGGATCTGAGGAATTTGGATGAGAATATTGCACAGTCTTTGTTGCTGAAAATCAATAATGCGATTACCTATCTTACGACGAAATACAAAGTAACCCAGGAGGACTTGGCGATAGCTTTGGGGCGGACACCTGAATACATATCAATGATTAAAAATGGCAAGAAAAAGCCAAGTTTCGGTACTTTTAATCTTTTGATGAGCTACCAGTTGAATCCTCAGATGCTTACGTCTTTAGCCGGGGTAAAAATTGTTGAGCCAGTTCAATTGTGGGAGGGGCCTCGTCTTTTAAAAGTTTACGTTGGGGGGGCGTTGCCGATACGCAGATGGCGGACTCTCGTTTGGCAAAACAGTATTCTGAAATGTATCGTCGGCAATGGAGTGAGGCTGAGTCGGTCGGAGCTGGCCCTGAGAATGTTGAGATCGGCGCGTATCCAGTTTATCATCCAATCAGCAGATTGAATTAACGGAAGATGAGTATGGAAGAGCAAAATGTAGAGAAAGATGAAGGAGTTTTGGCGGGGCTTGTGAAGCAGCTTGAAATGCAATCCGTAAGTCTTGTAGGTGTTGATTTGCATATTTCTTTGCCCGCGGATGTGGTGGATTTTGGGAAGGTCCGGTGGGAAGTGAGTCATGATTACAAATGGCAGCAGCTTCCGTCAGATAGTGGAGACAAAAGTGAAGTATTTTGTTTTGTCTCTACGGATGTACTAGGAAAGTACATGGCGGGCACACAGGAGTACAATTATCTTGTCGACGGAAAAGTATTGTACGGAGGATGCATGTTTGTTGTTCGCTACAAGATTCCATCTTCTGTTGTTCTTAATGATGAGACATTGATGCTGATTGCAGGGAAGTGCGCAAGTATTCATGCTGCACCATATGTGAAGAGTTATTTGGACGCTCAACTAAGTCAGATGGGTGTTAAAGGAGTCACTCTTCCTTTATCTCTGATAAGCGGTGTTTAGAGAAAAAGGGGATCCCCCTTTTTTCTCTCAAATTAAAGATAGTTGGGCTTCTACTGTTGTTTGGGCACTTTCCTCCAAGCCCAGCAGATAAGCCACAACGTCTTTAGCGCTGTAGGAACTTTTCCCACGAAGCATACGAGCAACATTATTCAAGTCATCCCCCGCAGTCAGCAAAGGCTGCTCTTCCACGCCACCGGCCTGGATTTGGCCCATGCCCACGTCAGCCATCAAAGCATTGCACAGACATTTACGTCCCACTGTGTCTTCTTCCAAGCCGCCTTTTTTAACATAATCATTCACCGGTTCAGCAGGGCAGCGTTGGCCCACACTGCCGTCAGGTTTCTGATAAGCATGGCGCAAGTAACCCAGATCGCAAATGCGTTTGCGGGAAAGGTACAAAGCCTCTTCAGAAATAGTTCCAGAAAGGCGCACGGCCTTAAATGGAAAACCTGTCGGCGAAGAGCGTGGATCCGTAAAGATCCAGCCACCTTCAGGAGCTGTTTCAGTCGTGATTTTTTTCAAAGCCTGGGCTTTGTGTTCTTCCTTCACGCCGGATTCTTCCGAGAAGGCAAACAAAGTTCCCACCTGAACACCGTGCGCACCTTGAGCACGAACTTCAGCCAGCTTTTCCGGAGTCGCATAATAGCCCGCCATCCAGAACGGCAGCTCTAGTGCCGCCATTTCTTTCAAGCACACTTCATCGCGAGTTCCATAAACCGGCTCACCACGCTCGTTCAGTTTCATCGGACCACGCGGAGGCGCATTGTGGCCGCCAGCCAAAGGACCTTCTACGATGAAGCCATCCACGCGACCCGTGGATTTCTTTTTCAGATTCGCGGCTAAAATTGCAGACGAAACAATCGGGAAGAAGTAAGGGCGTTTTAATGGAACAAGCTCAGTGCCTTCCATCACAGATTGCGGATCAAAAGAAGTGATCCCGTCTTCGGAAGCTCCAGCCACCGGAACCTTCAAAGTCGCTTTCAGATTTTGAGAAAGCAAATCCAAGGCACCCGGGATTTCCCGCGGAATACCCGCACCCATAATAACGTAATCCACACCCGCCAGCAGGCCGCCGTAAAGGCAGGCAAGGTTTGGCAGAACGACTTTTTCCAAAAGATTCAGCCCGATCACGCCATTGTGCCCCTCGCGCGCCAGCCACACTTCAACGAAGCTTGCCGCCACAGTCAGTTGCAACAAAGCTTTCGGGGATTCCAGATTGAACATCGGAGGACGTTTGTAGGCTTGAGTCGCAGGACGGCCGCCTTCAATAAAATAAGTATCCAGAATCTTTTGAGCGATTTCCTGGGAAGGGAAGGCTTTCAAAGCACGGCGGCAGTCACCGGCAATATCACCATCTTGCAGACGACGAACCAGAACTGAATTGATCGCAGTTCCAGAAACAACGCCCAACTGGCCTGTTTGAGAAACTGTTTTTGCCAAACGCCAGTCAGAGACTGCGATCCCCATGCCACCTTGAATTACGATCGGATGATTAAATTGCATCCGAGCAATCTATCGGGGGCCGAAGTAGGGTTGCAAACATATAAGATATCTCGGGTTGCTTTTTTGATTGCACCGCATCGTGGTTAGCCCAAAAGGTCCAGTATTTACATATAATTTACATATCTATTGACCAGGGTCGGGCTCTGAAAATAGAGTCGAAGAGTCCAGTGGCTGTTGGTCACTCTAAAACCACACAAAACGTCTATCTATAAGTAGATAATTTATATCTATAGGTCTATCTATAAATAGACGATAAGATGTATTATATCTATCTATAGATAGACGATTGGGGGTTTTGTGAAATCTAAAACGGCCAAACTTCGACGGGCGCAGTTGGATCAACAGTTTATGACAGCACATGGAATCAGCTCGGTGAAAACCCCCAAGACGGGGTGGGTTCGCGAAGTGCGTACCGCTCTGGGGATGTCGATGAGTGATTTGGCCGCGCGCCTTGGGGTGATCAAACAGCGTATTGAAGGGCTTGAAAAAAATGAAGTGGCTGGAACGGTCACGATCGAATCCTTAAGAAAGGCGGCAGAGGCTATGAACTGTGATTTCGTTTATCACTTTGTCCCAAAGCAGGGGTTGCAAAAAACCTTAGAATCCCAAGCCAGCAAAGTCGCCGAAGAGATCGTCAGATCCAGCGAGCATTCCATGAGCCTTGAATTGCAAAGCACTTCCAAATCCGCACAGAAAGCTCTTGTCGAAGAAATCGCGCTTGAACTTTTGCGCAACGAAGACCGCCGTATCTGGAGTTTGAAAAAATGAAGATCCCGTCCATTCCCGGAGCCACACCTTTGGATGATGAGACCTTGCGCGGTCTGATCCCGGGTTTAACGACTCACGGGGAGCTGGATGAATTCGAAGCCGCCAATATTGCGCGTGCCATGTTGTGGGCTGAATCCAGCCGGTCCTTGAAAAAAGACCTGCTCAGTATGTCGGGACTTAAGCGCCTGCATCAGAAGATGTTTGAAGACACCTGGATTTGGGCCGGTGACTTAAGAATCCGTCAAACCAACATCGGCGTGTCGCCGCAGACGATTCAGAGTGATATGGCTATTTTGCTGGGTGATATCAGCTACTGGTTGAAAAATCAGACTTTCCCGCTTGAGGAAATTGCCATCCGTTTCCATCATCGTCTGGTTTATATTCATCCCTTTCCCAATGGAAACGGGCGTTGCGCGCGATTGGCAACAGATCTGTTTTTGAAGCAGCAGGGGGTTGCAGGTTTCACGTGGGGGCTTGGCAGTTTGGCGCAGTTGGGAAAAGCCCGCGAAGAATACATTCGCTGTCTAAGAAAAGCCGATCAAGAAGGGGACTATGGCCCCCTTTTGAAATTTGCGAAAAGTTAGCAGCTGCTTTACCGCTTCTTTATCACCAGTTCTTTGTACTGAGTGTGACCATCCACTTCCCGGTGGAATACCAGCTCATGATTTTCCAAAAGCACGATTTCAGCGGTTGTATGAATTAACGATCCGTCCATCAGATGACCGCCAATGACTTGGCCTTCAAAGTTGCTGATGGACATGTGCAAGTGCGCCCCATCGGGCCCCAAAGTTCCAGACAGGGACACAATCTCAAACGGCCCTTGAAACTCCACCACGTCCTTGCCGCCGGACATGCGCAGATGGGCTTTATCAACGCTGCCAACGGCGCTTACGACGCAGGCCGCCTGAAGGTGATACTTCTGGCAATAGAACAAGAGCTCTTTTTTAAGGTCCTGCCCCGGTCTCAAACGGAAACAATAACTGGTGTTCGAGCTGGAAAAAGGTTCAGTTGCCATCAGATTTCCCCTTATTAACGAAATGAAAAAAAATTTTATAAACTTCATCTTTGTCCGGTCCCGCAACGGGAGTACTATTGAAGAACGGAGATCGGCATCTTATGAAAATATATTCTGATATCACAAAAACCATTGGTCAAACCCCCTTAATTGAAATGCAAAGAATCGGCAAAGACTTGCCGGGGCGTTTGTTGTTGAAACTTGAATTTTTCAATCCCCTGGGATCCGTCAAGGACCGCATTGGCCTGGCGATGATCGAAGACGCTGAGCGCTCAGGTCAGCTTAAGACCGGAATGAAAATCATTGAACCGACAAGTGGCAATACAGGGATTGCGTTGGCCTTTGTGGCAGCAGCCAAGGGTTATGACATCACACTGACCATGCCAGAAACCATGTCCCAAGAGCGTCGTACATTGTTGTTGATGTTGGGGGCGAAAATCATTCTGACTCCAGGTCCATTGGGTATGAAAGGCGCCATCGCCAAAGCCATGGAGCTTCTTGAAAACACTCCGAATGCGTGGATGCCTCGTCAGTTTGACAATCCTGCAAATCCGGCGATTCATAAAGCAACCACGGCGCTTGAGATCTGGAACGACACCGACGGTAAAGTCGACATGGTCATCAGCGGAGTTGGAACATCCGGCACGATCACCGGCGTGGGCACCGTTCTGAAAGAAAAAAACAAAAACATCAAAATCATCGCAGTCGAGCCTGCAGAAAGCCCGGTGCTTTCCGGCGGCAAGCCAGGTCCGCATAAAATCCAGGGCTTGGGCGCAGGCTTTATTCCTAGCGTGATGGACAGATCCGTTGTTGATGGGGTCGAGCAAGTGTCATCTGAAGAGTCCATGAAAGTGGCTCGCGAAGTGATTAAAAAAGAAGGCATTCCGGTGGGGATTTCATCGGGTGCAGCGATCAGCGCAGGTCTTCGTCAGGCGGCGAAAGAGGAAAATCGCGGGAAAAATATTGTCGTGATCATTCCAAGCACCACCGAACGTTATCTGTCGACGCTGCTGGCAGAGCAGGAAAGAGCGGAAGCCCAAAGTCTTCCGGTTGCCACCGTGGATGAAAATTATCTGAGTAAAGTGAAGTAAAAAATGGTTCCCTTTATCGTTCCGGCCAAAGAAAAAGTACTGCTGAAGATCGGAGAAGCCCCTAAGCTTCCCGAAGCGCCTTCGCAGTTTGATATCTTTGTCTGGAACGTTTACAAGGGGCAAAAGGCTCATTTGTTTGAACAGGATTTCAAGCGCCTGGGTGAAAACAAGGACTTTATCTTCCTGCAGGAAGCCTTGCTGGATCAACGCATGCCCGCGATGTGGAGATCCGATTTTTCAGCCTACGAATGGCACCTGGCTCAGAGCTTTCATTATAAGAAAGACCTTTCCAGCACCGGGGTGGCGATTGGCTCAAGACTGACGCCTCAGTCAGTTGATTTTATTCGCGCCAAAACCCGCGAGCTGTTCTGGCTGACGCCGAAATTAACTTTATTCAGTGAATACAGCTTCGGAGACAAGAAGGCTCTGTTTGTGTGCACGCATGTGCTGAACTTTGTGACCTTGAAAGCGTTCACATCCTCACTTTATGAAATCGCTGAAAAGATCTCGCGCTTTGACGGGCCGGTGGTATTGGCAGGGGACTTCAACACCTGGAACTTTAAGCGTTATATGATCATGAAATCCATCTTCCGTGATCTGGGTCTTGAGCATTTGGATTTAGAAGACGATGGTCGTATTCTAAAGCTCGATCATGTCTTTGTGCGAGGCTTTGATGTGGTGAAAGCCAAAGTCCACCACACCATCGTAAGTTCCGATCATTTCCCTCTGGAAATCACCCTAAAACTCTAAAAAGTTCCTGGTTCTTTTTCGGGTCTACACTGCGTTACCTTGTGGGGGCGTATGGGGAGTCTCTCAAAAATTGACTTTTGAATATGACCATGATATTATGACCATAAGTTACAAAGAGGTCATAATGGCTGAAAAATACCCCGCTGGCCAGTTTAAGGCTCAATGTCTGATGCTGATGGATAAAGTTAAAAAATATGGTCAGAGTGTCACCATTACAAAGCACGGCAAGCCCGTGGCGAAATTGGTTCCTGTTGTTGACGATGCTGAGGGCGTGGAAAGCCCATTCGGTTCAATGTCCGGCACCGGCGAGATCAAAGGCGACATAGTAAAATCCACAGGCGAAAAGTGGAGTGCCGATGAAAAGTAATGGCTTGCTATTGGATACCCACGCCTGGATTTGGGTGGCGTTGGGGCATGAGCGCATGGCTAAAAGCAGTGGCCGAAAAACGGTTGAGAAAGCGTTTAAAGAGAAAGCTCTTTTCTTGTCGGCAATTTCATTATGGGAGCTTTCGATGCTAGAGTCCAAAGGGCGTATTGCCCTGACAGAGCCATGTTTGGATTGGATTCAGACATCCCTGGCGCGGTTACAGATTGAAGTCTTACCGTTGTCGGCAGAGGTGGCGGTAGAGTCCTCAAGACTTCCCGGGGGCTTTCATGGCGACCCTGCGGATAGAATTATAGTGGCCACGGCCAGAAAAGAGCGCCTGCAGTTGATGACTCAGGATGAGCTGATCCTGAGCTATGGTAAGCAAGGCCTGATAAAGACGATTACTTGCTATTGAGAACCGCTTTTTCCAGCCTGTCCATGCGGGCCTTTAATTCTGCCAGCTCTTTGTCTTTCTGGGCCTTGTCCTGCTCCAGAGCCAGAATCCGCTGATCCTTGTCGGTAAGGGAGCCTTTCAGGGCACTGATTTCTTCATACAGAGCCTTGATGGCCTCTACCAACGGCGACACCAAGTGCGAATAGTTCACAGACTTCATGCCCTGGGAATCGGTCTCTACCAGCTCTGGATAAATTTTTTCAAGTTCCTGGGCGATAAAGCCCAGTTGAGGGCGTTTGCCGTGCTCTGGATTTTTCCAGTTGTAACTGACACCCTGAATTTGCAAGACCCGCTGTAAAGCCTCGGAAGAAGACAGCGAGGCTATGTCGCGCTTCAAGCGGATATCTGAAGAATCCGTGATTCCAAATCCGCGCAAAGTTCCATTCACATCCAGTTTGTATCCCGGGGTTGTGGTTCCAATCCCCACGTTGCCATTGATGGCAAAATGCATGCGCGGGGAATTGTTGGAATAGATCTGCAAAACCCCGTCAGACACCCACTCAAGTCCGGTGTCCTGATCCCCGATAGCCAAGGCAATACCCGGGGTCACAGATCCCCAGCCCGAGTTGTTATAAACATACAACTTGTCTTTGACGAAGGTGTTTCCTTCGACATGCAGCTTGGTGTTGGGCGAATTGGTCCCGATACCCGTATTACCCGTGAAGACATTCGTTGAAGCGGTGTCTTCCTGATAAATTCCATATTTCGTGGTTCCTGCGACCGATCCGATATGCAATCCATAACCCGTATCGATAGTTCCGCCCCCGGTATTGGACACTGTCAGATAGGCCGCTTTGGCCAGGGTGACCGTGCCGGTAGAGGTGTTCTGCACGTTCGCCTGAAGGCCTGTCGCATTGGACATCGTGGAAGCTGATTTGTGGTGAACGTCATTGACTGAGCCAATAGCATTGCCAATGTTCCCGGTTTGCCCGGCAGAGTCTTCGATTCGATTTACGGCCCCGTAAAGTGCGCCGGTGAAGGACTGCGCCGAACCGACCAGGATTGTATTCCAAACCGCGTGCAAGTTCTGAGTCACGGTCGCCGTCGGAGCCGGAGACAAAGAGTTACGAACGAGCACAGCCGGCGGTGACGCGGCCGAAGTCGTCACATGTAACAGGGAGGACGGGGAGGTCGTACCGATGCCGACATTCCCGACGTTATCGATGCGCATTCTTTCGTTGGAGCCAGCACTGGTGTTGGTTGCAAAGGTAATGGCGGTGTTGGAGTAAGTGTTGATTTTGAAATTCCAGCTGGAATTCGATTCGATGTAAGTCAGGGCACTTCCGCTGCCTTGGCCCCAAGTGCCGAGGCTGAGGCTGTTGGTTCCGGCTTTGGCGTTGATGTAAGCGCCCCCGGTGTTGTTTGTATTGTTGATTTGGATGCCTTTGCTGGTGGTGGCAGATGCCTGAACTTCCAATGGGAATGTGGGGATGGTTGTGCCAATACCCACTTCCCCTGTACTAAGCACCGTCATCCGCGTCGTACTATTGGTTTCAAGATTCAACGCCTGAGCATCATTTGTCCCGAGAGTCGCCGCCGCGCCAAAGCTGTTCCCGCCATTGGCAAAAAGGCCCGAAGAAGCGTAACTCGTGCAGCCCATCACTCCCGCAGCATCAAAGGTCACCAGTTGCCCTACAGCGCACGTAAAGGCGGTCACGGTGGCTCCGGTGCCGTCACTTGCCAGCAGGCGATTGGCGGTCAATGAACTTGTCCCAGTCCCACCTTTGGAAACGGGCACCACCGGCAATTGAGATGTCGTAAGCGTGCCGCTGATATCTGCAAAGCCCAATAAGGCGTTCACCCAGTCCGTACCGTTATAGCGCAAAGTTTGGCCTGTTGCATAGGCGGCAGGCGATACCGTCTTGCCTTTGATTTTATCAACGCTGGTCGAGCCGGAAGTCCCACTCACATCACCAGAGAACGTCGAGGCAGTGCCCAGTTTGTTGTTAAACGTGTTCCAGTCTGTCGAGCTTAAATACCCATTGGTTGTCGTGTTGGCCTGACTGATCGTGATATTCGGTGTGGCGCCACCGCTGGAAGCCAAAGGGGCACTTGCCGTGACACTGGTCACACCGTTAGATCCGGCGCCATCGCCGACCTTCACCCATGTGCTTCCAGTATCGCGGTAAAGAGAGTTGTCGTCCGTGCCAATATAAAGTCTGCCCGCCGTGGCTGCCGCCGGACGGCTGGCGACGGTCCCGGATTGCACACTCGGTGTGCCGCCGGCATTTTGGATAGAATCGGTGATGCCATAACCTGTCAATGTCGTGGGCTTGCCCGTTGTGATTTTTGACCAATCCAGAGAAGGCACATCAGACGCAGCCAAGGTCGTTCCCGAAGTCACGCGACCTTGCGCATCGGTTGTGATCTTCGTGTAAGTCCCTGCCGTGCCGGTGTTCTTTAATGTCACCACACCTGTGGCAGACATCGTGGAATCGCCGCTGATTGAAGACGGGGAATACTGGGTGCCATTGTAAATCAGAATCTGCGCGGAAGTCGGTGCAGTGGCACTGACGGCCGTGCCTTTGATTTTATCAACGCTTATTGCTGCAGAAGTCCCGCTGACATCGCCAGCAAACGTCGAAGCCGTGCCCAGTTTGTTGTTAAAGCTAGTCCAGTCGGTTGAAGTTAAAAGACCTGTTGTGGAACCACTGGCTGTCGGGATGGAAACATTGCCAGCCGCCGTCAAGCGACCTTGCACATCCACGGTGAAGCTTGGCACCTGAGTGCCGGAACCGTAGGATCCCGCAGTGACCGAAGTGTTCGCCAAAGAAATGGTTCCAGTGGAAGTAATCGGTCCGCCAGAAAGACCTGTTCCCGTGGCGATATTTGTAACCGTGCCACCGGCATTGCTGTCGTTGGCCGGGGCCCACTTCGTGCCATCATATTTCAGAATTTGCCCGGAGGTCAGGCCGGTGGTGTCCACATTCACACCTTTGATTTTATTGACCGTCACCGCTCCAATGCTGCCGCTGACGTCACCCGCAACAGAAACATTGATCGCCTGACACTGGAATGATCCTGCCACAGAACTCCAGTACGGAGTTTCATAAGCCGCGCAATTTCCACTTCCCACCGCCGCATTAAAGGCCGTGGTCGTGTGATAGCTTGCTAGACTGGTGGAAAGATTGTTCACATCAGTGATCTCAATAGACGATGGCAACCACTGTGCACCATCGTGTTTAAAGAACTTTCCGTTGCTGGGGGCCGTGTTTGAAACGGCCACGCCCTGAATTTTTACCACCGATGGACTTGGGTAAGAACCGCCCAGATCTCCGCCCGCAGAACCGGTCGGCGTGCGTGAGTCGGTAAAGCGCGGATCATTGCCGGCGGCCACAGTGCCAGCCGCAGTGCCCACATTCAAAGTCAGAGCTGGAGTCGAAGTTGAATTCACCACAGTGATATAGGAATTGCTGGAAGTCACCTCCGTAACGGTGCCGCCCGAGGCCCCCGTCACCGGAGCACACACCATCGCCGTGCCATTCCAGGAGAGGAATTCGTTGGGAGAACAGGTTGGTACGGCAGCTTTCAAAACAAAATCAGCTTCGACTTTGCTTCCCAGTTTTTCTGCTGACAGGGCATAGGCCGAGTAGGGAACTGAGCGGATTTCATTGGCCGGAGAAATCACCTTCCAGCCTGAGCCGTCATGGAATTGAACCTTCAGCAGGCGCACGTCGCCAGTGCCGGCGGTGTACGTCGCACCACCATAACAGTTGTGCTCCAAAGAGTTATTGAAGGAATCCAAAAGAGTGAACAAAGGATCGGTCGGGAAAAGCTTGGTGCCTGATCCGATCGGCACATCAAACACACCCTTGGAGTTGACCATACTGACGCCATCACGCTGCTCGCGATAGATCACACAATTGCCGTTGGGGCTGGTGATTTCAAACAGGAAGCTGGTGTTGCCGTACTCCAATGGAGTCCCGTCGGCTTTAATAATTCGCCCTTGATAAGTCAGATTTGCAGGCGCAGCGTAGCCCAACTCAGACAGGAAAGTACAGACAGAGAGGATCAGACCGAGCACCATTAACGTTCGTTTGCTCATGTCCTTCTTATCGGCTTTTTAACCGGAAGTTTTTAATGATTTCATAATTTTAAGAATGATGCTCGACTATGAGACGGTTTTCTCCCCCTGCTGGGGGAGCCAATCAAATACTTTTCAGGAAAGCTCGGAAGCTGCGTTTGCTGATGGTGACCAGTTCAGCACCCACGGAAGCACCGAACAACCACAGCACAGCACTTTCCCAGGTGACCTCGTGACTGATGGCCGAAAACACACCCAAAGAAACCAATGCCAAAGAGGCAATGCTCAAAGCGCGCGAACGCAAAAGCACCAACCACTCTTCACGATTTAAGATTAAGCGAGCCAACAGGAACGTCGCCGCCAGATAGTAGGCGCCACACAAAGAATGACAGAACGTCTCACTGAGACCCATAAAGGAATGCATCAGATCATGCCCGGTGTTAAACAGGGTCACACCAAACTGTGAACAAGACGCCAGTGTCAGGGTGGTCGCCACCGTGTGGGCAATACCCAGTTTGCCAGCCACCTTCCATGGTGAAGGAAGCTCTGTCTGCAAAGTGCTGTTGATTTTATTCAAAACAAAAGAGGATCCCGCCGGGGAGCCGTCATCAGCAAATGATTCGAAGTCTTTTTTGATATCTGTCATTTCGATGCTCCTTTCGGTTTCTGGCCTCTTAAAAATTTCAGGCTGCGCGAAACAATCTGACGGATGTTGCTTTCAGACTCTTGCAGCAGGGCCGCAATTTCGTTGTACTCCATCTCGTCCAGATAGCGCAGACGCAGGACTTCCTGCTCCCGGGGCTTCAGGTCCTTCAACAGGGCGTCGGCCTCGTCCTTCTCTTCGATTATAGGAGCAGACTCGTCAGTTTGTGACAGGGAATCGTCCCACTCGAGGAAATCTTTGATTTCGCGATTTCTATAGTCTTTTAGCTCACTTCGGGTGATGACATAGATCCAGGCCAGGGCCGAGTGTTTGGGGTCGTAAAGGTGTTTCTTACGGTAAATCTGCAAAAACACGATCTGCAGCAGGTCCTCAGCGCGTTCCTGAGACAGGCGTCTTTTTAAGGCATAGCTCAGGACCCGGCCGGAATGTCTTAGATAGAGGATATCCAGGGCTTTTCGTTCGCCCTCAGAAAGTTTTATTAATAGATCCTCGTCGCTTAAGTCATTCATGTTCCCTGAAGGTACGCTGAGCTTTTTAGGAAAGCAACGCATCGTTAAAAGGGCGGCGGAGGTGATTTATGCCCAATCGTTGGGCATAATGCGGTGCAAATTCATATGCTACGGCCCCCTCCCAGATTGACTCGGTGTAATGAGACGCGGTAACTCTAAGCCTTCGTAATTAAAACGAGAAATCATAAACGGAGTGCAACATGTTTAGTGAATCTTTGCTGATCTCTCCTGCAATTGCAGGGGTCGTTGGTTTGATCGTTGCTTTGGCTCTGTACCTTCGCGTGAAGGCACAACCAGCGGGCAATGAGACAATGAATCGTATCGCGTCCTACGTGCGCGAAGGTTCTATGGCGTTCCTTGTGCGTGAGTACAAGGTACTTTTCGTCTACGCAATCGTCGTAGGCTTGGCTCTTTGGTTCGCCTTGGGCGGTATCGCAGCAGGATCCTTCATCCTGGGTGCTTTCCTGTCTTTGCTTGCGGGCTTCTTCGGTATGAAGGCGGCAACTTATGCCAACGTTCGTACCTCTCAAGCCGCAGCTGGCGGTTCTAAAGCGGCGGCTTTGCTGGTTGCTTTGGACGGCGGCGCTGTAATGGGTCTTTCCGTTGCAGGTCTTGGTTTGATCGGTCTTGGTGGTTTGTATGTTTGCTTCCAGGGTGATGCTCACCTTGGCACAATCCTTCACTCGTTCGCCGTGGGCGCTTCTTCTATCGCTCTATTCGCGCGTATCGGTGGTGGTATCTACACTAAAGCGGCAGACGTTGGTGCTGACATCGCTGGTAAAGTTGTAGAAAACATCCCTGAAGACGACCCTCGTAATCCTGGTGTTATTGCCGATAACGTTGGTGACAACGTCGGTGACGTTGCTGGTATGGGCGCAGACATCTATGAGTCCATGGTTGCTGCGATCGTATCTGCTATGGCGATTGCTTTGACAATCCCTGCAGAAGGTCTGTCTGCTTTGATGACGGGTGCGGATGCTGAAACTGTGCGTATTGCCGGTGTTGCATTGCCAATCTTGTTGTCCACTTTGGGTCTGGTTATTTCTATCATCGTGATCTTTGCTGCTCGCGCGTTCAAAAACGGCAAGCCTGCAACTGTATTGCGTAATGCTTTGATCTTCCCTCCAATTCTTTTGACTATCGCTGCTTACATCATCCTTCCGATGTTCGGTATCAATCAGAGCGTGACTGTGGCATTGGCTGCGGGTGCGTTCGGTGGTGCTTTGATCGGCCTGATCACTGAGTACTACACAGCGGCTCGTCCAATCCGTCTGGTTGCTGAAGCAGCTTTGACTGGTGCGGGTACTGGTGTGATCCGTGGTTTGGCAGTGGGTATGGAATCCACAGCGATTCCAATGATCATCGTGGTTATTGCGGCTTACGTTGCTGACCAGGCTTTGGGTCTGTACGGTATCGCAATGGCGGCAGTGGGTATGTTGGCTGGTACTGCAGTTGTAATGACTGTGGATGCTTACGGTCCAATCGCTGACAACGCGGGTGGTATCTCTGAAATGTCGGGCTTGGGCAAAGAAGTTCGTGCGATCACTGACGAATTGGATGCTGTTGGTAATACAACTGCAGCTATCGGTAAAGGTTTCGCGATCGGTTCTGCGATCCTGACAGTTGTGGCGCTATTCTCTGCATTCAACATGGAAGTAAACCACGTTCGTGAGGGCGCGGGTCTTGCTAAAATGTCTTTGGATCTGACTTCTTCCGGCGTTCTGATCGGTATCTTGTTGGGCTCTATCCTGCCATTCCTGGTTGGTGCGACAACAATGACTGCGGTTGGTAAAGCGGCTCAGAAAATCGTTCAAGAGATCGCTCGTCAGTTCAAAGAAATCCCAGGTCTTCGTGAAGGTAAAGCGGAACCACAACCGGCTAAGATCGTGGACATTGCAACTCAGGCTGCATTGTTCGAAATGATCCTGCCAGGTATGATCGCGATCCTTGCTCCAGTGGCAGTTGGTTTCTTGTTGGGGCCTCAGGCTTTGGCAGGTCTTCTTGCTGGTGGTTTGGCTGTCGGTGCAACTATGTCCCTGTTCATGGCGAACGCGGGTGGTGCATGGGATAACGCTAAGAAATACATCGAAAAAGGCGGCCTTCCAGGTCATCCAAAAGGTTCCGATGCCCACAAAGCAGCGGTTGTTGGTGACACTGTCGGTGACCCGTTCAAAGACACTTCCGGTCCAGGTGTTGCGATTTTGATCAAAGTTATGTCCGTCGTATCTTTGTTGATCGCTCAACTGATCGCCACTATCGGCGGCTAATCGGCCCCGGCCGAGGAGGCTGAAAGCGCCAACGGCGCTGTAAGCTGGACTTCATTCGAAGTTAAAATTCAAACCCCGCAAGCTAACACTTGTGGGGTTTTCTTTTTTTGTCCACAGGACCTCGGACCATTCTGATATCAAACTTGTGACAAGCCTGCTTTGTAAACCGTATAAACAAGTATGCGTAAACCACAGCTTGCACTTACTGGATCGTTATTGGTTTTATTGCTTTCTTCCTGCGGCGGCATCGAATCGGTGATCGGTCCGTCTGAGATTCTTCACGAAATTCCCTCTGAAATGTTTTATCAGACCAAGGGTGACTGCGCTCAGGGTGATTTATCATTCAGTTTGCTGGTCGCAGCGGGCACACAGATGTGGACGGATCCTTCTGCAGTACTGCATTCTCAGCAGGAGCTTTACCTGCATTCCAATCACACTTTTGATATGCGTTATCGTGAATTCACTTTGGATGATGTGGCGTTTGATACAAGATTGCAGGCGCGCTTCAGTGTTGACGGTCACAGTGGGCTGGTGAAGCTGAATGGAGTCGGTGAGGGATTTGTTGTTCAGGACAACGGACGCCGTTATCTGCAACTGCAATTCACTCAGGCGGTGAATTCCCCGGCACTAGTCGGCAAAACGGCGCGTTTCAGAATCATGAATTCATTCAATGGACTCGACACGGATCGTGCCGAGTACTGTGGTTATACGCTGTTCTAGGATTTAGCTGCCAGAACCCAGATTCCGACCAGAATAAACAAACTGCCAGAAACGTATTTCATGATTTGGGGGCTTAACATAGTCCCCAGGAACTTTCCAAAGATCACTCCCAGTGCTCCGGCAAGACCCAAGGCCAATACAACGGCCAGCATCACAGTCATCGTCGACTTTGTTTGTGAAGATGCAGCCAACGCAGCAAATTGGGTCTTGTCTCCCATTTCAGCCAAAAATATAGTGATAAAGGTGCTGGCAAAAATCTTCCAATCCATCATGGGTCCTTTGTTCAAGAAATGAAAACCTAGTGATAAAAGGATAGGTGAGGGAAGGCAAGTTTGAAAAGTCGATTTATTACCGCCATGGATCTTTTGCAGGAAGAAGCTTCCAAAGGACACCTCACTTTGCGAAGAGTCTTCGAATTACTCGGAGAAGAAGGCCACGCCATGTTGGTGTTGTTCTTCTGTCTGCCGTTCATGCAGCCTGTTCCGATTCCTGGGCTTTCAACACCGTTGGGGATGATGATCTCGGTGGTGGCATTTTTCCTGTATCTGCAAAGACCTCCTTGGCTTCCCAAACGTTTTGAAAATGTGAAGCTGTCGTCTGAGGTGGTGATCAAGGTCTCGGAAGTCGCCGAACGGATCTGGACCTATGTTTCGCGGATTGTTAAAGAACGTCTGACCTTCTTCCACGATGTGTGGTTTTTCCGCATCCTGAATCTGATTGTATTTGTGGGAAATGCGGTGCTTTTATCCCTGCCATTGCCGATTCCTTTTTCCAACACCGTGCCTGCGGTAGGGATCATTCTTTGCGCCATCGGCCATATGGAAAAAGACGGTATTTTTATCCTTTTCAGCTACCTGTGGTGTCTTATTGTTGCATCGTTCTTTGCAACACTGGCCATGGGAGCCATCAAGCTGGTTTAGCTTCCCTTAGGTCTAGTCACACAGAAAGGACCAACAAGACCAAAAGATCTTTGTGAGCCTTTCCCAGCTGCTCTAACATGAGTATCTGGGGGGATACTTGTATGGGAAAATGGATTGCAGCAGTTTTGATTCTTTGTTTTGCCAATGTATCAATGGCGAAGGGCCCGAATGACGTTTGCGCGAAAGATCGCGAAACACTGTGCGGAACTATCCAGCCTGGTGAAGGGCGCGTTTTGAAGTGCATGATGGAAAATACCGACAAACTTTCCGCTGATTGCAAAGCAAAGTACGAAAAAATGAAAGATCACGCAGGCGAGATGAAAGATGCCTGTCACGAGGACTATGAAAAGTTCTGCGCGAACGTACCGGCAGGCAAGGGGCGCAAAATCAAGTGCATGATGGACCGTAAAGATGAACTGACCGCAGATTGCCGTGCACAAATGGATAATGCCAAAGATGCACACAAGAAAATGAGAAAGGGTAAATAAAGAAATCTATGCGCGAAAAAAGTCTTAGGCTTAGTCTTTTCGACGCTTTTCTTTGTTCACTGATGATTGGAGCCGGCGAAACGTATTTGCCGGCTTATTCTTTATCTATCGGCATGGGCGAAATCTTCGCCGGTATTCTTTCCACGCTTCCCATTGTCAGTGGAGCGTTCCTGCAGCTGATCACGCCGCGCGGACTTCAGCGCATTCGATCTCACAAAAACTGGGTGGTGGCTTCGGCCACGTTACAGGCTTTGACCTTCATTCCTTTGATTTATTTTTCGGCCACCAAGGCGCCGAATTTCTGGATGCTGTTTTTGATTTTATCCCTGTACTGGGGTTCTGGCTTTGCTGCGGGACCGGCCTGGAATTACTGGATGGGTCGTCTGGTGCAAGTGGAAGAGGGCAGTCGCTATTTTGCCAAGCGCGCCCGGGTTTCGCAGATCGGTATTTTGCTGGGGTTGATTGGCGGTGGCGTGGCCCTGCACAACAAAGTGGAGATCGGACCGTTTTCGTCCGTTTTCACAATGCTCTTTGTTTTTGCTTTTGCCTGTCGTCTGGTTTCATCCTTCATTCTTTCATCCCAGTATTTTGATCCGGCCTGGAATAAAGAGCCAAAACTGGGTTTCCGCGCTTCGTGGAAAGTCTTTTGGGCTAATAAACCCAAGCGGCAGTTTTTCTTCTATCTGGCGCCATTCCAGGCGGCCGTCTTCGTGTCTTCCCCTTTCGTGACTCCGTACATGCTGGCGCAGGTAAAAATGGACTATGGCGCCTATATGACGGCCATCGGGGTTTTATTCATTGGTAAGATTCTGACTCTGACTTTGATTGATCGTTTCCGTCAAAGTGCTTCCGGCTTCAATTTATTGGTATTTGGCGCTGGTGCCATTGTGCCGCTGCCGGCGATGTGGGCGGTCAGCAGTGACATGTACTTCATTTTCTTCCTGCAATTCATCAGCGGCATGGCCTGGGCCTTTGTGGAAGTGGGGCTGTCACTGATCTTCTTTAAAGACATCAAGCAAGACGAAAAAGTTCCGATGCTGACGGTTTATAATCTTCTGAATTCGCTGGCGATCATCTTTGGCACTTATATTGGTGGCAAAGCGCTGTGGATGATGGGTGAAAAAGTCAGCAGCTATTATGCCGTCTTCGTGCTGGGAACTTTGACCCGGGCCTTCGGGTTCTATCCGCTTTACCGCTATGTGAAGAATCACCTGGGTGTGGTCGATAAAAACACCGAAGTCACTTCAACGGAAAGAGCTTCTTAAATTCCCGGTGCAGTTGTTTGTCATGATAGGTGTCTTCTTCCGAAGACAGATCCGCATCTGAATAGCCCGAGAAAATCTTAATCACACTGACGTGAGAACCTTGAATTTCAAAATGCGCGCGCCACGTGCGATAAGCTATCACAAACCCCGAGCCTTCGGGCTTCACGCGTTTCTTGCGGGAATTATCCGGTTCAAATTCCAGTTGATGCTGCAAGAATCCACGCAGTTGATGTATCTGGTGAAGCTCCAGCCACTCCAGTTCCTGTTTGGCCTCGACTGAATAATCAATCATAAAGCGCTCAGCGTTTTTCAGCCACGCCGGTTCCACGCCGGGGAATGAATCCGCATAGGCCACATAGGGTTTGATATCCAGAATCGGACTGCCGTGCAAAAGGTCAGCGCCTTCCACATGGATCTTCAGTTTGTCGATGGATTTGACCTTTACGCAGCTGATGCCCACTGGATTGGGGCGGTAAGGGGATCTGGTGGCAAAAACGCCTTGTTTGGTGTTGCCGCCACGCGGGGGCAGCACCATCGGGCTCCAGTGGTCATTATGATGAAACAAGAACACCACCCAGATGCGTTCACAACCTTCAAGACCCGTCAGAGCCTGTTCAAAGTTGTGACCGGCTTCAAGCTCAATCACACCTTGCGAGTGAAACTCATCAGGCTGGCGTCCGGCTTCGTAAGGGTGCACCTGTGGGCTTTTGAAAGTGCCAATGGCTGTAAACTTTATTTCAGTCGCCATTGTCTCATCCATTCAAATCCGGCAACCGCAGCAGTGACGCCGACATTCAGGGAATTTTTGCGCCCACGCAAAGGAATGATACGGACTTCATCAATGATCTTTAAAACCTCAGGATCAAGGCCGAAGCGTTCATTCCCCAAAACAAAAGCAGTGGGTTCAAATTCAAACTTTTCAAACAGATCTGAAGCGCTGGCCGCTGTTTCCAGGGCGACGATGCGATAACCTTCGTCTTTCAGTTCTTCCAGACACTCTAAAAGTTTCGGAGCTTCTTCCCAGGTAAGATATTCCTGAGTTCCCATGGCGGTCTTTTCAACCTTCCATTGGGTCGGAAGCGGGGTGTAACCGCACAGATAAATCTTTTCAGCGCCCAGGCACTCGGCCGTGCGGAAGATGGATCCTACATTGAAGGCCGAGCGGATGTTATCCAGAACAAATACCAACGGCAATTTGCTTTCAGCCTGCTCGCGGTCGTTTTCAACCACCAGGAATTCATCGTCCTGCAGATTTTTATGCAAAAGTCGTTCAAAAGGAATGGCATAGCTGACGAAATGTTTCAGTGTCATGCCGGGGGTCAGATGCTTTTCCAAAGGAGCCAGACGGGCAACATCAGGATTCTCGCAAGCAGACAAGGCAGAAATCAGAGATTTCAGTTTTTTAAGTTCTGCTTCTGCAAAAGAAAAATCCCCGGAGGATTTCTCCAGCTTCAAGAAAAGCTGATGGATTTCTTCGAGGGATTTTTTATCCTGAATCGAAAGATTCATTATTTCACTCTCTGGCCGACCTGGGCACCGTCATCCGCAGAAAGTACAAACAGATCGCTGCCACCAGTTCCTGCCGCCAGCACCATGCCTTCAGACATGCCGAATTTCATTTTGCGTGGTTTCAAATTCACACAAACCAGCACTTTGCGACCCACCAGTTGTTCTGGTTTGTAAGCCGCTTTGATACCAGAAATGATCTGACGGATCTGGCCTTCACCGATGTCGATTTTAAGACGCAAAAGTTTGTCCGCTTCTTTGATCTCTTCAGCTTCGATGACCTGACCAATACGCAGATCCACTTTGTCGAAATCAGCAAATTCGATTTCAGCCGGGCGGTCGCCCACTGTCGCCGTTGCAGCAGGGGCCGCCGCCGCCGCCGCTGGTTTTGCGGTGGAAGCCGCTTTTTTCGCCGCTTGAATTTCTTCGTTGATCTTGCGACCTTCCTCGATCATGGCTTTGACTTTGTCAGCTTCAATGCGAGTTGCGAGATGTTCATAGTCGTTGATTTCACGGTTGGTAAGAACTGTGTTCAGATCAGACCACACATAGTCATTTTCACCCAAAAGTTTGGCAACCTTCTGGCTATAGAACGGCAGCACCGGTTTCAGGTAAATCGCAAGCATTCGGAACATGTTCAAAGTGGTGGTGATAACCTGCTTGGTACCTTCTGGATCCGCTTCCAGAGTTTTCCAAGGGGCTTTTTCGTCAAAGTATTTGTTGGCGTCATCAGCAAGTCCACGAATTTCACCCAATGCTTTAGCAAAGTCGCGCGCCTCGTAGTGGGCCGCGATGGATTCTGCGGTTTTTTGACCGTGTTCGATCAGCTTTTTGCCTTCCGCATCCGGCACGCTCATTTTGCCGTCCATTTTCTTTTTCAGCATCTGGCCGCCACGGGATCCCAGGTTTGTGATTTTACCCACAAGCTCGGAATTCACACGATTGGTGAAATCTTCCAGATTCAAATCGATATCGTCCACAGAACTCGACAGTTTCGTGGAATAGTAATAACGAAGATACTCGGGGTTCAAATGGTTCAGATAAGTTCTTGCCGCGATGAAAGTCCCTTTGGACTTGGACATTTTCTCGCCGTTGACCATCAAGTGACCATGCACGAACACCTGATTAGGCGAGCGGAATTCCGCAGCCTTCAGGAATGCCGGCCAGAAGATCGTATGGAATCTTGCGATGTCTTTACCGATGAAATGGTAAATTTCACGGTTTGGATCCTGCCAGATGTCTTTAAGGGTTTTACCCTGGGATTTCGCCCATTGCTCGGTGGTGGACATATAGCCCATCGGAGCATCCACCCATACATAGAAGAATTTTTTATTGTTGGTGCCCGGAATCGCAAAACCGAAGTACGGTTCATCACGGGAAATATCCAGATCTTTCAGGTCCTCGTTGAACCACTCCAGCATCTTTTTGGAAATCTCAGAAGAGCAGTGTTTTGGGATCCATTCTTCAAGGTACTGTTTGAAGTCATTCAGTTTGAAGAAAATGCTCTCGGAATCTTTCATCACCGGAGCTGTGCCACACAAAGAACAGTGCACATCTTTCATGTCACTCGGGGAATAAGTCGAAGCACAGACGTCACAGGAATCTCCATACTGTTCCTTGGCGCCGCACTTTGGACAGGTGCCCTTTACGAAGCGGTCCGGCAGGAACATTTTGTCGTGATTGCAGTACATCTGCTGAATCGGCTGGCTGCGGGTGTGATTGCCTTCCTGCATTTTTTTATAGAAGTACTCACAAAGCAGACGGTTTTCTTCTGAGTTGGTGGAGCCAAAGTGTGAGAACTGCACCTGGAAATCAGCAAAGTCCTGCGTGTGCTCTTTATAGCTTTGGGCAATCAAAGCTTCCGGAGTGATGCCCAGTTCGCGGGCTTTCACCATGATCGGGGTGCCGTGAGTGTCGTCTGCACAAATGAAGACGCATTCATTGCCACGCATATTCTGAAAACGGGCCCAGAAGTCGGCCTGAAGATACTCCACTAGGTGACCCAGGTGAATGTATCCGTTTGCATAGGGAAGAGCACAGGTGATCAGAATCTTGCGTTTGTCGTTCATTTATCGAAACTCCACATTTCCAGCTTCAAGACTGTAGGCAGCCTTCACTATCTTTACATCACCCGAGGCTACAGCGTCACGCAGGATTGCGGAGCGTTCTAGCAGTTCATTGGCAAGGCCTTCCGCCGCCGTCAGGTCACCGCAAGAGTCCGAACCCATGATCACCACCAGATTGGTGCCCAGAGTGCCCACAGAATACTCAAGACTTTCCTGAACGTTTTTGTCCAGGATCAGCTCGCCGGTGCGGACCACATAGATTTCACCCAGTTTTTGGTCAAATACGATTTCTGGAGAAACACGAGAATCGCTGCAAGTGTAAACGGCCGAATGCGGGCGCTGCAAAGCGCTTACGCGACGGCGGTCGGCAGCCGAGGCGCCATCATTACGGAAAGTGCCGCGCACAAAACGGGTGTTGCCGTTCTTAAGCCAGCCAAATGCTTTTTCTGCAGGCACCGGTCCGGCTTCACGGGGAGCTTTGCCATGAGTGTCTTGAATATGTTGAGCAGCAGCGGCAACGGCTTCTTTTACTTCCGTAGCGTGAGCTTGTGCTTCAGCATCGCTGCCAACCTCAACCCGGGTCATTTCTTTTTCACCGCCCGTGCTGGTGGCTTGGGCAGGGGCTTCTTTAACGCCGCCTTTGCCGTCTTTCAGGGTCACTTTCGTTTCCTGATTCGGTTCGCGATGGCTGGTAAAAGATGCGCAGGCTGTAAGGTTCAGAGCAAGAAGCCCGATAATGAGATTGGTTTGCATTGACGTCCTCCGTGATGTCTTATTGTCAGGACCTCCATAAGGGATGGTCAAATTAAAAACAAAAAAAACTTCACGCCGAACCGACGTGAATCTAGAATGAAACCGTGATTTTTTAATAAGGACGTTTATGAATCTACCCATTCTTTCTTCCGCGGATGTTCAGGCCCAACTTTTAAAGCGACAATACCAGGCTCAAGGCAGCTATCTGGCGATGTACAGCAGCTGGTATGGCGGGGTGATTAAAGACCCGGGGTTGATGATGGTGCCAGTGGATGATCACCTTGTGCACCGCGGGGATGGCGTCTTTGAAGCCATCAAAGTCGTGGATGGTCAGGTGTTTTTGATGCAAGAGCATCTGGAACGGCTGCAGTCTTCCGCCCAGCAGATTGGTATCAGCCTGCCGCACAGTCTGGAAGATATGAAAAAGATCATTCTGGAAACCACACGCATTGCCGCAGCCCCTTATGCGGTTTTGCGCCTGTATATTTCCCGTGGTCCTGGGTATTTTACGACAAATCCTTACGATTCCATCAGCTCTCAAATGTATTTGATCGTGACGTCGTTCACGCCGTTCACTGATGAAAAATACCTGAAGGGCGTGAAGATCGGACGCAGCCAAGTCATTCCAAAGGACCCGTGGCTGGCTCGGATTAAAACCTGCAATTATCTTCCGAATGTGATGATGAAAAAAGAAAGCGTGGATCGCAAGATTGATTTCACCATCGGTATTGATCCACAAGGGTTTATCACCGAAGGCAGCACCGAAAACATCGTTCTGATCGACAAGGACAAGAATCTGCTTCGTCCAAAGCTTCGCCAGATTCTGAAGGGCACAACCATGATGCGCACCTTTGATCTGGCTGAAAGCCTGATGGCGTCAGGGGAATTAAAATCCATCCAGGAAAAAGATCTGACCGAACAGGATATCCTGAGCGCTTCAGAAGCCATGATGATCGGAACAACTCTGGATGTTCTGCCAGTGACCGAATACGAAGGTCAGCAGATCGGCGAGGGCAAGCAAGGACCGCTCGCATTTAAGCTTTTGCAGCTTTTGCGCGAGGATATGAAAAAGGGGCCGAAAACGACCCCTGTAAAGTTCTAAACTTCCAACTGAATCTTATCGAGCAGTTCTGGATCACTCAGGACTGCTTCGCCGCCCTTGGCGATCGCTGTCAGCGGATCTTCCGCGATGCGAACCTGCAGGCGAACTTCATTCTGAATGCGCAGATCAAAGTCGCGAATCAGAGCGCCACCACCAGCCAAAGTGATACCTCTTTCGATAATATCAGAAACCAGTTCTGGTGGAGTGTGTTCCAGCGCGCGGTGAATCGCATTGATGACTTCCTGAATACAACCGTTCATTGCCAGACCCACGTCTTCGGAGCTGACTTCCATTGTGCGGTTCATTCCGGTATCAGCATCGCGACCGGTGATCGAGACACTGCGAATGTCTTTTTTCGGAACCGCAGTTCCGACAGTGACCTTAAGGTATTCCGCCGTGGTGTCAGAAATGATCAGTTTTTTGTATTTTTTGAAGTAGTCAATGATCGCATCATCCAGACGGTGACCACCCACGCGGGCGGCTTCGCAGTAAACGATGTCAGCCAGAGCGATAACCGCCACTTCCGTGGTTCCGCCGCCGATATCGATGATCATGTTGCCTTCTGCCGATTTTACATTCAGGCCGGATCCAATGGCAGCGGCCATCGGTTCATCGATCAGATAAACTTCTTTTGCGCCCGCTGCTTTGCAGGACTCAATCACGGCTTTCTTTTCAACCTCAGTCACCCCGTAAGGAAGCGACACCACCACGCGCGGACGGGAAAAAGCACCCTTAACGCCTGGTTGGCTTAAGAAGTGCTTTAGCATCACTTCAGAGGTTTCAAAGTCCGCAATCACGCCATCGCGAATTGGTTTTTGCGCAAAGATGCTGCCTGGGTTGTTTGCCAGTTTTTCTTTGGCGTCGTTCCCCACGGCGATCACGCGTTTTTTACCGGGGCTGGTCTGCTGATAAGCGATCAGCGAGGGTTCATTCAGGATGATCCCTTTGCCACGAGCTGCGATAAGAGTATTGGCTGTCCCCAAATCTACGTATAGATCTGCAGCTGTTCCGGTTTCGTCCTTAAAGAACCATGAAAACATATTACTTCCCGAATCCTTTGTGGCTTTCAAATGGGAATGTCAGATAAAGGGAGATGTAGGAATAAGACTTGTTCAGGTCAATGCCCACTTCCGCGCCCATATTTACTTCTTTCCAGTCAACATAGTGGAATTCGCTTCCCAACGCCAGGTTGGAGGCAACGAAGTTTTCGTCTTTGGTGTTCAGGAATGTAAACGGCACCGCAAGGTAAGGCACGGTCAATCCATATTCTGTGTCAAAACGTTTGCTGACCAGTGGGGCGAACTGGAACTGGATCAGGTTTTCGTCCTCATCGCGGGCAATGCCCGCACCGGCACGAAGGCCCATCGCTGGCTGGTTGTCCACGTCAGGGATTGGAATCCACTTAACGCTGGCAAAAGTGTTAAAGTCCACAGCACCTGCGCCCATGCTGATGCGCGCGCTGGAGGAATCTCCCAAAGCGGTATCAAAGAACACGTTGAAGTTGGCACCGTTGCCTTTGTTGGTCAAAAGCTGAGGCTCAACACCCACTTGATATTTGCCCGGAGCCAAAAGCTCGCCGGATTCTGCGATGCTCAGGTAAGCATGCGCTTGAGAAGTTAGAAACAGTCCGAAAACGAAGTATTTAGCAAAATTCATGGATAAAAGCCTTTCGATTCAAAAAATGGTATCGAGTCGTGAATCGTTTGACAAGACCTTGATCCAAAGAGAATCTGATTCCGTGACGAAACTTCCCATTTCCCTTGTGATCATTACCTTGAACGAAGAGGCGCACATTGAGCGCTGCATTCGTTCCGCCCCCTTTGTAGACGATGTTGTCGTGGTCGACAGCTTTTCGACGGATCGCACCGTTGAGATTGCTGAAAAGTGCGGCGCCCGCGTGTTCCAGGAAAAATGGAAGGGTTTCGGACCCCAGAAGGCCTTTGCGACGGCTCAGGCGAAAAATGCCTGGGTTCTGTCTTTGGACGCCGACGAGGCACTCAGCCCTGAACTTGCATCAGAGCTTTACGAAAGCTTTCATGCGTTGGATCCGGAGGCAGGGTACCTGTTTCCGCGCAAATCCTACCATCTGGGACGCTGGATCGAATTCGGCGGGTGGTATCCGGACTATCAACTAAGACTGTTTAATAAATCCCGTTCCCAGTGGAATTCCGCAGACGTACACGAAAAAGTGGAAGTCAAACGCATGCTCAAAATGAAGCGGGATCTGCTGCACTGGGTGTTTGATGGTCTGAGCGATCAGGTTATCACCAACGACCGCTATTCCACGCTGGGAGCCAAACAGCTGATGGCTGCGGGCAAGAAATTTTCTTACTTCAAGTTGATCTTTAAGCCCTGGGGCAAATTTATTGAGACCTATTTTGTAAAGCGCGGCTTTATGGATGGGATGCCGGGCTTTGTGATCGCCGTCGGAGCAGCCTATTCCCTGTTTTTAAAGTTCGCCAAGCAGTGGGAGATGGAACGTGTTCACAAAAAGTCTGAATAGTCTTCTTTCTGTTCTTTTGCTGGCGGGGATCACTTTGGTGGATTCCCATGTTTTTGCGACTGCTCCCAAGTATCCGGCGGTTCGTGAGGTTCGCGGGCAGGCGTGGTTGACGGGGAAGGACGGCAAGCGCCTGTCTCTTCGCGGTACGACCACTTTGCGAGAAAAAGCGACGCTGGAAACATCTCTGGATTCAGAAGTTAAAGTACAACTTGATGAAAAGCGCAGCTTCACCGTTCTGGGGGGCAGCGAGCTGATCATCCCGGTGATTAGCTGGGAGGGCGGAGAAGCCCCCGTGCTGAATCTGAAATCCGGTCATCTTCATTGGAGTCAGTCCCTTAAAGACAAGGGCGCTTACAATGTGGCTGTGCGTTCGGATCTTTTCGAGTTTATTGCTCCGGCCGGGGATTATGTCCTTAGCATGGATCCGGCCAAAGCGTTTGCCGGGGTGAAGATGTTTGAAGGCTCGATGGAGTTTTCCGCCCTCAACGGCGAAGATTCGGCGAAGGTTCAAAGCGGGCAGCAAGTCGGCTTTCAAGGGGTGATCGAAGGTGGTGAAATCGCCTATGACATCCTTTTGCAGGGACGAAAGATCCCTCGCGGGCGCCTGACCTCGGTGACCGCCCTTGACCTGAAAGAGCTGTCCATTGCCAGTGAAGCTGAAAAAATGCGCCGTAAAAAACAGGCCACCGATCAAGCCCGGGCTGCCAAAGCCAAAGCGGATAGCAAAAGATCCGGGTCCATCTGTGAAAAGCCGGCCGGGCGCTTTAATGAGTGTTCATGGACATGCTTAAACAACCCCAAGAAAGAAAAGAAAGCCTGCCTGGTTGCCGCAGAAGGCGTTTCCTGTGTTCGTCACCGTTGCAACGCCAATGGGGATTGGGCGGAAGAAACGGTCCTTGATGCCGAAAAAGGGGGCAGTGCCTGTAAGGCGCAGGTGGTCGTAGGTTCTTGTGATTACTAGGGCTTTTTAAAATCTGCGTTCCGGGGTCATTTTCGTGCTTGCACTTTCTTTGGCAAGGCCCTATAAAAGATCTTCCTTTGTGGTGGGTATAGCTCAGTTGGTAGAGCATCGGATTGTGATTCCGAGTGTCGCGGGTTCAAGCCCCGTTACTCACCCCAATTTTTCCCTTTTTTATTCCCGTCATATTAAACACATCCCTGTATGCTGACGCGTTTTGGAACCGATTGTCTAGGTTCTACGCTCCGGGCACAGGCCTCGGCCAATCTATCGCACTCAAGGCAGGCGAATACCTTGCATCGCTCTTATGGATTAGGTCAGGCAGGTGTTGATTGAAAACTAGAGTTTTGCTTGTATTCCTTATTCTAACTTCCGCTATGCAGGCAAAGGCTGGCATGTTTACTTGGCGTCGCTGGCGTCCTGAAGCTGTGAAAGTCTGCTTTGCCAACCCAGTGCAAAACTCGAAAGAAAAATACCGTCGATCGGTCTGGAGCTCCCATGATAAAGATCAAGTTCGTCGCTGGCTCGAGGATGAGTTCACTCCATCCCGCACGGGAATACATTTTGTCGGGTTTGAAAACTGTATTCTGGGTGACCAAAGTAAAGTCGTCATCAACTATCGCCCGAAAAATGCTTTGAAATGGTTGGGCGGCACGCTGGCCTCCGCATCGGTTGGGGTTCAGCTTGTTTATCCTGCCAAGGACTTTCCGGGTGCGACGGGCGTGGTGCACTTCTTCGCCGGAGGCCTGACTAAATCCACGGTCGTGCACGAGTTTGGTCATATAGCAGGTCTGTATCACGAACACGATCATCCTCATTCCACCTGCACCATAGGTGGCAAAACGAAAGAGGGTATGAAGTGGGGCTTCGGCTATACAGAATACGATGCAGACTCGATCATGAGTTATTGTGTCACTCGCAAATGGGACGACCGCGGTTTAAGTGCCGGAGATCTGTTCACCCTCCGACTGATGTACATTGATAAAATTGAGTCAATGACCTCAACGGGTATTTTGAGATAACACCCGAATCTGCCATCAGGCTCTGGCTTGCAGTTCAGCAAATTTGTGATTTGTGCGACCTCGAAATGGCTATATGTGAGGGCGCCGCATTCGCGATAAGATGATTTGATGAAATTAACTTTGCTGCTGGCAGTTTTCTTATTTTGTGGATGTCAAACCCGGCCGGGTCCTATTCAGATAGATCTGCCGCAGTTGAAATCTTATTTGTCCCAGAAAAACGAAGTCGCCCAGTGGAGCAGTAAAGCGCGCATGGCTTCATTGGGCGGACGTGCACCCACTCAGCAGCTGGCGCCGACCTTCGCCATGCCTTTTAGTCAGGCCAAGCTCAAAGCCCATGTGTTGGACGTGCGCAGTGAAGCAGACTTCGCGCAGTTTAACATGAGCATGGACCCCATCACAAAAATGCCGGTCAGTAATATTCCGGCTTCCGTATTAAGTCCCCTGGCTGCAGGTGATGCTGTCCAAGTTATGGGAGCCAAAGGCATGACCCCTGATTCCATCATCATCGTCGTTTGCAGCAAAGGGGCAGGTTCTCCGGACTTGGCCCAGCAAATCTTCGCTTGGGGGTTCCCAAGGGTGCTCAATTATCCCGGTGACTATTCGGGATTGCAGGGCTGTCACGACGAAGTAAAGCCTTTGAATCAATAGGCTTCGGGATATATAGTTCTGGCTGGATTGCGAGGTGCTTATGCAGGCAGGTTCAGTATCAGACGTTGTTGGTCACACACCCTTAATCAAGCTTCAGTCTCTTTCAAAAATCACCGGATGTGAGATCTTCGCCAAGGCTGAATATCTGAACCCAGGTGGCAGTGTGAAAGATCGCACGGCCCTGGGGATCATTCAAAGCGCTGAAAAACAGGGGCTGCTGAAACCTGGATACACGATTGTCGAAGGCACTGCTGGTAACACGGGGATTGGTCTTGCCACCTTGGCCGCTCAGCGCGGATATCGCTGCGTGATCGTAATGCCAGACAATCAAGCCAAAGAAAAATACGATGCGCTTCATGCTTTGGGAGTGGAGCTTGTGAAAGTGGCTCCTTGTCCGTTTGCCAATCCCAATCACTTTTACCACACAGCTCGCACTTTGGCTGAATCTCGTCCCAATGCATTTTGGGCCAATCAGTTTGAAAACACCGCCAACTTCGAAATTCACTATAAAACAACCGGCCCTGAGGTGTGGGCGCAGATGGACCAAAAGGTGGATGCCTTTGTTTCTTCTGTAGGCACAGGGGGGACGCTGGCCGGGGTGTCTGCCTATTTGAAAGAGCAGGATTCAAAAGTGCATACTCTTCTGGCTGATCCCATGGGTTCAGGCCTTTATTCTTTTGTTAAAACCGGAAAATTTGAATCTCAAGGCAGTTCCATCACCGAGGGCATCGGAATCATGCGTCTGACCGAAAACTTTAAAAAAGCCCGTGTCGATGAGGCAGTTCAGATCCACGATGAACAAATGCTCTCAATGCTTTATTATCTGGCTCAGCACGAAGGCCTTCTGGTGGGGACTTCCGCAGCGCTGAATATCTTCGCGGCTTATCAATATGCTTTGCAGAATCAGGGAAAGGGTTTGCGTATCGCGACTGTGATGGGGGATTCAGCACTTCGCTATCAGTCCAAGGTGTTCAACCCGGATTTCCTGAAAGAAAAGAACCTGCAAATCAAGCCATTGATTCCTGCTTAAGGCAGAAAAACGTTATAGGCCCGACGGGAAGGTTTCCGGTATTTCACTCCGGTCAATTTCCTGTCGCAGCGGACTTAAAGCGCGCGATTCATCAAAAAACAGAAAGCTGTCATAGCGTTCCGCGATTTTGGTCGAAACATAGTTGGCGCGTTCATGGTGGGGGTTATAGACAACGCCCACCGCACGATGGCCCCGTGACTGGGCCCAAGATTTGGTCCGATCCTCTTTAGTAAAGTTCAAAGAAAAATTTTTGAATCCTGAGGCATAGGCCACTTGGTGAAAAAGATCCTCATAGCTTCCACTCTGTGCCTGGGGCAGATTCATCACCCGCACCGGACCCGCCCAAGCCGGGGAGGCAATCACGCTTCCCTGATAGCTGCCAAAACCCACCAAGGCCACATTGTTTTCACCGAAGATCTCTCGAGCCAGGCCTCCGATGTTGACGCTGCCTTCGATCACCATGTCTGTGGCCCGGTAGTCACCGATGTGGGTGTTGTGAGCCCAGACAATGGCTTTTGCGTCGGTGCCATAGTGCTGAAGCAAGGCCTCCAAGGACTCCAGCATATGCCGGTCACGCACGTTCCACGAGCTGTCTTCAAAAGCAGTCATAGCCTGATAATATTTTTCAGCATTTTTGATCACACGGGCGTTTTGAATGGCATCAAAGAGGGCGTTGTCGGCGCGGGTCATGTTTTTTTCAAGCAGATCTTCCAGGGCAGACACAGCCTCTTCGCGGCAGCCTTTGGAGTTTCGCATAAGATCTCTGACGTACTTTTTTTCGTCATGCCGGTAAGAGGCAAAGCAGCTGTAGTACTCCTTTAACGGAGCCACCAGATCAGGTTCGATACCACCCACGGTTTTGACAATGGCATCGATGGATTCAAACAGCGAGTAAACATCCAGTCCATGAAAACCGACCGGTTTCTTATTTTGCAGATGATTGTGCGAGCGCAGCCAGGTTGTGAAATCACGGACTTCTTCGTTGGCCCACATCCATCCTGGCCACCGGGAAAAATGCGCAAAAGGAAGTTTGTCCAGATTGCTGGAACGAACATAGCGATCCAGATACTGACACGAGGGCCAGTCTCCTTCCACGGCGACAAAGCTGAAGCCGTGTTTGCTGACGAGCTCCTGGGTTATTTGGGCACGCCAGTGATAGTACTCATGCGTTCCATGCGATGCTTCTCCCAGCATGACCACTTTGCGGTCCTTGATATGGGAAATCACATCCTGCAGGTCTTGATGACGTAGCAGGGGTGTCTGGCGCTTTTTCAGTTCTTCAATTTGCTCAGGGATCATAGGCACCCCTGATTATTTTTTAGAGCTGTGCTCGCTGGAACTGCGATTGCGGGTCGTTTGATCTTCGTGCACGGTGTTCGTGTCGATAAGATCCGTGCCCTGGTGCTCAGAACGATAGTTCTCGCCCTTTTCCTGAGAGTCGATGATTTTCTTTCTTAGATCCGCTCCTCGTACTGCCTCATTTTTTTTCTCAGCCATAGGTTCCTCCCGCATTCAGGGATATTTTCCGCCGCCCTTGCAGGAACGGAAATTAAAACCCCCGGTTGCTGATTTAAAACAAGCTTCAGGATTGGCTAAGGTCCTAGCTCTGCCAGTCCGGGACCCACGCAGTGGTGCGTCCGGCAATGTCCTCATGTTTTATTTTGTGTCCCTTGTGGGTTTTGGCAGTTTTTGACTTGCCCCAGCGTTCGTGGAAAAGCCACGTCTTGGGAAAGCGCTCATAGTCCGCATCCACGGCAATGGCTTTTCTCACGACTGACAAAGTCACTCTGCGTATGGTGGTCACTTCAGCCAGCGTCAGATCCGAGGCCAGACGATGGGGCGAGATGCGCGCCTGAAACAAAATTTCATCTCCCAGCCAGTTGCCAATCCCCGCGAATAGCCCCTGATCCAGCATCAGTCCTTTGATGGATTTCTTTCGCTTGTGCAGACGTTCATACAACGCTTTGGCTGTCGGGAAATCCAACAGAGGGTCAAAGCCCAGCTTGGCAATGCGTGGATGTTGCCACGGATCGTCCGTCAGCCACATCCGGCCAAAGCGGCGCGGGTCACTGAAAGCCATTTCGATTTTTTTATCCAGTCGAAGCAGCAACCGGCAAAACCAAATCATGCTGTGTTCGCTTTCATCTTCAAGACTCCACAGTTTTTTGCCGCCCCAGATATTGCGGTGTCTGGCGTCTGAGGGATCCGTCAGCAGCGAGATGTTTCCGCTCATGCCCAGGTGAAACAATGGCCAGGGCTTACGATCCAGCTCCAGCCAGAAATACTTTCCTTTCCTGCCGGTGCCGGTGATGCGGGCTCCTTCCAGGGCCTTTTTCACTTCTTTGGCTGGGGCAAAGGCGAAAAGGTGTCTGTCTTTGTCTTCATAAATGACTTCTTTGATCCTTTTGCCGCGCAGAGCTTTGTCAAGATGACGGCGCACGGTTTCGACTTCGGCAATCTCTGGCATGGGGACCTCCGTAAGATGCCATTATCCTTGTGCGCACAGACAAGGGACAGGGAAAACTGGTTGCGATGGCAGCAGTCAAGAGCGAGCCTGAATCAAACGAGGTGGCGGATGTGGGAAATGACGAACCCCTGGTGGGAACTGATACTTCGTGCAGTTATCGTATACTTTTTCGTATTCGTGCTGTTGCGGGTGATTGGTAAAAAGCAAATCGGCGAGTTCGCTCCGTTTGATTTTGTTCTGCTGCTGATTATCAGTGAAGCCGTCAGTAATGGATTGATATCGGATGAATACTCCGTCACCGGGGCCTTGATTCTGGCAGCCACCCTGGTGGCGGTGAACTCTTTTGTGGACTATCTTAGTTATAAGTTCAAAAAAGTCGAAGAAGTCGTTGAGGGCGAACCCCGGGTGATTATTCAAAACGGGCAGGTCATTGAAAAAGTGCGCACTTCCGAAGGAATCACTCAATCCGAACTTGAAGCCACGCTGCGGGAGCATGGCCTGAAGTCGTTTTCAGATGTTCTGCTGGGGGTTCTTGAAACCAATGGTAAAATCAGCATCGTACCAGTGTCTTCGATACCACCGCGGCCTAAGGCGGATGAGTCGCCCCGGCCCTTTTAAAAGTTGGTGATTTCGCCAAAAGTGGAACTGAACTTTTTCAATCCCTCATAGTCGTGCTTCAGAATGGTGTGGGCTGAAACAATCACGGCCGACATAAGTTCCTCAGGGGCTTTGGTTTTTTCTTCGTAGGTCGCGAGCTTTTCAAAACTGCGCAGGGACTTGTTCTGTTCTTCAACCCACGCCTGATAGCTGGCTTTAGAGATTTTGACCACCTGAGTGGAAAAACTCGCCTGATTGCGCTCTTCTTTTTTCTTTTGGGAATAAAGCCCTTCGCGAACCAGATCGATAAAGAAATACGCCACGCCTTTGATGAAGGATTCAGAATGAGCCCGCGCCAAGGCCGCATTTCCGAGGTTTGGAATGGTCTTGAAGGCGGGTTTAACCTTTTGTTTTCCGGTGACACGGATCAGGTCATGCTTTTCCAGGCCGATCAGATATTTGTCCGTGCTTCTTGCGGTCAGTTGATACTCGTCAGCAATCTGTTTTGGAGTCATTCCATCAAAAAGCTTCATCAGATAAGCAAAGTAGTTCTTGTTCTTTGCCAGGAAGGCATCCTGTTCTTCGGTGAATGAAGGACTTCCGGTTTCTTCCTCGGCCGTCAGGGTTTCAATTTCAGCAAGGTTGGTGTCTAAAATATCACACAGATGCAAAAGGCGATTTAGAGTCAGTTCTTCGGGCCCCAGAATTCTTTTGATCGTCGGAACAGAGCATTCCATCTGTTCTGCAAGGGCGTCATAAGTCAGTCCTTTCTTTTTCAGAAGAACTTTAAGAACTGCTTTTATTTTCTGGGACTTAAACTCTTTCACGGGATCCTACCTTTTGAAGTTCTTGCGAAATTCGCGTTCCAGAATGTGACTGCAATCCACCTCCAGACTGTCGAAACCAAGCAGCGAACACAGAATATAAAAAACTTTTTTCATTTGAGACCTGCCTCTTTCAGAAAGCCTCATCGCTTTCTGAAACCAGATTGCAGCATTTGGTTTGGAGTCTCAATCATCATCCTGAGGGTATCAAAAAACGAGCTAAAAAGCCATAAAATGGCTCAAAAATAGGTCGTGGTATCGAAAATAGATCCCACCTGCGGGACTGCTTCGGTCCTCGAATATCTCTCCAGTTGTCCGCACTCATCCTTGCTGCTAATTTCCCGCCACTATGTCACCAGCTTTATTATCAGTACGCCAACCCGTTCTTATCATGTCTCTTGTCATCCTTATGCTGACTCTTGGAGGCATCTCTTTAAAAAACCTTCCCATCGATTTGTATCCGGATGTCACGCTTCCCACTGTCGTGGTTGTGACTTCGTATGCGGGTGCCGGTCCTCAGGAAGTTGAAACCGAAATCACCAAGGTATTGGAAGATCAGGTTTCAACCATTTCCGGAGTGCAGAAGGTCTCTTCGCAGAATATGGAAGGGGTCAGTATTCTTAGTATCGAGTTCTCTTTGAAAACCAATCTGAACTTCGCCGAGCAGGAAGTCCGCGCCAAAGTGCAAAACTCCATGCGTGAACTTCCCGATGACGTCGATGAACCCGTGATCCGTAAGGTGGGTCCGTCGGATGCGCCGATCATGTATATCTCACTCCAAGCCGACATGGAGGACGGAAAGCTTTACGATCTGGCCAAAGAGATCATTTCCCCGCAGTTTGAGCAGGTCTATCAGGTCGGCCAGGTGGAAATCCTGGGGGGCCGCAAGCGTGAAATTCACGTCAGTTTGAATCGGGACCGTTTGAACGGCACGGATATCTCAGCCAGCACAGTGGCCGAAGCTCTGCGCAGCGGGGGGCGCAATATCCCTGCCGGTAAAATTGATGTCGGAGAAACTCAGTTTTCTTTCCGCACCCTGGGACAGTATCAGTCCGTGCATGAAATCGGGTCCACCGTGCTTCGTCTGGCGGATGTCTATCATCCGATCACCATCGGCACGGTGGCCAGGATCGAAGACACTTTGCAGGACGAAAGCTCGCGCAGCCGTTTGAATGGCAAGAAAGCCATCAACTTCAGCATCTATCGCCAGTCCGGAGCCAATTCGGTCAAAGTTGCTGACGATATCGCCAAGAAGGTAACCAAGATCAACGAGGACTTCAAAGCCCAAGGGGTGGAAGCCCAGATGAAGATCGTTCAGGACACCAGTAACAAGATTCGCGCGAACGTTTATGACGTTTATGAATCCATTATATTCGGGGTGATCCTGACGATTCTGGTGGTTTATTTCTTCCTGGGCAGCATGAAATCCACTCTGATTACGGGCTTTGCACTTCCCAACTCGCTGCTGGGGGCGTGTATTATGATGGGGATCTTCGGGTTCTCTATCAACATCATGAGCCTGCTGGCGATGAGTTTGGTCGTGGGTCTTTTGGTGGATGACGCCATCGTCGTTCGTGAAAACATCTTCCGTAAGCTTGAAATCGGCATGTCGCCGAAGAAAGCCGCCGTGGTTGGTACCAATGAAGTGACTCTGGCCGTTGTTGCGACCACTTTGACGATTCTTGCGGTGTTTGGCCCGATCGGAAATCTGCAGGGGATTGTGGGGCAGTTCTTCAAACAGTTTGGTTTGACGATCTGTTTTGCCATGATCGTCAGTTTGTTCGACGGTCTGTTTGTGGCGCCGACTTTGTCAGCATACGTGGCGGGGGAGCATTCTCACAAACCTCCAACATCCAGGTTCGGCATCTGGAATCAAAAAGCTCTGAAGGCCTTTGATCGCTTCCAGACGCGCATGGAGCAGGGGTATGTGAAAACTCTGGGCTGGGCTCTGGCGCATCCGGCGAAAACCATCCTGGCCTCTGTCGGGATCTTTGTGTTTTCGCTCTTTATTGCCACACGCGTGCCATTCACATTCCTGCCCGCGCAGGACAATGGTGAATTCTACGTGCAGTTTGAGCTTTCTCCGGGGGCCAGTCTTGATGGCACGGATGTCATTGCCAAAGAAATCGAAAGCCGCACCCGCAAGTTCCCAGAGATCGAGGACATTTTGACCTTCGTGGGTACCGGCAACGGGGAGCCTCACAAGGGAAGTCTTTATATCCGTCTTGTGCCGTCTAAAAAACGCAGCATGAATACCACGCAGACCAAAGCGGCTTTGCGTGAAGCGTATAAGGGCCTGGAGAAATACAACATCATCGTGACGGATAACCCCGGTCAGCAGAACAGCCGTCAGTTCAACTTGAATATCGTGGGTCAGAATATGAACGATCTGATTCAGTATTCTGAAAAGGTGCTGGCGAAGCTGAAGGCCGAGCCGGGTCTTTCCCAGCCGGATACAAGCTATCGCGCCGGTAAGCCCGAGTTCCAGGTGCAGCTGAAGCGTGAAAACGCCCAAGCTTCGGGGGTTTCCCTGATCGGTGTTGGTATGGAGCTTCGTACTTTGATCGAAGGCCAGACGCCGGCCATCTACCGTGAAAATGGTGTGAATTATGATGTGCGTGTGCGCCTGCAGCCGGATCAGCGTGACTTGCGTGAACAGTATCCAAGTCTGAAGGTTCCAAATCTCAGTCAGCGGCTGGTGCCTTTGGCGAACGTCGCCCACTTGAAAGAAGCGCAGGGGCCGTCGGTGATCTTGCGTGAAAACCGCAACCGTTACATCCAGCTTTCTGCAGATATCACTCCAGGCGGGAAAGGCCTTGGGGGTGTGATCACTGAAATCAACAGTCTGTCGAAGACAGAACTGAAGCCCCCTCCGGGTGTGACTTTCAGCTTCGTGGGTGAAGCCGAACGCTTTGCCGAGCTGATGACGAACATCCTGGTTTCCTTGGGCTTGGGTGTGATGTTTATTTATCTGGTGCTGGCTAGTTTGTATGGTTCTTTCATCACCCCGGTGACAATCATGTCTGTGATTCCGCTGGCTGCCTGCGGAGCTTTCCTGTCGTTATTCATCACCCGTTCCAGCTTTGATTTGTTCTCGATGATTGGGTGTGTGATGCTGATGGGTCTTGCGACGAAGAACTCTATCTTGTTGATCGACTCTGCAGCTGAACAGCAAAAGCATGGTATTTCTCCGAAAGAAGCTTTGCTGAAAGCGGGCGAAACCCGTCTTCGTCCGATCATTATGACGAGTCTTGCGCTGATTGCCGGAATGGTGCCTGTGGCGATTGGTTTGAATGAAGCTTCGAAATCCCGTACAAGTCTTGGGATTGTCGTTATCGGTGGTACTATCAGTTCCACCTTGCTGACACTATATGTGATTCCGGCCGTTCACTTATATGTGGACCGATTCCAGAACTGGTTCATGGCGAAATACCGCAAAGTCTTCGGACACGACGAAACAGTGATCTAGATATAGAAGCCGTCCCTTGGGGTGGCTTTTTTTATGTCTAAATTCAATCGCCTCTGCACCAAAGTGATGGATCGTGACTGTAAACTGGCACTGTTGATGGATTCTTCCTGGGACGGTTTTATTCAGTAATAGAATAGAACAAACGAACCAGGAGGTTTTTATGGCTTCGAAATACAACGATAAAGAAAGCCTCTCCCATAAAGTGGGGGATAAAATCGAAAAGGTTGGACAGAAGATCTCTGAGAAGGCCCCTAAAACAGGTCAGGCCATCCATGATCTGGGGGATAAGATTGAACACATGAACGACAATAAGAAATCCCGCCGTACTTAATGAGCGGTTTTGAAGGCCCCTTTCTTATATAGAAGGGGCTTTCTGCATTTTCTGATCCCTATTAATAAGGGAAATGGCCCCTCTATCTAGAGATTTCCTCTGAAATGCGGGATAAATGGGCTCCTCTTTTATAGGCATGAAGCGCTGCAGAGTCGCTTTGTGCCTATTAAGGCGGCATAAAGCGCAATTTTTGCCCTATTTTTCTACACTTTTATTTATTTAAAAAAGGCCTTGCCTGGAAAGGGCATTAGGCCTATAAATCAGGACCTCACCGACGTTATGTTTGATTCCAAACACAGACAGGGTTCATAAGTAATTGATTTGAATTCAATTATTTGCGACACGTTTGAACGTTGATTGAGGATCAAATATTTTTTCGAAAAAGTTCTTTTTGAAAATTTTCGAAAAAATGTTTGGGAGGGTGTTGACAAGAGCTTAGCTCTTCGATAAAACTCTCTACCTCGCCGCTAAGTAAGATTAACGGCGAGCAAGATTCGCTCTTTGAAAACTGAATAGCTAGATAAAATAGATTTTTGGGCTCTTTGAATACCGAGTAATTGGTATTCACAATTTCAAAAAATATTCGAACAAACAATAGCGTAAAAGCTAGCTGTTTGCTTCTAAACAGAATTTAAACTGGAGAGTTTGATTCTGGCTCAGAACAAACGCTGGCGGCGTGCCTAATACATGCAAGTCGAACGGGGTAGCAATACCTAGTGGCGCACGGGTGAGGAACGCGTGGATAATCTGCCTTAGAGTGGGGGATAACTAGTCGAAAGATTAGCTAATACCGCATAAGACCACAGGAGCTGCGGCTCTAGGGGTCAAAGGTTTTTCGCTCTAAGATGAGTCCGCGTAAGATTAGCTAGTTGGTGAGGTAACGGCTCACCAAGGCGACGATCTTTAACTGGTCTGAGAGGATGATCAGTCACACTGGAACTGAGACACGGTCCAGACTCCTACGGGAGGCAGCAGTAGGGAATATTGCACAATGGAGGAAACTCTGATGCAGCGACGCCGCGTGAGTGATGAAGGCCTTCGGGTCGTAAAGCTCTGTCGCAGGGGAATAACACAATGAATGTACCCTGTAAGAAAGGATCGGCTAACTTCGTGCCAGCAGCCGCGGTAAGACGAGGGATCCTAGCGTTGTTCGGAATTATTGGGCGTAAAGCGGATGTAGGTGGCTTTGTAAGTCAGATGTGAAAGCCCAGGGCTCAACCCTGGAAGTGCATTTGATACTGCGAAGCTTGAGTGTCGGAGAGGTTACTAGAATTGTTGGTGTAGTGGTGAAATACGTAGATATCAACAGGAATACCGGAGGCGAAGGCGGGTAACTGGCCGAACACTGACACTGAGATCCGAAAGCGTGGGGATCAAACAGGATTAGATACCCTGGTAGTCCACGCCGTAAACGATGGATACTTGTTGTTGGAGGTATTGACCCCTTCAGTGACGAAGCTAACGCGTTAAGTATCCCGCCTGGGGAGTACGGTCGCAAGATTAAAACTCAAAGAAATTGACGGGGGCCCGCACAAGCGGTGGAGCATGTGGTTTAATTCGATGCAACGCGAAGAACCTTACCTAGGCTTGACATGTACTGGAAGACTGGCAGAAATGTCGTCGCCCGCAAGGGTCGGTACACAGGTGCTGCATGGCTGTCGTCAGCTCGTGTCGTGAGATGTTGGGTTAAGTCCCGCAACGAGCGCAACCCCTGCATTTAGTTGCCAGCATTCAGTTGGGCACTCTAGATGGACTGCCGGTGTTAAACCGGAGGAAGGTGGGGATGACGTCAAGTCCTCATGGCCCTTATGCCTAGGGCTACACACGTGCTACAATGGTAGTCACAGAGCGAAGCTAAGCCGCGAGGTAGAGCAAATCGCTTAAAAGCTATCTAAGTTCAGATTGATCTCTGCAACTCGAGATCATGAAGTTGGAATCGCTAGTAATCGCGGATCAGAATGCCGCGGTGAATACGTTCCCGGGCCTTGTACACACCGCCCGTCACACCATGAAAGTTGGCTGTACCAGAAGTCGCTGCGCTAACCGCAAGGAGGCAGGCGCCCAAGGTATGGTCGATGATTGGGGTGAAGTCGTAACAAGGTAGCCGTAGGGGAACCTGCGGCTGGATCACCTCCTTTCTAAGGATTATCCGGTCAATCTTCATCAAGACTTGTTCTTGATAAGTTAAAATGACCCAATCTTAGGTCAACTTACTCTTCCCGAGTAAGTGAGTCCCAAAAATCTATCTAGCTGTTTAGTTTTGAGAGAGTGAAGCCTAACGGGCCTGTAGCTCAGTTGGTTAGAGCACACGCTTGATAAGCGTGGGGTCGGAAGTTCGAGTCTTCCCAGGCCCACCAAGTTCTAATAACTGGAATGCGGTGTAAGTTAGAGTTTTGCTGAACGGTTTTCGTTCTTTGACAATTGAATAGATTGATTTAGTTGATTTTTAGCGAGGTTAGTTCCATTTTTTTAAGCTACAAAGGGCTTACGGTGGATGCCTTTGGCACTAAGAAGCGATGAAGGACGTGGTAAGCTGCGATAAGCTTCGGGGAGTGGCACACACACTTTGATCCGGAGATTTCCGAATGGGGAAACCCACCATTTATGGTATCACTCAATGAATACATAGTTGTTTGAAGCGAACGAGGGGAAGTGAAACATCTCAGTACCCTCAGGAAGAGAAATCAATTCCGAGATTCCCCCAGTAGTGGCGAGCGAACGGGGAACAGCCTAAACCTTATTCATTAATTTGAATGAGGGGTCGTGGGACCGCAATGTGGGACCGGAGAAGTTAGAGTAACAGTCTGGAAAGTCTGGCAAGATAGGGTGATAGCCCCGTACTCGAAAACTTCGAAGGCCCTAGCGGCATCCCGAGTACCACGAAACACGTGAAATTTCGTGGGAATCTGTGAGGACCACCTCATAAGGCTAAATATTCCTTAGTGACCGATAGTGAACAAGTACCGTGAGGGAAAGGTGAAAAGAACCCCGAGAGGGGAGTGAAATAGAACCTGAAACCGTAAGTCTACAAGCAGTTAGAGACCCTTAAGTGGTCGATAGCGTACCTTTTGCATAATGAGTCAGCGAGTTATGTTTGCATGCGAGGTTAAGCCGTTGTAGGTGGAGCCGTAGCGAAAGCGAGTCTGAATAGGGCGATTTAGTATGCAGGCATAGACCCGAAACCCGGTGATCTAATCATGGACAGGTTGAAGCGAGGGTAACACCTCGTGGAGGACCGAACAAGTTGAGGTTGAAAACTCTTTTGATGATCTGTGATTAGGGGTGAAAGGCCAATCAAACTGGGTGATAGCTGGTTCTCCCCGAAATATATTTAGGTATAGCGTCAGGTAAAAAATATCATGGAGGTAGAGCACTGAATGGGCTAGGGGTCTTTACCGGATTACCAAACCCAAATAAACTCCGAATGCCATTGATATGTTCCCTGGCAGGCAGACTCAGGGTGATAAGGTCATGAGTCGAGAGGGAAAGAGCCCAGACCAACAGCTAAGGTCCCTAAATGCACGCTCAGTGGAGAACGTTGTGGAGTTACTTTGACAACTAGGAGGTTGGCTTAGAAGCAGCAATCCTTTAAAGAAAGCGTAATAGCTCACTAGTCTAGTGACTCTGCGCGGAAGATACAACGGGGCTAAGCGTGTTACCGAAGCTTTGGATTAAGATATTTTATATTTTAGTGGTAGGGGAGCGTTCTAGTGTAGGATGAAGGTTGACCGGTAGGACAGCTGGACGAACTAGAAGTGATCATGCTGACATAAGTAGCGTTGAACTCGGGTGAAAAACCCGGGCGCCGAAAACTCAAGGATTCCTGGGTAAAGATAATCTTCCCAGGGTTAGTCGAGACCTAAGA